>JAMCWG010000016.1 GCA_023475235.1 Chloroflexota bacterium
AAACTGGCTGCCCTCAACCTTGGTATCTTGCTCAGCCGCCAGTTTGGACGGCAGGATCTTGCCTTGGCTACCCTATTCGTCTTTTAATGTGCATCACGGGTTCGGAACCCGCGCAAGGGCGTAGAAGGACAAAGCATGTGAGGCCGCGACTCACTGCAAGTAGGTCTGCATCTCAAGGCTTCTGTTCTCGTGGCCGGCGACGTGACCGGCCTGTCCAGCAGCATTACCAGGGATGACGCATCTTGCGGCAGCTTTGGCAATTGACATTTCTATCTGCACTTTTCTATAATTCAGACAGGCGGGCGCGCGATTCTGTAACGCGCTGGCCCGTCGGTCAGCAGGATATCCGGGTGGAGACTATCAAGTACTACAATCAGGTCAGTCCGGTTACCCGAGATCGCTCTGTCACGGAGCACATCTCCGTTTTCCTGGCTATGGACAGCAACTCGATGCCTTTGGCGCGGGCCTGCGTCGTGCTCTGCCCGTCCGGGGGCCGGGCAGAGCGACAGTAGAGGCAACGGTGAGACTACCTGGACTACTGCGGGGCTTTCGTCGCTGGCGCCCTCCCTCTGAGCGAGCTGCACTGAACGACGCCAATCCCCTCGACGCATCATTCCCCTCGAAAGTGGGCCGCCGCCAGTTTCTCGGCATGGCGCTGGCGGGAAGCCTGAGTGCCCTTACCATCAGGAATCGCGCGCCGGCCCTCGCGCCGGACGAAAGCGATTTCTCGCTGCCGAGCTTCCGCTCCCTCAGCCTGCGCACGGCCCGCAACTGCGTCTCTTCCACCGGCGATTGGGTGCGGCCCGGCGGCCCTTACTACGAGATGTACACCCGCGATGCCTTTTGGATCACTATGGCGCTCCGAGACGTCGAGCTGAGCAACCGCATCTACCGCCGGCTGGCCGATCGGCAGCTCGAGAGCGGGCAGATTCCAACCCTTCTCCTTCGCGACGGCGGACGCGAGGGGAAGGAGGACGAGAGCACAATCCTGTACCTCCTGTGGACCTATTACCTCTGGCGCGCCGGCGTGCGCCTACAAAGCGAGCCGGTGTACAAGGCGTGGCAATTCGTGGACCGGCACGTCCAGCGCGGCAGGTATGTGACCGGTCCGGGCACCTATCATTACTGGATGGACACGTTGAGCTTCGGCACCCCCGATGTCATCTCCTACAACCAGGGCCTGTACGCCGTGGCCGCGCGCTG
This sequence comes from Chloroflexota bacterium, assembly GCA_023475235.1. Taxonomy (GTDB): domain Bacteria; phylum Chloroflexota; class UBA6077; order FW602-bin22; family JAMCWG01; genus JAMCWG01. Next base: position 1,204 of record JAMCWG010000016.1, read on the forward strand.
CGTCCAAAAGATGGGCGTCGAGCCGTCGTTGCTGAAGGTGAGCAACGCGGAGAAGCAGTACCGTGCCCTGTACAGCCCGGAATGGCAGACGGTTACCCTCTCCGAGAAGAGCAATCTCATAGATGTGTCTTGTCTCACCGGGGAATACATGGCCTACCATCTGACCGGCCAGCCCATCCTCTCGGACGACCACGTGCAGTCAACCCTTTCCTATTTCGCGACGGCTACCTATCCAGAGGGCGACTTTCTCGGCTATCGCGTGACCAGCCAGCCGGTGGGTGACTATCTGGACCCGGCCTGGCTGCCGGCATCCACCGACAATCTGCCGGGAGAGTATCAGAACGGCGGCAGCTGGCTGCTGTACGATGCATTGGCGCTGGGCGTGGCTGCCCTGCACAACGACCCCACCGCCCGCGGCCTGCTGCTGGCGCGCATTCGCTCGGAAGTGCGGACGGACCGGAGCCTCCACGAGTACCTGAGCACCAATCCAGTGAGCCCATATTTCGGTGTGGGGCCCGCCTACCGGCGGGACTACGGCTGGAACGCCTTTGTCTACCTGGTGAGCGAGCGGCTCAATCTTACCGACGAGGAGCCGGTGTCGCTCTAGCGAGCGACGGGCGGGGGCAAGCCCCCCGCGCTACTACTCTAACGCACCGACTCGAAGTACTCGTACACCAGCGCCGAAAGCTCTGCCTCGGTGGAGATGTCCCACGGCTTGTCCGACAGCAGGGCAACGACATAAGGGCCGCTGGGAGCGTAGACGATTCCTACATCGTGCGTTGCATTGTCCCATTCCCCCGTCTTGTGGGCGACCAGCGTTTCCGGCGGCAGCATCGCCGGCAGCCGGTTATTGATTCGCTGGCGGGAGAGCAGATCGATCATCTCGGCGCTCGACTCCCGGTCCACGGCCTCCCCACTGGCAATCGCGTCCATCAGGACGAACATGTCACGGGCCGATGTGGGAAGGTCCTCCGTCAACACCGAGCTATCCTGCAGCCCCAGCTCCCTCATGTCGCTGTCGACCCTCGCCCAGCCGACGCGATCGTACAGCACGATCGCACTGGTGTTGTCGCTGAAGGTGACCATCGCCTCCAACAGGTCGGCTACCGAGACCTGGCTGCCTACCTCCCAGGGCAGCGTCTCCAGATCGTAGCTGGCCTCAAATGGGGTTATTGTCAGCAGCTCGCCGAAGTCCAGCATGCCAAGCGCTCGCTGCTTGAACACTGAATAGAGCACCTCCAGCTTGAACAGGCTGGCTGCGTAGAACACCCGGTCGGGGTTGATGGCCACTCCTCGGCCGTCAGACAGCCGCTTCACCATAATGCCGTAGTCGCCCACATCGTCGCCGAGACGCTCCCGCACCCGCCGCTCCAGCTCCCGGTCCAGGGCCAGATCAGGCGGCTGATAGCCGGGCGAAGGCAGCAGTCCTTGGGCAAAAGGCACGGCCGGCGGTGAATCCGGCCGGGCGGGAGGCACACCGGCGGCGGGGCGCTCTGCCACCGGCGTAGCCCGCGGCGAGGCGGGCGGCTCCTCAGCCGCCGCAGGTCCCGCATCGGACGGAGCAGCCGTCGGAGGCGGGGGAAGGGGACGCAGGGTGGGAAGCGGTGAGCCTGCCGCCGGCGTCACCGCAGCAACATCAGGCGTCGCCGAGGATCTCGCCCTGCCCGTTGGTGCCGGAGCCGCGGTGGGAAACGACCAGGTGACCGCGCCAGCCGTCACGGTACTGCTTGGAGGGCCGGTCGACTGGCTCCCGCCCGGCCCCAGCCACTGGCAACCGGCCATCGCCGCGGTCAACACTGCAAGAGTGGCAAACGCAAGGAGCACCGGCACACGACTCCATCTCACCGGACCCGGTACCTGGCAAACGCCTACCCCGGGGACCCGGGAGCACTGAGGATCGTCCCTCGCCCTCATCCCCGCCTCCCAGCCTGCAAACCGTCACGAGCTTCCGGCCACCGGCGCAGGGCGTTCGCGGTGGAAAACGGGTGTCTTGTGTTTGTCACGCGAGGCCGGCGCGGCCGTGTCGGTGCCTGGACAGCTCTCACTTCCCGCCGATAGTGCGGGACTGCATCTCGCGGGCCACGCGGCACTCATCCGCGGCGTCGAAACCTGCCTCCACCGCCCTGCAGTTCATGTCCTCGGTGCCCTTCGGCGCGCGGGCGGCCACTGCCTTCAGCAAAGCGTCGCGCGACACCACATCGGTCAACCCGGCGATGATTCCAATGGCGGCCATGCTGGCCGTGATGGTATGGCCGGTGGCCCGGCAGGCGATCTCAGTGATGGGCAGGGCACAAGCAGACCTGGTGGGCAGACGGTCCACGCACTGTGAGTCGACGATTACCACCGCATCCTTGCGCAGATCGGTCGAGTAGTGATCGGCCGCCTCCTGCGACATAGCCAGCAGAATGTCAGGAGCTTGCACCTTGGGATAATCGATGTCCCCGCTGCTGATGATAAGCTCGGACTTGCTCAGCCCACCTCGCGCCTGGGGTCCATAGGACTGAGATTGGAGGGCGTTCTTATCGTCGTAGATCGCCGCCGCCTCGGCAAGGATGAGCCCGGCCAGGATCAATCCCTGCCCGCCTGTCCCCGACAGGCGGATCTCCCAGCGTTGCTTCATCGCACACCTCCTATCGTGCCATCATTCAGAGGCGGGCGCACTTCCTGCCTCTGTGCTAACGACAACTAACCCTTGAGCATCTCTGCCATAACGGCGCCCACCCGGGGCGGGCTCTCCGCCATCCGCACGCCTGCCGCCGTCATCGCCGCGATCTTCTCCTTCGCTGTTCCGGTGCCGCCGGAGATGATGGCCCCGGCATGCCCCATTCGCTTGCCTTCCGGAGCGGTCTGTCCGGCGATGAAGCCCGCCATCGGCTTCGTGACGTGCTTCTTGATGTACTCGGCCGCCTGCTCCTCGTCGCTGCCGCCGATCTCGCCTATCATCACGATGGCCTCGGTCTCCGGGTCGGCCTGGAACATCTCCAGCACGTCGATGAAGTTGGTGCCGATGATGGGGTCGCCGCCGATGCCCACGCACGTGGACTGGCCAAGGTCAAGGTCGGAGAGCGCCTTCACCACCTCGTAGGTGAGGGTGCCGCTGCGAGAGACCAGCCCTACCTTTCCCGGCTTCGCGATGTGCCCGGGCATGATCCCGACCTTGCACTGGCCGGGGGTCATCAGCCCGGGACAGTTGGGGCCGATCAGCCGCGCGCCGTTCTCCTTCACGAAGCGGACCACCTCGATCATATCGAGGGTGGGGATACCTTCGGCGATGCACACCACCAGCTTTATGCCGGCGTCCACTGCCTCCAGAATGGCGTCGACGGCGGCGAAGGCAGGCACATAGATGATCGACGTGTTGGCCCCCGTCTCGGCGACGGCCTGCTTCACCATGTTGAAGACCGGCACACCGGCCACCGTCTGGCCGCCTTTGACCGGGTTAGTGCCGGCGACGACCTTTGTCCCGTAAGCGATCATCTGCCGCGCATGGAATTCGCCCTCGCGGCCGGTAATCCCCTGCACCACCAGGCGCGTGTCATTATCGATGAGTATACTCATTTCTCTTCTGTTCCTTCCCTACCCTTGCTTCAGTTGCGCCACGACTTTCTGCGCTGCCTCTTCCATTGTGGTAGCGGAGATAAGACTGGCTTCGGCCAGGATACGGCGGGCCTCCTCTTCGTTAGTTCCCAGCAGGCGCACCACCATCGGCACCTTGCGCTCCAACTGGCCCTGGGCCGCGACGATGCCTTTGGCGACCTCGTCGCAACGGGTTATGCCGCCGAAGATGTTGAACAAGACAGCCTCCACTTTAGGGTCGGACAGAATGATCTTCAAAGCCGCGGCCACCGACTCGGCGCGGGCGCCTCCGCCGATGTCCAGGAAGTTGGCCGGGTCGCCGCCGTACAGCTTCACCACATCCATTGTGGCCATCGCCAGGCCGGCCCCGTTCACCACGCAGCCGATATTTCCGTCCAGCTTCACGAAGTTCAGCCCTTCCTCGCGTGCGGCGCGCTCGTAAGGATCGTCCTCGTCCAGATCGCGCAGGGCTTCCAGGTCCTTGTGACGGTACAGAGCGTTATCGTCGAGGAGTATCTTGCTGTCGATGGCCAGCAGCTTTCCGTCGACAATTACCAGCGGATTGATCTCGACCAGAGAAGCATCGGTAGCCACCATTGCGTTGTACAGCCCGCGCATGATGCGAGTGAAGTCGCTGGCAAAGGATGGGGCAAGACCCATCCCATAGGCCAGTTGGCGGGCGTGGAAGTCGGCGAAGCCCAGCATCGGATGGGCGTAGACCTTGATAATCTTGTCCGGCGCGGTCCTGGCCACCTCTTCGATCTCTACGCCCCCTTCGGCGCTGCCCATTGCGACCACGGCCTGCCGGCTGCGGTCGATGGTTACGCCCAGGTATAGCTCTTTCTGTATGTTGACCGCCTCGGCTACCAGGACCCTGCGGACCGTGATCCCCTTGAGGTCCATTCCCAGGATCCGGCCGGCGATCTCCTCCGCCTCGGCCGGACCGGCGGCCAGCTTGACCCCGCCTGCCTTGCCGCGGCCCCCCACCAGCACCTGGGCCTTCACCACGACGCTTCCGCCCAGCCGCTCGGCGACGGCGCGGGCCTCGGCCGGTGAGGTAGCTACCTCCGCTCGGGGGACAGGGACGCCGTGTTTGGCCAGGATTTCTCTAGCCTGGTACTCGTGTATCTTCATCAGCTCTCCTTGCAGTATCCGCTTTTCGAGAATAACCGATAATATCGCGATGAACTATCCACCCAGAGATCGATGTCTGCTTTCATCCTAAGCATATGGGGTGTAAGACCACATTGATAAGGACTATCAGAATGAATCATTCTCTTTTCTTCAACCCCTCCCCAAGCCGACAGGTACGGCTTTTTCCTTCTGCAATATCGTCACCCGAAAGCGTGATACGGCATACTTGCTCCCTTCCCCCAATAGCGGAAGGCCGCGCCCACAGATGCAGCCGCGGCCATCGGTGCCACTGGAGTCGTTGAAACGCTCGGGCTATTCCTCGGCAGTGACCGATGGCTCCCTCAATACCCCTGACTCCTCTTCCGGCCCCTCGGCTTTCCGGCGGACCGGACGGAGCTCGTCCAGGCTCTTCAGGTAGTCTATGAACAGGATGCCCTCGAGGTGGTCGATCTCGTGCTGGAGGGCCTGGGCCAGCAGCCCGCTGGCCCGAACTCGGACCTCCTTGCCGTGCTCATCCCGCGCCCGGACCGTCACCTGCTCGCTTCGCGACACATCGGCTACGTAGCCGGGCAGGCTGAGGCAGCCCTCCTCCACCAGGCATTCGCCGCTGGTCTTGATGATCTCAGGATTGCGGAGCACGAGGCGCTTGCCGGACATCGGCTCGTCCTCCAGTCCCTCGGGGAGCTGGATGACGACCAGGCGCAGCGGCACGCCGATCTGGATGGCCGCGAGGCCCAGCCCGTTGGCCTCATACATCGTTTCGAACATGTCCTCGATCAGCCGCGACAAGGACCGGTCCATCTTGCCCACCCGTTTGGACTTCTGCCGCAGGACAGGATTCTCGGCGGTCAGTATCTTGCGCGCGGCCATCAGAGCACACTC
>JAMCWG010000079.1 GCA_023475235.1 Chloroflexota bacterium
TCTATCGGACAAGGGACGAGGCGACCACGCTCTCCGCCGGACTGTTAGACCAAGGGGACCTCGGCCTACCTCGTCCCAACCTGCCGGTTGTCTATACATACAACCAACCACCTAAAGATACAAGGGGACAAAGGGGGTGAGGTATACCCAAGCTGGCCGTTTCGTAGCTGACTGAGATTATAGTCGCCCCCGGTAGTTGGTGGTTCGCCCTCCCCTCAGTCCGAAAAGCAGTGACCTCCGTGCGACCATTTGACGGCGCAAATACCGCGCCGCTACAATCAGCATCAGCAAGACAGGTGGCAACACCAGGAGCCGGTGGGCCGGCTCCTGATCATTGTGGGAGTCGCGGAGGAGGAGCCGAATGATTCTGAAAGACAAAGTCGCGGTCGTCACGGGGTCCACGAAGGGCATCGGCCGGGGCATCGTCCGGCGCTTTGCGCGTGAGGGGGCGAAGGTAGTAGTCAACGGCCGCAACCCTGCCGAAGTGGATGCCCTGGTCAGCGAGATCAAGGCCGACGGAAGCCAGGTTATCGGCGTGGTCGCCGATGTGACCCAGGAGCCGCAGGTCCAGCGCCTGTTCGACGAGACGCTGCGGGCGTTTGGCACCGTGGACATACTGGTGAACAACGCCCAGACCTACGTGAACAAAGGGGAGAAGGGGCCCTTCCTCAAGATGACCTCCGCCGGGTGGGACGAGTACGTGCGCCTTAACATGGGCGCCTTGTTCTACTGCACCCATCGGGCCGCACAGATTATGGCCGAGAAGCGCCACGGGGCCATCGTCAACATGAGCAGCAACGCCGCGTCCCGTGCCCATCGCCTCAGTATCGCCTACGACTCGGTGAAGGGGGCGATCGACTCGTTCACCAGGGCGGTGGCGGTAGACCTGGCGCCGTGGGGCATTCGCGTCAATGCCATCCGGCCGGGAATGATCGCCGCCACGGGCTGGGAGAATGTCCCGGAGGAAGAGAAGGCGCGACGACGCTCGGTCATACCTCTGGGGCGCGAGGGATTCCCCGAGGATATCGCGTGGGCAGCCGTGTTCCTGGCGGCGGACGATGCCGGGTATGTCACGGGGCAGTGCTTCGAGGTGGATGGCGGCCTGCTGGCCCAGGGGCGAGCCCCCTGCGCCGAGTTGCACAAGGTGGTCACGCCGGAGAACATCGACCGGTTCTAGGCGGAACGCGTGTCACCAAGGCAGTACGCAAGGAGCGGCCGTTCTGGTGCGAGCAGGGGGGCCTGGCCGCCAAGTATGCAAATGGGCACTGGGGCTATGGGGCAGGTTGTCGCAGCCTGCCCCATCCGTGTAATATGGCCGTGCAATGCGGAGGGGCGCGCCGGCCCGACGGGGGTAACAGACCTTAGAGGAGGGGAGACCGAGGTTGCGCCGAATTCGGCCTGATCTGCTGGCGGCGGGCTTTCTGCTGCTTCTGGTGGCGCTTTTCCTGGGCAAGGCGCTCTTCACAGGCATGGTCCTTCTGCCTATCGACAACCTCTTTCTGTACCCGCCGTGGAAGGAGTTCGCCGCCCGGTACGGCATCGGTATCCCCAACAACCACCTCATCGGCGATGCCATCCTCCAGAACATCTCGTGGAAGGCTTTCGCCAGAGAATCGCTGGCCCACGGCGAGATTCCCCTCTGGAACCCGTACCTGCTGAGCGGCGTGCCCTTCCTGGCCGCGGGGCAATACGGCGTGCTGTACCCCCTGGGGGCGCTGTTCTACGTCGTGCCGTTGCCCTTCGCCTATGCCTGGTTCATCGGGCTGCACCTCTTCCTGGCCGGGCTGTTTGCCTACATCTACCTGCGCGTCATCGACCTCAATCGGTGGGGAGCCCTCTTCGGCGGCGTGGCCTTCGCGTTCTGCGGCTTCCTGCTGACGTCCTTTCAGTGGCCCATGATCGTCAGCACCGCCGTCTGGCTGCCGTTGCTCCTGGCCTTCGTGGAGCTGGTCATCAGGGACGTGGAGCACGGGCGAGGCCGTACCCTCCTGTGGGTGGTGTTGGGCGCGGTGACTGTGGCGATGCAGTTCCTGGCCGGCCATATGGAGATATCCTTCTACATCCTGTTCAGCGCCGGCTTCTACACCCTGGCCCGGCTGGTCGCCACCGCCCGTCAGGTGGGGCGTCCCGGCCCGCTCGTCCGGGCGGCGCTCGCCGCGCTGCTGATGGTCGGGCTGGGCACGGCGCTGGCGGCCGTGCAGATCGCTCCCTTTGCCGAGGCCATCCGCGCCAACTTCCGCAGCGGGTACGTCGGCTATCAGCAGGTGGCCGGCTATGCCCTGCCCAAGGACCATGTCTTCGCCTTTCTGATGCCCGATTTCTTTGGCAATCCCTCCCACCACTCCTTCTTCGATTTGCGCGACTTCCAGACGAAGCCGGTGGGCGATAACGCGCTGGGCCGGCCAACCGACCCGCCGCAGACCATCTTCTGGGGACGGAAGAACTACGTGGAGGGCGCGGCGTATGTGGGCATCCTGACTCTGCTGCTGGCAGGGCTGGCCCTGCTGACGCGGCGCAACCGCTATACCTGGATCTTCGCCGCGTTCGGCGCCTTCTCCCTCAGCCTGGCCTTCGGCGCGCCCTGGTACCGGATATTCTTCTTCGGCGTACCCGGCTTCGACCAGTTGCACACGCCCTTCCGGTGGCTCTTCCCCTATATGGTCAGCGTCATCGCCCTCGCCGGAATGGGGGCCGCGCGGCTGGCCGATGGTCCATCCAGGGCATTGGAACGGCTGAAATGGGGAGCGCTCGGCCTGGGTCTGGCCCTGCTGGCCGGCCTTGTCGCTACGCTGCTGTGGCGCGAGAGGGCGTTCGCGCTGGCGGGCAGGTTCCTCTCGCGAGTGGACCGGCTGCAGACGGCCTTCGCCGACGGGACGATGCTGTACTCGTACGAGTTCCGCAATGCGCTTCTCCTGGCGCTGGCGCTACTGGGCTCCGCTGCGGTGTTGTGGGTGGCGGCGCGCCGCTGGCGGCTGCCGTGGGCCGGGGGCGTGGCCCTCGCTCCACTGCTGGCCCTTCTGGTGCTGGCCGCCGACCTGCTGTCTTACAGCGCTAGCTTCAACACCGCGGCCGACCCGCGCCTGCTCGACTTCGTGCCGCCGGCCATCGCCGCCCTGCCGAAGGAGGAGCAGCCCTACCGGGTCGTCTCCTTCGGCGAGGAGGACATCCTTCCTCCCAACTCCGGGATGCTGTTCGGCCTCCAGGATACGCGCGGCTACGATACCATCATCCCCAAGCAGTACGTCGAGTACTGGGGCCTGATGGAGGAGCCGCAGGGTCTCATCTACAGCAAGATACACAAGCTGGTGCGATCCGAATCGCTGCGCTCGCCGTTCCTGGACCTGCTCAACGTCGAGTATATCCTGTCAGCCAGGCCCCTCGACCTGCCGCTGGTCTTCGACGGCGCGACAAAGGTGTACCGCAACCCGGGCGCGATGCCCCGGGCCTTCCTGGCCTTCTCAGCGGAAAGCGTGGCCTCGCCGGCGGATTCCCTCGCCCGTTTGAAAGCGGGCGGCTTCGACCCCCGGCAACACATCGTCCTGGAGGGCGCAGAAGGAAAGACGCTGCCGAAGGCCGGCGGTCCGGCGGAGGCGGCCGAGATAGTGACATACAGCCCGCAGCGGGTGGTAATCACGACACAGACGGCAGGCCCGGCCGTCCTGGTGCTGCTGGACAGCTACTTCCCCGGGTGGCAGGCGTCGATAGACGGGGTGGATACGACCATCTACCGGGCACAGCACAACTTCCGCGGCGTGCTGGTGGGCAGCGGCTCGCACACCGTCGAGTTCCGTTACCGCCCCCTTTCCTTCCGTCTGGGGCTGCTGGCCAGCGGGCTGGCTGGGCTGGTCCTGCTGTTGCTGCTGGCGATGTGGGCCTGGCAGCGGGCCCGGCCTGCTCCTTCGGGCGACCACGTGGCGCGGGGAGTGGCTAAGAACACCCTGGTGCCGATGACCGGCAACCTACTGAACAAAGCCGTGGACCTCGCGTTCGCCGCCCTGATGCTGCGGATGCTGGGCGCCGACAACGTGGGCAAGTACACCTTCGCCATCGTTCTGGTGGGCTACTTCGAGATCTTCACCAACTTCGGGATGAATACGCTGCTCACCCGGGAAGTGGCCCGCGACGCCTCGCAGGGCAACCGCTATGTCAGCCATACCACCATTCTGCGGCTTCTCCTGTGGCTTGGGTCGGGCCCGTTCCTGGCGGGGATCGTGCTCCTGTGGTCGCATACCATCGGCATGAGCACGGATATGGTGCAGGCCATCGCCCTGCTATCCGTCGCCTTGGTGCCGGGGAACATCGCGGCCAGCCTGAGCGCATTGTTCTACGCCCACGAGAAGATGGAGTACCCGGCGGTTATCAGCATCGTGACCACGCTGGTGAAAGTGGCGCTCGGCGTGCCGGTGCTGCTGGCCGGCTGGAGCTTCGTGGGCCTGGCCGCAGTATCGGTAGCGACGAACACCTTGACCGCCGGCGTCTTCGCCTACCTCACGCCGCGCCACTTCTTCCGGCCCCGGCCCGAGTTCGAAGTGGGCCTGACGAGGGGCATCCTCGCCACCTCCTGGCCGCTGATGGTGAACCACCTGCTGGCCACGCTGTTCTTCCGTGTCGACGTGCTGATTATGCAGGCCGTCCGTTCCAGCCGTGAGCTGGGCTACTACAGCATGGCCTACAAGTTTATCGACGGGCTGAACGTGATCCCGTCGACGTTCACCTTTGCTCTCTTCCCCGTCCTTTCGCGGTACGCGGTGTCTTCGCAGGGCGCCTTCGTGCGGGCGTACACGATGGCCACCAAGACCTTGCTGCTGGTCTCGGTGCCCCTCGCCGTGGGCACGGCCTTGCTGGCGAAGGACCTCGTGCTGCTTGTGGGCGGCGAGCAGTACCTGCCCGACTCGATGATTGCCCTTCAGATACTGATCTGGTTCCTGCCCTTCAGCTACATCAACAGCGTCACGCAGTATGTGCTCATCGCTCTGGAGAAGCAGCGCTACCTCACGGGCTGCTTCGTGGCCGGCGCCCTCTTCAACCTGGGGGCGAACTCGCTCCTGATACCGCGATACGGCTACATTGCGGCCTCGGCGGTCACCGTGTGCTCGGAGCTGGTGCTGCTGGTGCCGTTTATGTACGGAGTGCGGCAGCGGCTGGGCACCCTGCCGTCGCTGGGTCTGGTCTGGCGGCCCGTCGTGGCGGCCGCGATGATGGGAGCCGCCATCTTGCCCACGCAGACAATCAGCCCCTTGCTGGCGGCGGTCGTGGCTCCAGCGGTGTATTTCGGGGCTCTGGTACTGCTGCGGACGTTCGACGAGGAAGACCGGGCGTTGCTGCGCAAGCTGCTGCGCCGGGGGGAGGCAGCCGTCGCCAGCACCTAAAGGACGAGGAACGCGGCCCGGGGACGTGATGCTTGGGAGCACGTTTGACGGGCACTGATCGGAGTCCCGGGGGCGCATCAGGCGATGGCTTTGTCGGAAGAGTCCTCCAGCAAGCTCAGGAAAATGTCGACGATGCTGGCATCCAACTGGGTATCGGCCACCCGGCGGAGCTCCGCCTTCGCCTGCTCCGGGCTCATCGCCTGGCGGTAGGGGCGGTCGGTGGTCATTGCCGAGTATGCGTCGGCCACGGCCAGGATGCGGCCCAGCAACGGTATCTCCCCTCCCTTCAGGCCCCGCGGATAGCCCTGGCCGTCGACCCGTTCGTGGTGCGAGCCGACGGCGGCCAGCACCTCGGTCAGATTGGGGACCTCTTTGATTATCATCTCCCCCAGGAGGGCGTGCTGCTTGACGATTGAGAATTCTTCGTCGAGCAGCCTGGCCGGCTTGCGCAGGATGCGGTCTGGAACGCCGATCTTTCCGACATCGTGCAGAAGCCCCGCCACCTGCAGCGTGTGCTGGCTTTCCTCCGGCAGGCCCAGCTTCCGGGCAATCTCCACCGCATACTCGGTCACGTGCTCGGAGTGGCGGCGCGTGTAGTGGTCTTTGTGGTCCACGGCCGTGACCAGCCCGTCGAGGACCCCGAAAGTGCCGACCATCGCGACATCCTCGCGGCCGGAGCAATCGCCGGCCGTGATGGTATCGCCGCCCCGCTGCTTGGAGTCGTACAGGTTCCGGTCGGCGAGTCCGATCAGATCGTGGCTCTGGCGCGCGTCCTGGGGATAGGTGGCTATCCCGAAGCTCATATGGACCGGCACGACCGTTCCGTCCGGCGCCGCATACGGTTGCTGCGCGAGTGACGACTGGATGCGCTCGGCCAGGGCGATTGCTCCGTCGGTCCCCGTCTCGGGCAGAATGGCCACGAACTCATCGCCGCCGTAGCGGCCCAGCACGTCGGAGACACGTCCGTTCTCCGACAGCACTGCCGCCACCTGCCTGAGCACCTGGTCGCCGACCGGGTGCCCGTGGGTGTCGTTGAACAGCTTGAATCCGTCGAGGTCCGTCATTATGACCGACAACTGCTGGCCCGCCCGCTGGGTCCGCTTGAGCTCCTGCCCCAGGCGCTGGTGGATGGCCCGGTGACTGAGCAGGCCCGTCACCGGATCGCGGTCGGCGAGCTGCTTGATCTCATCGTAGCGGCGGGCGTTCTCCAGGGCCACCCCCAGCTCGGCGCCTATCGCCTGGCACAGATGCAAATCGACCTGCGTGCACTCTTGCGTGCTGGTGCCGAGCAGGCCGACGGCGCCCAGCACCGTGCGGCGGGAAAGCAGCGGGATGACCAGCATGCAACCGGGGGTATGGCCATCACGTTCGCTCACGATGCAGTCCG
>JAMCWG010000114.1 GCA_023475235.1 Chloroflexota bacterium
GTAGGCCGGCTTGCCACGCGGATGGACCCGCGCCTGGAGCACGTCCAGGATTCGCACTTCGTGCCCTTTCGCCAGCAGGGCATCCACGGTGTTCGAGCCGATGAAACCGGCGCCGCCGGTGACCAGTATCCGCAAAGCAGTCTCCGTTAGTAGGCCCCCCGTCCCCAGAGCAGGACGGGGATGGTCTTCAGCATAATGGCAAGGTCGAGCCAGAGCGAGCGGCGTCCGATGTACTCCAGGTCCAGCCGCACCATCTCGTCGAAGGGCACCGACGACCGGTTTGGTCACCTGGTGCAGGCCGGTGATGCCGGGCAGCACCCTGAGGCGCTGCTTATGCCAGTCCGAATAGTGCTCGTATTCGTACCATATGGCCGGCCTCGGGCCCACCACACTCATCTCGCCTTTGACGACGTTGATGAGCTGAGGAATCTCGTCCAACCCTGTCTTGCGCAGGATGCGCCCGAGAGGCGTAACCCTGGGGTCATTGACCACCTTGTACACCGGCCGCTCCTCGCCGTTCTTGTCCTTGAGAGTGGCAAAGTGCTGCCCGTTCTTGATGAACTGCTCCTGGAAGCGGCGATTGATGTCCTCGGCAGTGTTGGCATACATAGTGCGGAACTTGTACAGGGTGAACTCTGCCCCGCCTTTCCCAATTTCTCGTTGGGCAAAGAGGACGGGCCCGGGCGAAGTCAGCTTGACCAACAAGGCGATGAGCAGCCAAACAGGCGAAAAGACCAGCAGGATAACCAGGGCAAGTGTTACGTCAATTACTCGCTTGCCCAGATGATAAAGCGGCCGCTCCTCTTCGCTCTCGTGCCAATCGGCAACCTCACTAGCGTAGTCCAAAACAGCACTCTCCCTCTCTCGCGTACGTGTAACCCTATTTCGCCTAGAGATGTGCTGCACAGAACGCAATGCTTCCCCTCACTGCTTAACTGCCAGCAGCAGCATCGAATAGCCCAACAACAGCCTCCCACCTGACGCCCGATGCACGGCGTCCGACGCCAGCTTGACCATTCGCTTGGCGGTCGTCTTGATCTTGCTTATGTTCTCAATCACGGGCGCGTTTTCCGCACAGTATAACGTAAAGCCCCCCTTCTCCGCCACACTTTGAAGGGTCTTGGGGCTGAAGAAATGGAGGTGAAACGGAACATCGAAGATCCCATCCATGTGGGGACGGCGCTGCAAGCGATGCGCCAGCCGTGATACGAGTCCGAAGCTGAGGTTCGGCGTGACCAGGGCGATGACGCCGCCGGGCGCAAGCACCCGGTTCGCTTCACGCAGGGACCCCAACGGGTCCTCCAGATGCTCGACGACATTGAGCATCGTCACCGCGTCGAACTCGCCATCCGCGAAGCCCGCCTCCTCCAGCCGCCCCTGCCGCACGTCCAGCCCGAGCTGGTCCCGAGCGTGGGCAGCCGGCAGGCACGCCACTTCCACTCCGCTAACCTGATACCCCCTTTGTCGGGCAAGGTCCAGGAAGAAGCCGTACCCCGCCCCCACATCTAGCAGCCGGCCCTTCGGGCGCACTCGAGCCAGGCCCTCCAGCACCTGCCGGAACATCGCCTGCTCTCCCCGGCTGCACAGCGACCACTGTGTCTCGCCGGTCGCCAGGGCGTCCTCGGCGCTGTAGTACTGCTCGTCATACAGGCGCGCCAGGGCCGCCCCCGCCGGCCGCGGGTTTACGTACCACAGGTGGCACTGCGGGCACTCCACCACCTGGTAGCCGTTGATGCAGTAGCGCGCCACGGCTGCATTCAGCCCGCACAGGCTGCAGGCCACCTCTACCAAGTCGCTGCGATCAACCATTCGGATCACGGTCTACCCACTGAAAGGGAAGGACACTACCTTCCGAAGTATCTTCCCTAGATTAAGCAACACCATCCGCCGCGGGGCGATTCGCAAGATGCGCCAGATGCGCCCCGGGCTGAAGTAGAAACGCCAATAGGCGTCACGGCTCAAGCGCACCAGCTCTTCCTGGGACACCTGGGCGGCGTGAATGTGCTCGGAACGCGCCTGGTATGCCTCAGGGCCCTCCGGCAGCATCATTCCGCGGCTCTTGAGCATTGCATGTAGCTCCGTGCCCGCGAACGGGATCACCCGGGAGAAACCGGCCGTGACCAGACTGGAACGCTCGGCGAAGCGAACGGTCTCCTCGATCTCCTCCCGGCTCTCGTCAGGGAAGCCGACCATGAAGAAGCCGTGGGCGCTGATGCCTGCCTCGACCGTCAGGTCGATGGCCTGCTTCACTCTGCCCAGATCAAGCCGCTTGCGGATCAATCGTTGCACACGCGGCGAGCCGGCCTCTATCCCGTAGGCGATCCGGTACACCCCGGCCCGCTTCATCTTCGCTATGAGGTCTTCGTCGACGAAGTCGGCGCGGATCCCGTTCGGGAACGCGATCTTTATCCGCATCCCACTCTCAGCTATCAAATCGCAGAGGCGCTTGGCCCTTTCCATATCGACATTGAAAGAGTCATCTTCTATGTGAATCTCTACCGCCCCAAGGTCGTTCACCAGGTGGCCGATCTCGGCCACCACATTCTCAGGGCTGCGATACCTGATCCGCTTGCCGAAGATCTTGTGACAGTAGATGCATTGGAACGGACAGCCCCGCGAGGTGATGATGGGCAGGCTCCTGGTGCTGAAGAAGAAAGAGCCGTGTACCACCTTGCTGCGATAGTGCTTTTTCAAGTCGATAAGGTCGTAGGCCGGCAAGGGCAGTTCGTCCAGGTTGTCGATGTATGGGCGGGGCGCGGTGATGACCACCTCTCCATCCCGCCGGAAGCCGATGCCGAGCACATCTTCCACAGATTGCCGGGCTTGCAGGCGATCGACCAGCTCGGCGAAGCTCAGCTCGCCCTCCCCGACCACGGCGTAGTCGACATTGGGATCCCGCAAAGCAGCGACCGGAGAGCTTGAGACATCCGGCCCGCCGAAGACTACCGGCCGCCCCGGCCATCTGGCTTTGATCAGTTGCGCCAGTTGATGCGCCTGCGGTGCCTCAAAGGTTAGCGCCCCGATCCCTATCAGATCGGCGCCGCTTGTCTCCAGCGTATCCATCACCTGATCGAGGCTCATCCGGTGCAGCCTGGCGTCGATGATCTCGACCAGATGGTCGCGCTGGCGAAGGTAAGACGCCAGGTACATCATCCCCAGTGGCACAGTCACCGCGCTTATGCCGGAAGGCGGGCGGACCAAGGCTACTTTCATCTACCTTAACGCCTTTGACCAGTCCCCGGACTGGCACGCCTTCGCGCCCGTTAAACGATCCCTGAGCACCAGAAACACAAACCGCGGTCCCCCAATCAAATAGCGTCGCCACAGCCGCCGCGGCTCCGTCACCAGGCGATACAGCCAGCGCAGCTCCAGTCGACCCAGCCATTCCGGCGGCTGTCGCTGCGTGCCCGCGAGGAAATCGAAGGTCGCGCCTACCCCCACACAGACAGGAACCCCCAGCTCCTGGCGATAGCGCCAGATCCACTTCTCCTGCTTGGGCGCGCCCAGACCCACCAGCAGCACGTCAGGCCGGGCCTGCCGGATCGACTGCACCGCCCGTTGGCTCTCCTCCACGTCGCCGAGGAGACGGAACGAGGGCGAGGCCGTCCCGGCGATAACCAGTCCACAATTCCTCTCCTGCAACACCTCTCCTGCCCGCGCCGCTACGCCGGGCCCGGCACCGAACAGGTACAGGCGGTACCCGCGTTTCGCGGCCAGTGCCGCAAGCTGTCCGGTTATAGGCTGCCCACCCACATTCGGCACAGGTCTCCCCAGGAGCCGGGAGGCCAGCATCACGCCGATGCCATCCGGGATGGATAGGTCGCACCCGTCGACGATGGCCCGATACTCGGGGTCGTCCATCGCCTTGACCACGCAGTCGGCGTTGGGCACGCAGACGACGTGGGGACGGCCCGAGGAAATGAACTGCTCCACCCGGTCGAGCACCTGCGAGGCAGTGAGTTTGTGGAACTTGAGCCCCAGCATGTGCACGACCTCGGCCTCACTCCCCGTTGCAGCCGGCCTCATCTTCCGTTGACCTCCCAGGTCTGAAGTCCCCGCAGGTCGAACCCGAAGTCAACCACCTGCCCGCCGATGCGCTCCAGCGCCTCTGCCACCTTGTGCTTCCGGTCGAACTGGCAATAGAGCAGCAGGTATCCTCCTCCACCGGCCCCCAGAATCTTTCCCCCAAGGGCGCCGTTCTTGCGCGCCAGTTCGTACAGCTCGTCGATCTGGTCGTTGCTTATCTGCGCGTCCAGCTTCTTCTTATGGCCCCACGCCACGTCGAGCAGCTCGCCGAACGCGTCCAGCCGCCCTAGCAGCAGCGCGTTCTTCATCTGTATGGCCAGGTCCTTCATCGCATCCAGGGCCCGCACCACTTCGCCATGCTTTCCAACGTAGGCGTTGATCTGCCGGTCCAGGATATGCGCCGAAAGCCGCGTCTTGCCCGTGTAGCACAGCAGCAGTCGATACTCCAGCTCATCCAGCAGCGAAGGCTCGATCCGCAGGGGATTCACGATGACATCGTCGCCTCGGAACTCGATGAAGTTGAAGCCCCCGAAGGTGGCCGCGTACTGGTCCTGCATCCCGCCCTTTATGCCCAGGTCTACCCGCTCGATCCGATAGGCCAGCTCCGCCACATCGTAGGCCATCACCGGCAGCCGTCGCCAGCGCTGGAAGGCCCCGACCAGGGCAACGGCCATCGCCGAGGAGGAGCCCAGCCCCGAGCCCGGCGGCGCGTCGGTGTGGATGAACAGGTCCAGCCCCTGCCGCTCCGGATTAAGCCGGTGCACGGCCGCCTTCACCAGGTCCAGCTCGCCGTCGTACACCAGCCCATCCTCCAGGTGATACTTGGCGATCGTGTCGTAGTCGAGGGAGGTCACCTTCAAATCGGCGCCCGCCTGGGGGACCAGGCTGGCGAAGGCATACTTGTTGATGGTAGTGGATAGCACCACCCCGCCGCGCTCCTCCGGATAGGGCGGGACGTCGGTGCCGCCGCCGCAGAACGAAAGCCGCAGAGGGGCCCGGCTGCGCACGATCATTGGGCCACCTGTGCCCTGGTCCGGGCGGGACAGGTGGCCCTGGCCGCATACAGCTCGTCGTAGATCTGCTCGATGCGCCGCACCATACGGTCGAGCGTGAACTGCTCTTCGATCCTGCGGCGTCCCGCCTGGCCCATCGCCACCGCCAATGCGGGCTCGGCCAGCAGCCGGCACACCGCCGCCGCCAGCGCGCCCGGCTGTCTCGGCGGCACCACCAGGCCCGTCACGCCGTCCACCACGGCCTCCGGGTTGCCATCCACATCGGTGGCCACGGCCGGCTTGCACATGGCCATCGCCTCCAGGACCGCCTGGGGAATCCCCTCCTGCAGGGACGGCTGCACGTACACATCCATCATGCCCAGAGCGTCGGCAATGTTGGGAATCTCGTCGAGGAACACTGCCTTCTGCTGGCGCTCGCGGCACATTCCCTCCAGCTCCGCCCGCAGCGGGCCTTTGCCCACGAACAGCAACTGGGCGCCCGGCGCGACCTCTCGCACGGCCGGCATCGCTTCTATCAGGTATCGGTGGCCCTTCTGAGGAATGAGGGCAGCCACGGTCCCCACGATAGGCCGGGCAGAGTCCAGCCCCAGAGAGCGGGCCAGCTCCGCAGACCTGGGCGCCGGGCTGAACTCGCTCAGGTCCAGCCCCTGGTACACCACCTCCAGCTTGTCCGCCGGGAAGCGGTCCTGCTCGAGCGCCAGGCGTTCCACAGTGTGGGAGAGCGGCAGCACGCGGTCGGCCATTCCTGCCGTCCAGCGGTTCAGCCAGTAGCGCCAGAATGCCCGGTGGCCCATATGCATAAAGTTCACGATCACCGGCACACCGGCCAGGCGGCCCAGCAACCGCCCGTAGATAGCATCCCGAAAGAGGCTGGTATGGAGAACGTCGATGTGCTCGTCTCGCAGCAGCCGGTACAGCCGCCACAGGGGGCCCGGCTGCACGAAGGCACGCATCTCCAGCACCTCCACGCGCAGGCCCAGCTCTCGAAACTGCCCGGCCATCGGCGCCGAATGGCGGAGCGAGCAGACGACGACCTCGTACTTGTCCTTGTCCAGCCGGCGGGCGATCTCCAGCAGCAGGCGCTCGGCCCCTCGCACGTTGAGCACGCTGGATAGCAGCAGCACCTTGAGGCGTCGCTTACCCACGATGGCCTCCCGCTCGCACCAGGGCCTCGAACTCGGCCAGCCCGCCGAGGGAGCCGACCTCGTAGAAACGCTGCTCCGTCCGGTAGGCCGCCAGGCGTCCGCCGGCCACCAGGCCCTGCAGCACCGGCTCCAGAGAGACCGAGGGGCCTTCAGGAAGGGCATTAATGACCGAGCGGCGCAGCACGGTCGCCCCGGCGTCAATGTGCACCATCTCCGGCAGGCGCGCCCGCTTATCGTAGACGGCCACCGTGCCGTCCCGCACCACGACATTGCTGCGATCGTACCGATCGTGATTCTCGTAGACCACCATCATTCCGTCCCGTCCCACCTGCCTGAACCGGTCGGCAATGTCCCGGTAGTCCAGCATCAGGTACGAGTCGCCGTACATCACGAGGAATTGCCCCTCCTAGAGTAGAG
>JAMCWG010000087.1 GCA_023475235.1 Chloroflexota bacterium
ATTCCCACGAAGTAACGGTTAGGGTAGATGAGCGCCACCGGAAGGCGCCCGCCCCAGTCCTGCACGACGGCGCAACGTTCGTTGCGCAGCCGGGTGCGGGCGCGCTCGACGGCCGACCACTGAGCAGACATAAGCCTACCGCGTGACAGGGGCCGCGCTCAGGCGGCCCCTCCCGGAAAACTGGTCTCGATTCATCACAATCAGTTTTCGCTAGTGCCGGACCATTGCGGAAAGGACTGCTCCATCCACGCCCGGTGGCGGGCAAAGCCTCGGGCGTGCCTCACGTCTATGTTGGCAGAGAACAGCCGTGCCTGCAACCCCTGTTGCTCCTCAGCACAGAGTCTTTCGAGAATTTGCCCAACGTAGAGGCCGACCCGCCCGTCGGTCCGGACACGAAACCGGACGCACCCGCATGTTCGCCCTGTAGACGCGATCCTTGTGATCGCCCTGGATATCACCGGACGAACACGAGGTTCGCCCCTACCGAAACGCGGACCTGGAGACGGGCGAACCTCGTGTTCGCCCACTCGCTTGCAACGCCTATCAAGACCCGACGTCCGTAGCGCTACGAGTTTTCTTAGGGGCACTGAGGGAATACGTTGTCACTTCCCCTGGTCGGGCCTTGCCACGTTCCGCTTGCCGGTCACTTGCTCGAGGACGATCTCCACCACTGCCGTGCGGTTGATGTCCGCGTCGCCGATCTGGCGGTCGGGCGAATCGGGCGCGTACTTGTCCACGAGCCACCGCAATGCCTGGCCCTTCACTGCCGGGTCGGTGACCAGGCGGGCGCGGCCGAAGCCCATCGCGCTGTGGTAGCGGATGCCCGAGCTGCACCCCTTGTTTCCCTGGTGTATCTCGTCCACCTCGTGGACGGCGAAGCAGACCCGAGGATTGGCGGCGATGAAGTCCAGCTTCCGCCCGCGCAGGGCGCAGTGGAAGTAGACGTTCCCGTCACAGTAAGCGTAGGACACCGGTACCAGATACGGCTCATCGTCCCGGCTCATAGCCAGGTAGCCCACCAGCGCCCGCTCGAACAGCGCGTCTATCTCGCCCTGGTCCTCGATCCATTGTTTAGGCACGCGGCGCCTGCACGGGGGCCAGCACACGGCTGACGATGGACAGCGCCGCATCGATGTCCGCCCGCTCGATCCCGTAGTGCGTGACCATCCGGTATCGCCGGCCCGCGGTGTTCTGGAAGCGCAGGCCGTGCTCCAGACAGCCCTTCAGGAACTCCGCCGGAGGCACGTCGGGCACGTCGAAGAAGACGATGTTGGTGTCGACGATGCCGGGATCGGTGACGATGGCGGGGATGTTCGCCAGCCCGTTTGCCAGCACCTTGGCGTTGGCGTGGTCCTCGGCCAGCCGGTCCACCATCTCGTTGAGGGCGACGACGCCGCAGGCGGCGATGATGCCCGCCTGGCGCATCCCGCTGCCGAGGAGCTTGCGCATCCGGCGGGCCCTGGCGATGTACTCCACGCTACCGCAGATGAGCGAGCCGACCGGGCACGACAGGCCCTTGGACAGGCAGAAGGTCACCGAGTCGACATCGGCTGTTAGCTGCTTCGGCGGCACGCCGAGGGCGACGGCGGCGTTGAAGATGCGGGCCCCGTCCAGGTGGACGGCGAGGCCGCGGCGGTGGGCGACGTCAGCCAGGTCCTTCGTCTCCTGGACGCTGAGGACGGCCCCACTTCCCCTGTTGTGCGTATTCTCCAGGCACAGCAGAGAAGTACGGGGGAAATGGATGTTATCCGGATCGCGGATGACGGCCTCGACTTCCTTGGGGTCGAGGTGCCCCCGGTGGTTTGGCACGGGCCGCATCTGCAGGCCACCGATGAAGGCCCCGCCCGCCTGCTCATAGAGGTAGCAGTGGGCCTCGTCGCCCACGATCACCTCGTCGCCGTGCTGGGTATGTGAGAGAATGCCCACCAGGTTGCCCTGAGTGCCGCTGGTGACGAGAAGGGCCGCCTCTTTTCCCATCCGCTCGGCGGCCATCTCCTGGAGCTTATTGGCCGTGGGGTCCTCGCCCACATTGTCGTCGCCCAGCTCCGCCTCATACATCGCCCGCCGCATCGCTTCGGTGGGGAGGGTGACCGTGTCGCTGCGCAGGTCAATCACTTTACTCGCCATCACAAACGCTCCTTATCAATCGTAACGGGGGAATTATAGCATCGGCAGCCGCGAGTGACAAAGAGAAGCACCTCCAGGAGAACACTGGGACGCCGGCGGCCTGCCTCGGACAATCAATCTATAGTAACGGCTTATGGCCCCAGACGTAGGTGTATAGCTCTCGCCCAATGCAGTCTCCACGTCGCACATCCATAGTAAGCCGTGTGAGACCGGACTCGAACGAGGCGTCGGAGATGAGTCTGAGCGCCGAGTACGCCCTGTTCCTGAACTTAGCTAAGTCCTTAATGTAATGAATGACATTGACCGAGAAAACAAGGTCAAAGCTTCCTTCGCGAAAAGGGAAATGGCCCTCAGCATCAGCTTGTGCCAGGTGAACTCGATCACTCTTCTTGAATGCTTCGTCAAGCGTGCCGGCCGACCGATCGAATCCGTAGCCATTTGCTGTAAGAGGAGTAACCAAGGCAAGAAGATAGCCGCCTGTCCCACATCCCACTTCGAGAACATCTCGAACGCGCCTGTTTCTCAGGAACTGCACAAGATGGGAGACAACAGTTCCGCTGGCGTCTCGATTGGCCGCGTAGACGTTAGCAATGGCATCGTAATCGACGTTGTATTTGCGGTTCAAAGTCATAGTCCTGTTGTTCGCCGGACCATGCGCTCTTAGTCCTTGGCGATGCGGATGTGCACGTCGCGCGGCAGGGCCAACCCGGCTGCCACTTCTACCGCCTTGATGATGGCCGTTGGTACCACGCATGCCATGTGCAGGCGGGCCTCAGCCGCGGCATCCATCACAGGATTGGGCCGAGCGCGGGGGCCGATGGCCGAGAACCCATCCACTTCCGTCAGGATTTCCGCCAGCTTCTGAATACGCTGGCAATCGCTCTCGATATGCAGCCGGACGCGCCGCCCGTCTGCCGTCGTCTCAATCCTCGACGTGAAGCCGCAAATACCTGCCTGCACCTCAGCTATCGCCATCTTTGTCCCGCGCTCCCTCTATTTCTCACTTTCGTTGATGTGTGACAAAGGTCGCTGCCCTCGCCGCTGCCACTGATGGAGCATGGTATCATACCTTCAAGGAGGAAAACATGCAGGAAATGCTATTGCAGCCCATCGGCGTGGTCCACTCGCCCGTGGCCGACCCGCAGGAGATGCCTGTGGGGGGCGTGCCGGCCGATGTCGAGGTCTACGCACCGTACGCCGAGGGGCTTCGAGCTATCGAGACCAACACTCATCTCCAGATCATCGCCTGGATGGACCGGGCGGACCGCACCGTCCTTCTGGGAGGCGAGCCTCCGCGCGGCGTGTTCGGCCTGCGCTCGCCTGCCCGCCCGAATCCCCTCGGCCTCACGCCCGCCCGTTTGCTGGCCGTGGAAGGGAGGATGCTGCGATTGGACCGGCTGGACCTGGTGGACGCCACGCCGGTGATCGATATCAAGCGCTACTCGCCCGGCTGGGACTGCATCTTCTCCGCGCGCACTTCGCGAGAGATGCGCTTTCCGGCTAGTGCCGGGTCGCGCGACGTGATGAGCGACATGCTGGTGGAGGCGGTAAACTTCCACGGCGAGGAGTGCGCCGGGCTGGCAATGGGCATCCGGGCGATGTGGCACGCGATGCAGACCTGGCAGGTGGGACGCAAAGACTCCGTCCTGCGCCTGTGGCTGAGCTCGGATGGGTGTATAGCGGATGCGCTGCAGGCCCTCTCGGGCGCCACGCTGGGCAGCGGCCGGCTCAAGGTGCCGGGAGGCCGGGTGTTCCGCATTGCCCGCGACCGCGAGGGACTGGTCTTCTACCCGCTGGACATCGGCGAGATGACGGCCGACGAGGTCCTCGACGCGCCCCTTGAGCAGTTGTTCACCATCCGGCAGGAGACGCTGCTGGAGGAGAAGCCCATCGCCCAGGCGAAGCCGGGCACAGAGGACCTGGACATGCTGGTGGAGGCAGTGCGCCGCTCGCTGGTCAACAACAAGCTACCCTGCGCCGTCGCCTACCGGCTGGCCGACGAGCTGGGCGTGCACGTTTCGGAAGTGGGCCACGCGGCCGATGCTTCGGGGGTGAAGATCTCCTTCTGCCAGTTAGGGTGCTTCAAATGAAGACCGGGGGCGGGCCGCCACTCGCCCCCGGAACTGTGCGCGAGGCCAGCTACTTCTGGGCTTTGACCCACTCCTGGTATCGGCGCATATACTCCTCGTTCGGGGGGTAAGCGTCGAGGGTAGAGGCGCCCTTCTCCACCTGCTCCCGGATGAAGACCTCCAGCCTTTCCCTTTCCCAGCCCTCGTCGGCAATCTTCTGAGCGTGCTTGAGCGGGATCACCACCACGCCCTCGCCATCGCCGAGAATGACGTCGCCCGGCAGCACGGCCACGCCGCCGCAGGCGACAGGCTCGTTTACGCCGATGTCGGTGAAATCGCGTGTGCTGGGCTGGCCGTTGGCCCCCCGAACATACACCGGGTAGTCCATCGTCCGGATATACGGCGTGTCCCTCAGCGTGCCGTCGGTGACGAAGCCGGCCGCGCCGCGGACTTTCACCCTGGTCAGCAGGATATCCCCGGCGACGGCGCAGCCCATTTCTCCGCGTGCATCCACCACCAGCACATCGCCCGGCCCGACGCCCTCGATGGCCAGGCGCTGGGGGCGCGGCCGGCTCCCCCGTTCCTCTTCGATATCCTCTCGCCTGGGAAGGTAGCGCAGCGTGAATGCCTGCCCCACCATCACTTTGTCGGGGCAGAGCGGGTAGACGCCCTCCATAAAGGTATTTCGAATGCCAATCTTGAGCAGCATACCGGAGGCGGTGGCCGTGCTGACCAGCTTAAGTTTCTCCAGGGTCTCGGCGGGGAGTCGCTTGAACTGAGGCATCGATTCCTCCATTTTTCAATTATCTCGATGAGTTGGCCGTCGCAAAGCACAGGTCACGGCAGGCTGCACGGCAGCTTCAGTCGCCTGGCCACCGCGGCGAAGCCCTTCAGCGCGCCCTCGATCGTGTGGTCGTCCACGCAGTAGGCCAGCCGGAAGTAGCCCGGCGTTCCGAAGCCCTTCCCGGGCACCACCAGCACGTTCCACTCCAGCAGCATCTCGCAGAAGGCCACGTCGTCCTCCAGCGGCGACTTCGGGAAGAAGTAGAAGGCGCCCTGGGGCTTCACCATCGAGTACCCCATTGCCGTCATCTCCCGGTAGATCAGGTCCCGCTTGGCCTGGTATTCGCCGATATCGACGCTCATATGCTGTGCCCGGCTAACCACCCGCTGCATCAGGGCCGGCGCATTGACGAAGCCCAGGATCCGGTTGCAGAAGATGAGGCCGTCCACCAGCTCGCCGCGGCCCTCGAGCTGGGGATGGACGGCGATGTAGCCGATCCGCTCGCCGGGCAGCCCCAGGTCCTTCGAATGAGAGGTGACGGCGATGCTGCGGGGATGAAAATCGAAGAGGAATGGGTACGAGAGCCCATCGTAGATGAGCTTGCGATAGGGCTCGTCGCTCACAAGGTATATTTCGGTGCCGAACTCCTTTTCCTTGCGCTGGACCATCTCGCCAAGTTGGCGCAAAACGTCGGCACCGTAGACCACGCCTGTCGGGTTGTTGGGCGAGTTGAGGATGATGGCGCGCGTGCGCGGGCTGATCGCCCGGTCGATGGCCGCGATATCCGGTAGGAAGGACGCGTCCGTGGGCACGACGCGGCTGTCGCCGCCGTGGTTATCGATGTAGTACAGGTACTCCACGAAGTAGGGCGAGAGCACGATCACTTCCTCGCCGGGGTTGAGGATGGTCTTGAACACCACGTTGAGGCCGCCGCCCGCCCCGCAGGTCATCACGATCTCATTCAAGGTGAAGCTGAGGCCCGTCTCGATGGAAAGCTGCTTCGCCACCGCCGCCCGTGCCTCCGGGTAGCCCGCGTTCGGCATGTAGCGGTGCATTCCCGGCTCGCGCTCCGTCACCAGGCGGCACATCTCCTCGCAGAGGAGGGCCGGCGGCTCCAGCACCGGATTGCCCAGCGACAAATCGAAGACACTCTCTGCCCCGAAGCGCTGCTTCAGGGCGATGCCTTCCTCGAACATCTTGCGTATCATCGAGCCGGCACCCATCTGGGTGCGCGTCTTGTGAGCGATGGTCATCTCCCTGGACCTCCTCCGATGCTGGCGGACGCGTGCCCGCCTGCGATTGATGCCCCACAAGCATGCCGAATCGAAGGCCCTTTTGTCAATTGTGGACCCTCCCCTGGTTAGGGCCTTTTCAAAGTCGCCAGCCAGGAATCAGACGGCGCTTCGGTTGCCTTGCCAGCGGCAGTTGACCTCACCTCCGGCCTTCGGCCACCCCTCGCCACGGCGAGTCGTGCCCGAAGGGTATCCTGCGCCGGGCCGTGACGGCCCAGCGCTA
>JAMCWG010000011.1 GCA_023475235.1 Chloroflexota bacterium
CCTAAAGATACAAGGGGGTCAGGGGGTGAGGTAAACCCCGCGAGCAGGCGGATCGGTGGACTTTGAAAAGGCCCTGGGCCGTTGCCTTTCCCACCTACCTTGGTTGATGTAAAATGAGAGAGATTTGCGCTGGCCGAGAGCCAGACCAGGAGAGCCGAGCGAGAGGAAGGAATGCATAGACGAGTGATAGTTCCGGTAGTGTTGGCACTGATAGCCATGGTGGGGGTGGCGTGCCAGAGCGGGGATGCCGCCAGTGGATCGGGCCCGAAGAAGACTTACAGCAGCCCGCCCGCGATGACGGTGGACCAGAACAAGCAGTACACGGCCACCATTGAGACGAATATGGGCACGATGACGGCGGAGCTGTATGTCAAGGATGCGCCGAAGACGGTGAACAATTTCGTTTTCCTGGCGAATGAAGGCTTCTACAACGGCGTCAAGTTTCACCGGATCATCAAAGGGTTTATGGTCCAGACAGGCGACCCCACGGGCACGGGCACCGGAGGGCCGGGCTACAAGTTCGAGGACGAGAAGAACGGGCGCAACTACGAGCGGGGCACGCTGGCGATGGCCAATTCAGGGCCGAACACCAACGGGAGCCAGTTCTTCATCGTGCACGCCGATCTGACCTCGCGCCTGCCGAAGAACTACACCATCTTCGGCAAGCTCACCGGCGGGCTGGACGTGCTGGACAAGATCGCCAGCGTGCCGGTCACGGCGAGCGCGACGGGCGAGCCTTCGGTCCCGACAACCGATGTGCACATCAACAAGATAAGCATTCAGGTCAAGTAGCATATCAGCGTACGACGCTGGACCGTATTCGCCGGGCGGTTGCACGAGCCGCCCTGCTATGCCGAGGGCACGCGTGGAATGGTTAGAAGCGGCACATGGCTACCTGGCCGAGAACGGGCTGGACGGCTGGCTGCTGGCCGATTTCCGCGGCCACAACCCGCTGCTGGCCCAGGTACTCGGGCGCTGCCCGCCTACGACCCGCCGCACGTTCCTCTTTGTCCCGCCGCTGGGGCCGCCTCGCCTGCTGGCCCACCAGGTGGATGCGGGCAACTTCGTCGATGTGCCTTTCGACGTCCAGCCCTACACCAGCCGCGCCGACTTGCTCGAGGTGCTTTCTGCGCTCCTGGATGGCGC
This sequence comes from Chloroflexota bacterium, assembly GCA_023475235.1. Taxonomy (GTDB): domain Bacteria; phylum Chloroflexota; class UBA6077; order FW602-bin22; family JAMCWG01; genus JAMCWG01. The sequence goes on from JAMCWG010000011.1 coordinate 1,147, forward strand.
GGCACGCGTGGCGATGGAGTACTCGCCTCAGGGCCTGCTGCCCATGGTCTCTTACGTGGATGCCGGCACCGTGGAGATGGTGCGCGAGCTGGGCGTGGAAGTGGTGTCCTCCGCCGACCTCCTGCAGTTCGCCCTGGCCCGCTGGGATGAGGGAGACCTTCAGGCGCATCTGCGGGCCGCCCGCAAGCTCGGCCGCATCGCACAGGAAGCCTTCGCCTACATCGGCCACCATCAGCCGACCGAGTTCGAGGCGGCCCAGTTCATCCTGCGGCGCTTCCGGCAGGAAGGGCTGTCCACCGACAGCGGGCCGGTCGTCGCTGCCAACCGGAATAGCAGCAACCCGCACCACGAGCCGCAGCCTTCCGACGTGCGGTCAATCGGGCCCGGCGATTGGGTGCTGCTGGACCTCTGGGCGAAGGAAGAGGACGGGCCGTACGCGGATATCACCTGGGTGGGTTTCTTCGGCGCGCGGCCTCCCGCGCCGCAGCAAGAATGCTTCGATCTGGTCGTCAGGGCGAGGGACCTGGCCGTAGAGCTACTGCAACAGGCTTGGGCCGCGGGCGTGCGATTGGAGGGCTGGCAGGTGGATGAGGCGGCGCGCGATTATCTGTCGGCCTCCCACTTGGGTCGGTACTTCACTCACCGCCTGGGGCACAGCCTGGGTCGCATGACGCACGGCTTCGGGGCCAACCTGGACAGCTATGAGACCTTGGATACCCGCCCTCTGATTCAAGGGCTGGCCTTCTCGGTGGAGCCCGGGCTGTATCTGCCGGAGTTCGGCGTGCGCTCGGAAGTAGACGTCTACATCGGCGAGGATGGGCCGACGGTCACGACAGGCATCCAGACGGAGATCGCGCGCATCATTGGCCGATAAGGCTGCCGGCCCCGGCCGGAGCCACGCCGGGCAAGGGCGGCCCGGCGCCCTCGGGACCGGCGGAGTATCCTGTGCTTACCTCTGGGCCAGGCCCTCACTCCGGAGATGGCGCAGGGTCTCCTGCATTCGCTGCCAGTGAGTGCCCCGCCAGTACAGGCGTCCGCAGACGGGGCACACAGAGAAATGCTCCTGCGTCCGCCAGACATAGGGCGGGACCAGCCCGCACACGACCGATCTATCGATGGACTGCAAGGGGGCGTTGCAGCGCAAGCAGCGAGAGAGCGCATCGGCGGGCAGGAGGTCGAGCTCAGTCGTAACCTGCTTGAGCTGTTCCGGAGGGGAATCGCTGCTCACGAGCAGAGCGCGCACCCCCCGCCGCCGGGCCAACTGGGTGTCTCGGGTGAGCAGCACCCGGTTCTCGGCCACGGCCAGACGAGCGAGATCGGCGTCGTCCAGGCTGGTCGAGTAGATGGTGTCGTAGCCGAGGAGCCGCAGCCACTTCGCCAGTTGCCCCAGCATCTGGTCAACCACGAAGCACGGCGGCATAGCTTTTGCGGCGTCGTCCGGTCCCGCGGCAGGTGTGATTTCAGACATCGCGCCATCCGTCCAGGCTGTCTCGCATCGGTGGCTTCCAAGACAAACATTGAGATGCCGTGGCGAACAGGCCGCTCTCGAATGCCGGTGCGAGGCAGTGTTGGAGCGGTCACGGCTCCGCGCAGCACGGACTTGCAGCCCATCTGCAGCGGTTGCCCCTGTTACAAACTTAGCAGATGTTCGAACGTTTGTCGACGGCCTCCAGGAGGCCGTCGACACATCACTCGGGCCGATCACCGCTGTCCTCGACCGGAAGGCCCGCGCCGAGACAGCTCGCGCCTTAGTCCGGTGCGCCCTCCTCGATGCGCCGGATGAGCGCCTCCCTCGACGGCAGGGCGACGGTGGCCGTGCCGGAGGTGTGAACTTTCCCTTCACCGTCCTCGATCCAAACGTCGCAGTCCACCAGGAACTGTCCGTCCTGCTCGTACTTCCGCGTGACCTTGCCTTTACATAACGATGGCTGGTCGGGGTAGCTTGGCCGCCGATACTGGCAGGCCAGTTTCTTCAGCCTCCCTTCAATTCCTATCCAGTCGGTCATCAGTTGGGCGAGGAAGGCGTTTTTCAGGAACCCCTGGTCGATCTGCCGGGGCATACCCAGCTTGCGGGCATAGGGCTCGTTGATGTGGAATTCGAAGAAGTCCTCCTCGGCTCCTGCATACCTCACCAGTTGGACGGCTGTAGTCTGCTTGCGGAGCGTGGGGACCTCCATTCCATCCACGATATCCTCAAAGTACAGGGCTTTGCCCATGTTCATATCTCCCATCTCTTGGCTTGCCTCTACGGTATCTCGATGGATGCCGGCGATTGTCAATCCGGGAAGCTGACCCCGATCGACCGCAGCTTGGCCACCATCTGCCCGAGCTGGTTTCGGAAAGTCAGCTCGGACACGGTGAAGAGGAGCGGCTTTTCGCGGCCCTGCTTCTCATAGAAATCGACGATGGACGCCGTCATGGTGATTGTGTCTCCCAGCCGGACCGGCTCGAAGAATTCCCATTCGGTGCCTGCGTTCCTGCCGTTGGGGTAAGGCCGCTTGAAGTCGAAGAGATCACCCCCGGAGCGACCGCTCTTTCGCAGGTGGCCGATGGAGCAGAGAAAGGTGGGCGGGGCAATGATGCCGCCGTACCGCGTCTTGCGGGCGTAGACCTCGTCTACATAGAGCGGATTCGTGTCTTCGATAGCCTCGGCGAAGCGGCGGATAGCCCCCCGCTCAACTACCTCGCTGATCGGCTCCGACTCGACGCCGATTATGCTCCGCATCTCATCCGTGATAACTGGCTGTTCCGGCATCTTTCCTCCTGCGCGTTTCCTGTCCGCTTGAATGCTGTCGGGCCCGTTCGCCTCACAGCTAACGGTCTATCCCCATCTACCCTGGCCCAGGTCTCCGGGCCGGCTCTTCCACCCCGGATCGAGGACGAGGGTACCGATGCGCATCTTGCCGTCGGCATGTTTCAGCGTGACGGCCTTCAGCCATTGAGCGTCGTCTCGCTCCGGATGGTCTTCTCGATAGTGGCTGCCCCGGCTCTCGGTGCGGAACAGTGCCGCGCTGGCCACTATCTCGCCCACCAGAAGGAGGTTGTGCAGCTCTGCCGCCTGCTGGACCTCCAGCGGGGTGGAAGCGGAGAGCTTCGGCTCCATCTCCTCGCGGACCTGGCCCACCGTCCCCAGGAAGCGATTGAGGCTATCGGCAGAGCGGGCGATCATGACGTCTTCCCACGCCCGTCGCTGCAGGATGGCCGTGACATCGCAGGGCCGCAGTCCGTCACGGCGGCTGCGGTACCCCTCGATTCGCTGAAGGTAGGCCGACACCTGGTCGGCGAGTGGCTCCTGCCGGCCGCTTCCGCGGGCCGTCATAGCCGCGTGCTTCCCGGCCCTGGCCCCAAAGACCAGGGTGCAGGCCAGCATACACCCACTCAGCCGGTCGACGCCGTGGTAGCCGGACCCCGTCTCCCCCGCAGCGTAAAGGCCGCGCACCGCGGTCTGGGCATTCTCATCAAGCCGTAGGCCGCCGTGCGAGCATTGCTCCGCACAGTTCACCTGAAATGGCTCCCGGCGGGGGTCCAGACAACGATACCAGAAGAACTCCAGGGAATCGGGGCCGAGGTCGTCACGGTCGCTGACGTCCATCCCGAAAGCCATGTTCGTGTTGGCCCGCCCTGCGATAGTCTCCTTGACCATAGCTATCGAGGCGTAGCGCGATAGGCTGTCCCTGGTGCTGAAGGGGCCGTGGCGGAGGTGCTGCACGATGAGCTCTTCCATAGTGGCGCCGGCAGGCAGGTAGTCCTGGATGAAGTGGCGGCCCTCACGGTTGGTGACGGTCTTCAGGTAGCGGGCGAACGCGCCGCTCAGGAAGGTCTTGCCCGGATAGACCGAAGAGATGTAGCTCTGTCCGAACTCCATATTCATAAGCTCGGCCCCCGCCCGGTAGCCCATCGCGTAGCCGTCGCCCGTCACGCACGAGGGATCGAGCGTGTGCATGTAGAGATTGCCGTGCCCGCCGGTGGCGAGGATGACGGCCGGGGCTTTGATCGTCCAGGTCTCCCCGCTCTCGTCGACCGCCACGGCGCCCACGCAGGCCCCGTCGCGGGTGAGCAGGTCGGTAACCATCGTCCTCTCCTTGAGGACGATGTCTGAGTGGCGGATGGCATTTTCCAGCACGATCATCATCGGTATGCCGTGGGACTTCACCCCCATTCCGCTGTCCCAATTGTGGGTGAGCCCCAGCTTGTCCATACCGAGGCGGGCGTCCTCCGCCTCCTCCGCCAAGATGCGGGCGAGCCTGGGGTCGGCCATGCCGAGGCCGGCCTGCACGATGTCCTCGTACATCTGCTGGGCCGTATATTTCGCGAAGCGGGGCGAGACGCCCGGGGCGCGGAAGCCGCCCGATTCCGAGTTGGCGCTGCCGGTAGCGCCTCCGCCTCTAGTCCCGATAGAGGCGAAGCGGCCCTTGACCGCCATCAGAACCCGGGCGCCTGCCTGATAGGCCGCCCAAGCCGTCGCGGCCCCGGCTCCCCCGCCGCCCACCACCAGGACATCGGTCTCCAATATGTTGCCGCTGGCCTTAGCCACTGCCTATATCCTCCATCTAAAACAAAGTCGATCGGTCCGGCGCTCCCGCCTCGCCTGGGCGTGGGGGGTAGAAGCAGCCTCAGATGACTTTCTGCGCCTTGAGCTCTGCTATCTCATCTGCGCTCAGCCCCAACAGACCTCCATAGATCTTCTCGTTGTGCTCGCCGAGCATTGGGGGCGGTCCCGGCTTTGTCTTCGCCGCCCGCTCCATCTTCAGGGTCACGCCGGGTGCCCACAGCTTGCCCGCCTTCGAGTGATCAACCTGGATGAACATCTCACGATGCTTGACCTGCGGGTCCTCCACCATCTCGGCAATGTTCTGTACTGGCCCACACGCCACCTCCGACTCGCTCAATGTCTCCACGACTTCTGCGCGCGTCCGGCTGCCGACCCACTCGTTGATGATAGCATCCAGTTCTTCCCGGTGCAGGTGGCGAGTCTTCCGGTCACTGAACCGGGGGTCCACCAGCACCTCCGGATGGCCGATGGCCTTCATAAACCGGTCAAAGATGACGCCGCGCTGGCCCGATATTTGCACATAGCCATCCTTGGCTTTATACGTGTCGCAAGGGACGCTGTCGACGCGAGTGTTGCCCACATGGCTTAACACCTTGCCGGTGTGCAGGTAGATCGGCACGAAGTACTCGAGCATGGAGACCATGCCGTCCAACAAAGAGACGTCGATGTGCTCGCCGTCACCTGTCGTATCTCGCCTGCGGAGAGCACCCAGCACTCCGACAGCAAGATAGAAGCCCCCGATGTAGTCGCCGATGGCGACACCTACCTTGACCGGCGGGTTGCCGGGGAAACCGGTGAGGTCCATCATACCGCCCACAGCCTGGACCACCATATCGAAGCCGGGGCGCGGGGCATAGGGACCATCCTGGCCGTATCCTGTCAGCGAGGCCACGATGATGCGGGGATTGATCTTCCTGAGGGCCGGGTAGTCGATGCCGATCTTCGCCAACGTCCCGGGACGGTAGTTCTCGGTTATTACATCGACCTTCTTCACCAGCTCACGGAAGAGCTGCTTGCCGCGCTCAGTGCGCAGGTTCAGCGTGATTGACTCTTTGCCGCGGTTGTATGAGGTGAAGTACACGCTCTCCCCATTGATCTGCGGGTTTATGTTGCGCGTATCATCACCGTGCAGGCCTTCGACCTTGATCACTTCGGCCCCCAGGTCGCTCATCAGCATCCCACCAAAAGGGCCGGCGTGGACGCGTGCCAGCTCCAGCACGCGCACGCCTTCCAAACACTTCGGCATTCTTCGATCCTCCATAGTCGACCAAGGCCTGCCCGTCGGCCCGGGCAGACCTCGTTGTTAGTTGTTGCTTGCGTATTCCACTGGTCGCACCAGTTGCCCAATGAACAGTCTTATATTTGGGCCGCCGAATACCAGCTCAGACCTCCCAGGTCGCCTGAGATGGCGCATTCGGCGGCCCGTGCGACCGATCCCTCTTGCCTGTCGTCGCACTCCAGCGGGCAAACGCCCCTGCGTCGCCCGCCAGTGTCAACTACACACCTGCAGCACCGGCAGGCCGGCGGCTATCTGTCGAGCCACGCCCCCCGCAGCCAGGGGTACTTCCATCCCCACTGGTAGCCCTTGACTGATTTCTGGACCGCATCGTAACGCATACCGTACCACGTGGTGGTGAAATAGGCATTTTCATACACGATCTGCTGGCAGCGCTCGTATATCTTCTGGCGCTGGTCCTTGTCGTAGGTGCTGCGGCTCTCTTCCATGCAGGCATCCATGTCTTTGTTGCTCCATCCGTTCCAGTTCCATACTGCATTGGTCACGAATTGCTTCGACAGGAGGTCTGGATCGGGGTCCAGGTTGCCCATAAATTGTGTCATATCGTAGTCTCCCGGTGGCTTCGAGCTGACGATGCCTACCCAGGCCACTCGCTCCATCAGGCTGAGCTTGCTGCGGATACCCACGTTCCGCATCATCTGGTCGACAGCTTCCGCTGTGCGGTCATCCGGCTTACGGGCGATGACGATGAATTTCATATCGATCCCGTTCGGATATCCTGCCTCGGCCAGCAACTGCTTGGCCTTGTTCGGATCGTACGTGTACCGCGGCAGCTTGTCATTGTAGCCAATCTGGTACTTGCTCCAGAAATAGTACGAGCCGACGCCCAGGTCTCCGGCAATTGCCTTGCCGACGCCATCGCGATCGATGGCATAGAAGACGGCGTCGCGTAGCTTCTTGTTCTGCGCGAAGGGACCGTTCGAGGTGTGGATGGCCAGATTGTAGTTGCGGCCCGACCAGGGGTTGGCGTAGAGCGCCAGATTGGGCTGTGTCTTCAACAGCGGCACCTGGTCCAGCGGCACATCCGAGACGAGGTCCAACTGGCCCGCCCGCAGGTCGATCAGGCTCACGGTGACGTCCATGTTGTACTTGAAAGAGACGCCGTCGAGGTACGGCAGCGGCTTGCCATCCGCCCCCTTCTCCCAGTATCCGTCGAAGCGTTTCACGTTGACGCTTTGGTCCTTCACCCAGTTGACGAACTGGAAGGGGCCGGTGCCCGACGGGTGCTGCCCGAACTGATCGCCATACTTCTCCGCCTGCGCCTTCGAGACTATGAAGGGGAACATATCTGTGGCGGTCAGGTTCGTAAGCAGGGGGGCCGTCGGGGCGCTCAGATTGAGCCGGATGGTGTAATCGTCGACCACATCTACGCTTTTGATGTTGGCCACGTGGATCTTAGCGCCGGACTTGGGACCCTGCATGCGCTCAATGTTCCACTTGGCTACGTCAGCATTGAAGTCGCTGCCGTCGTGAAACTTGACGCCCTTTCGCAGCTTGAGCACGATGGTCGTCGGGTTGACGATTTCCCACGACTCGGCCAATTCCGGCCTCAGCTCGAAGTTGTCGCCTTTCTCGTTGACGTAGCCCAGCAGCGAGTTGTACATCAGGTGCATCACGCCGGAAGTGCCGGACTGGTAGTGCGGGTCCATCGTGATCCAGGCCGATATCTCGTTGACATTCAGTGTGCCGCCCCGCTTGATGTTGGCGGCAGGGGCCGCGGCCGTAGGGGAAGCCGCGGGCGCTGCGGCTGTGGGAGCCGACGTCTTAGGCGCAGCGGGCGCCGCTGAAGGGGTAAGCGGGGCTTGTGGCGTGGCCGGCCCGGCCGGCGCACAAGCCCCCAACGCAACTAAGAGTATTACCGCTACGATTGTCTTAAGACCAATGGTTACTCGCATCCCTTTTCCCTCTTTTACCTGAACTCCCTAGATGGAATATGGCAAACAAACGTGCCGGAAGGGCGGAGCCATCCGGCAGCTACGGGACCTGAAGCGTTTGAGAGGGCAAATTGGCCCTCCATTTTTCTTGCGTTCTGCTGGTCACTGATGGCCGTCCATTTTTATCTTCGCGATGAAAGCTCCTTTGATGCCGGCGACGTGCCGCCGCACTGCATCGACGGCCGCGGCGACGTCTCTCGCCCTGAGGGCCTCGTAGATTCGCCGGTGCTCCTGGATTGGGCCTTCGCGCGAGTATGCAATGATCCGGTTCACCATTAGAAATGCCTTGACGTGCACGTTCAACTGGCGATACAGCGCCTGCGCCCTGTGGTTGGGCCATAGGGAGACCAGGTATTCGTGCAGGGCCCTGTCGGCCTCCCTTATCCTCAACTGAAACTCGTGGTCGCTTTTCCTGGCGTCAATAGCAGTGTAGCTGGCTTCGTACTCCTCCAGAAGGCGACGGAGCTGGTCCAGGAACTCGTCGTCGACGCGATCAATGCCCTGCTGGACGGCGTGGACTTCTAAAGTCGAGCAAATATCATACAGCTCGAGCACCTCGTCAGTCGTCGGGGCGAACACCCGGGGGCACATTCCCGGCTTGAACTCCACCAGCCCTTCGCCAGAGAGCCGTTCGAGGGCGCGTTCGACGGGGGTGCGGCTTATGCCCAGGATAGCGGCAAGGTCTTTGGCACGAAGGGGGTCGCCGGGCTTGAGCTCGTGAGAAACAATGCTCTTTAGAAGAGCTTTGTAAGCCAGGTCAGCAAGTGTGGTCTTGGTGTCATGCAAGTCTACGCTCTGCATATTTCCCCGCCTGATCGACCGGATCTGGGCCTGTGTCGACGAGTGTATGCTAAATAGACAATGTCATAATGCCGTAATACCAGCGCCATCAGTATAGACGAGGCCGCCGCGCTTGTCAACGTCTTGAAGCAAGATTCCGTGTCAAATTGTGACCATGGCGTAAGGCAGGACCGCCGATAGCCCTTGACAATGAACCTTACAGAGTCTATTATGCTTGTCAAATAAGGCGATAGCTTGTGCATTATCTTCTTCATAGTGGCCTTGCCTCCACTCGGCTGTGATGGCAAGACGAAGGGCCGGGATGGGTGTGTCTTGGCCAGGACAGGGCAGTCAACCTCGAGGTAGCGAGGCGGGCTGCCCTTTTGCTTGATGCTGGTTTCATTATTGATTGGAGGGAGCAGACAGTGTGAACGTAGTCCATCGTGGCAAGTCACGGCGGCCTCGGGGCTGCTAAGCAATAGCCGCTTTCGGATGGTATGGGTGACCAGAAAGGAGATTGTATCGGTGTCTTAGATTGCCATTCGTGACATATCTGCCGGATGGTAGCCATCATCCCCTTTGACCGGCCTAAATATCGTTAAACGTGAAGCTCGGACAAGAGAAGAGGAAAAGGCAATGAGAGCGATCTTTTACCTGACGATCATCGCTGTGTTAGCACTGCTAGTGGCCTGTGCCTCGTCGGCACCGACGGCCACGCCTGCCGGGTCGGCGCCAGCCGCCACCAAGCCGGCGGCAGCTACCGCAGCCCCTAAAGCTGAGCCGGCGGCCACTTCCAAGCCGGCAGCGCCGACCGCCGCGCCCGCTGCGAACATAAAGCGAGGCGGCACGCTTCGGGTGGGCGTGCAGAACGACTGGGTGGGCCAGGACCCAGCGGCCACCACCGTGGACTCCCCATCCTTCGGAATGATGTACGAGGCCATGGTCTTCTGGCGGCCGGATGCCAAGGGCATCTGGGGGCCGACCCCCGGGCTGGCCACCGAGTGGGACTTGCAGGGCAAGACCGCTACCTTCAAGCTGCGAAAGGGTGTGAAGTTCCACGATGGCAGCGACTGGAACGCCGAGTCTGCTAAGTGGAATCTCGACCGTCTCCTGCAACCAAAGTCCGTCAGCCCGGACTTCAAGGAGGCTGCCCAGAGCGTCGACATCGTGGACGACTACACCATCCGCATCAACCTGAAGATCCCCTACGCGCCCTTGCTGGAGGTGCTTTCGGACGACCAGCAGAACTACTGGATGGCATCCAAAGCCTACGCGGAAAAGAACGGCCCCGACGCCCTCAAACAGCACGCTGTGGGGACCGGGCCCTTCCAGTTTGTTGAGTGGAAGACCGGCGACAGCGTGACTACGAAACGATGGGACAACTACTGGATGCAGGGTGCCGACGGCAAGTCGCTTCCCTATCTCGACGGCATTCTGTTCCGCTGGATAAGCGACGACTCTGTGCGGCTGCTGGAGATCAAGTCTGGCAATATCGAATTTACGGAGCTCATCCAGGGCAAAGATATCCCCGGAGTGAAGGCCGACCCCAACCTGATTTTCCTGGATGGGCCCTACAACGGCAATATGTACCGGGTGATGCTGAGCGCCGAATCCGACCCCTTCGCTAGTAATTACAAGCTGCGCCAGGCGGCCTGGTATGCGGTGGATAGGGAGGCAATTGCGAACACGCTGGGTCTGGGGGCAGGCAAAGCCAGTAAGTACATGATCCTGCCCGGACAGATCGGCTACGACGAGTCAATACCGTACTACTGGTACGACAAGGCCAAGGCGGCACAACTGGTGAAGGATGCCGGTTACCCGAACGGCGTCGACCTGACGTACAGCGTGATGTCGCGAGAAGTGGACCGCCGGCAGGGAGAGATGATCAAGCAGATGTGGGACGCCGTGGGCATCAGGACCACGATCGACGTCTTGGACCGGGCCACCTGGATGTCCCAGTTCACCCAGTCGGCGGGTAATGCGAAGCTTCAGGCCGGTAGCTGGCGCAACCCCAGCCTCACCGACCCGGTGCTGACCGTCCAGGGCAACTGGTGGAGCAAGGCCACGGGCAACCCTGCCCACGAAAAGGACGCCGAAATCGACAAGTGCCTGGAGGAGGCCAAGACCACCTACGATAACAAGCAGCGACAGGACATCATGAAGCGCTGCCAGACGATGGACTTCGAGCGGGTGGCATACTACGCCACTCCGTGGTATCAGCCGTGGAACTGGGTACAGCGCAAGGAGCTCAAGGGAGTAGGTGCCAACTACAGCACCCGCATCTGGCAGTTCCGGGAGGCCTGGCTGGACAAGTAGCAGAGCCGTCCCGCCCTCCGGTCCCTCCCGGCGACATTGGTCTTTCGACAGACGCCTGGACAGGGCCTTCGTCGACACGGAGGGACCGGAGGTGAAGCATTTGCGCTATAATGCTCCGAGGCGACACAGCCCGTGCGATAGGACTGGCTCTCGGTCAATGAGCTCTGACTCTAGGAGGATATATCGTGATCTCGTTATTGGACGTTGCCGAGCGGGCCCAGAAGGGTCCCAAGATGGACGACATGACGTGGAACATGTCTCTTTTCCACAAGATGAACGAGCTTGCCAGGCGGTACGATATCTGTGTTCCCTCCGACTGCTCGTATTTCAACGAGGACGAGGCCATACTGGACCGGGTCTTCCAGGCCGGCATCGACTTCCTGGTGGAGCGCGGGGTGTACTGCGTTACCACCAGCCGTGTGATCCAGTTCACGCGCGATGAGGTACTCCAGGCCATTCGCGAATCAATTCCCGCCGTGCCGGTGGGCTGCGGCCGCGACGTGCGGGTGATGCGCCAGCGCCGCATCGAAGAGCACGATGAATTGAACCAGGTCCCGGCCCTGCACGCTCCCTACAGCGAGGAGCTCGCGCCTCTGGCGGTGAAGAACTACGCTCAGATCGCCACCGCCGACTATCTGGAAGGCTTCAACTTCAAGGTCACGGATGGGCGGGAGATCTTCGGGCTGCCGATGGAGGCATATGCCGCCCGGCGTGAGGTGGCCTGGCTGCGGGAGGGCATCCGCAAGGCCGGCCGCCCCGGCATGGGCATCGCCTTCTATCCCATCACGACCCGCGCCGCCGTCCTGGTGGCGCCAATGGACCCGGACTACGGCCTGCGCCGCACCGACGGGGTGCTGCTGACCGTGCTGCCCGAATTGAAGGTGGAACAGGATATGCTGACGGCGGCCATCGTCTACAACGACTACGGCTGCTTCGTGATCGGCGCCGCCGGGGGCACGGCGGGCGGGTTCGTCGGCGGGCTGGAGGGAGCGATGATCGAAGGGGTCGCCCGCGGCATCACCGGCTGGATGTGCTACCACGACGTCATCAACGGGGGCGGCGCCAGCAAGGTGGGTCCGAAGATGGCCACCAGGCTGGGCGTGGACCGGCAGTCGAGCTGGGCCTCTTCGGTGGTGTGCCAGGTGCTCAACACCAGGTTCCACACCATACTTTACAGCGGGGGCTATACGCTGTCTGGACCGGGCACCGAGACGGCGCTGGTGGAGCGGGCCGTGTTCTCGGTGCGCATCCCGATCAACGGCTGCAATGTAAGCTACCCGCGCCACTCCCGGGCGCAGGTCAACGCGGCCCAGACGCCGCTGGAGGCGGAGTTCGCCTGGGAGATTGCGCAAGCGGTGATGCGGATGAAGATGACCCGGGCCCAGTGCGATGCGTTCTACGACAAGCTTGCGGCCTGGGCCACGGGCCGTGAGGCGGAGCCGGCGCAGGACGTGCGCGACTGCTACGATTGGGTGCACCACCGGCCCAGCCCGGCCTACTATGAGAAGTACCTGCGGGTGAAGGACCAGCTCGCCAGCATGGGACTGCAATTCGCCGGCTGAGGCGCAATTGAACGGCTGAAAAGTTGACAGGCGTGCTAAACTGTTGTTGCTCGTTTGGCAAGCGGGTGTGTTCAGGCGGGCAGTGGCTGATGGGTGTGTCCTATATCCATCAGATCCATCAGCACACATGTTGGGCAGGCACAACTGCCTGAAGAAAATGGAGACCGACCGGACCGGTCGGTCTCTGCGGTGTCAGCCCTGGGGTAAATTTTCTTGGCAGAGGAACTCAAGGAAGAAGAGTTCTACGAAGAACATCGGCAGAGCCCAGTTCCGCGCGTAGCCGTCATATTCCTGGCCTTTTTCGTCGCAGGCGGATTGTACTTCGGCTACGTCTTCGTCCATACAACCATCACCATTTTCAGTGCCGCCTTCGCGTTGAACTGGGCCCCGCTGCCCCAGCCTCCCTTCCTCGACCCGATGGGTGTATCTTCCGATACGGCCTTCGGCTCGAGCGCTGCCGAGGGGGCCCCCTTGCCGGGGGGACGGGTCAACATCCTGCTGCTGGGAATAGACCAGCGAGATGATGAGCGACAGCGAGGCGTGCCCTCCCGCAGCGATACGATGATCCTCGTGAGCGTGGACCCGGCCACTAGGTCCGGGGGTATTCTCTCCATCCCACGTGACCTCTGGGTCGCCATCCCGGGTGGATACAAGGACAACAAGATCAACGTGGCTAACTTCCTGGGAGATATGGACAAGCTGCCGGGCGGTGGACCGGCCCTCGCCAAGCGGACGGTCGAGCTGAACTTCGGCCTGCCAGTGCACTACTACGTGCGGGCAAACTTCCGCGGCTTCGAGAGTATCATCGACGCTCTGGGGGGCGTGGACATCGACGTCCAAAAGCATATCCTCGATCGTGAGTATCCCACACAGGACTACGGTTACATGACGGTGGAGTTCATGCCGGGGATGCAGCATATGAACGGGGTGCGAGCCCTCCAGTATGCCCGCACTCGCCACGATGACAACGATTTCTACCGCAATAAGCGCCAGCAGCAGGTCTTGCTGGCTGCCCGCAATAAGCTAATGAGGATCGACGTCCTTCCCCGGCTGCCGGCCCTTCTGGGAGCGGCGAAGAATGCGGTGGACACCGACATACCTGTCACGGCTATGCCGGGACTGGTGCGGCTGGCATCCGAGATCGACTCCTCTAACATCGTCAGCCTTGGCATCGATGCGACGATGGTAAGCGAGCGGTATCCGGGGTCCACCGACCTGGTGCCCAAGCGTGACCAAATCGCTAAGCTGGTGGCCCAACTGCTGGCCGATCCAACCCTGCGGAAGGAAAACGCGAGGATCGTGGTGCAGAACGGCACCAACCGCAACGGCGTGGCCTCCAAAGTAGGCGACTTCGTCGAGAAGCACGGGTATGTGGTGTCTCGAGTCGAGGACGCATCTCGCCACGACTATGCCGAGACCCTGATCCTGGACCACTCCAGGAGCAAGAAGGCGACCCTGGCCGGGCTAGCCGCGCTGCTGAAGGTGCCTGCCCGCAACATAAGGCCGGCGCCAGCCTCTGACGACATCGATATCACCGTGATCGTGGGGGCAAATGGGACCGAAGTCCAGGCTGCGGGCCAGCCTGGCGGTTGAGAGGGCCGACACCGGGCCTGAAGACCGGCATCATCAACGGGCATGCAGTTGTCTGCATTAGCGCGGCGCTGGACATAACACATTGGAGGCAGCGTGAGGTGGCTCGATTGACGGCGGCTGCCCCCTGGGCAACAGCCTTTGTCCTGGTCTTCACCGCGTATTCGTTCTTCGTGCCGCCGGCCGGGCCAAACGAGCTTAGTCGATACGACCTGCTACTGGCGCTGGCACGCGACACCATCGACAAGGCGTCCGCTGGCGGCCACTATTACACCGACAAGGCTATCGGTACCAGCCTGCTTGGCCTGCCGTGGTGGCTGCTATCCGATCAGATTTACCGCTTCGGCCAGTACGGCGAGGTGCGCGCCGATTTCCAGCTCTGGACGGCCACCGTCGGGGCGGTCTCGCTGCCGTCGGCGCTGCTGGTCCTGCTGGTCTACTGCGTGGCGCGGACGCTTTCGGGCAGCCTGGGCCGCGCCTTGCTCACGGCGGGCGCCTTCGGCTTCGCTACCATCGCTTTTCCTTTCGCTACAATGTTCTACGGCCACCAACCGGCCGCCATCTTCGGGTTCGCCGCCTTCGCCGCGGCATTCTACTGGCGACGACAGGCGCATTCTTCCCCGTGGCTCCTGGGACTGGCCGGCTTCCTCGCCGGCTGGGCGGCCATCACCGAGTACCCCGCAGCCATAATCGGTGCCGTGGCCGCCGTCTACATCCTCAGCTTCTCCGAGGGCAGGAAATCCTGGTGGGCGTACGCCCTCGGCGGACTGGTCGGCCTTTTGCCACTCGGCATCTACAATATGGTGGCTTTCGGCGCTCCCTGGCGGCTGGGATATGGCTTCGTGGGCGATTCGGCCTTCGCCGCGATGGGCATGGGGATCATGGGGGTGACCACGCCGAAGCTGAGCGCGCTGCTGGACATCACGATGGGACGGACCGGCCTGTTCAGCCGCTCGCCGTTTCTCCTGCTGGCCCTGGCAGGCTTCGTCTTCTGGTGGAGACGGGGCCAGTTCCGCAGGGAGGCGCTGCTATGCCTCGCCATCAGCATCGGCTTCCTCCTGTACAACGCCGGGTACTACCTGCCTCTGGGCGGCTACGGTGTGGGGCCGCGGTTCCTGGTCCCCAGCCTGCCGTTCCTGGTCCTGGGGCTGGCGCTGCTGCCGTGGCGAGGCTGGTGGCTGGCCTGTGCCCTCGTCCTGGTCTCGACGGGAATGATGCTGATGACGATGGCGGCGCTGCAAACCGCTCACCCGGGTGATCCGAAAATGGAGGAGGCCGCGTCGGCCCTGATGCTGATCACCGGCGGCCGGCTCCCTCTCAGCGATCACCCCGACATGTCCGCGATAATGGGCCGCTGGTCGACGCACTTCGGGTTCGGCCAGGTGACCGTCACCTGGGGGACGCTGCGCTACGGCCTGGAAGGCGCGGCCAGCCTGGCGCCGCTGGCTCTGGTAGCGGGGGTCGGCCTGCTGGCGTGGCTGCTCTCATCCAGACGGACGCCGGGCCGCGGTGCAGCGCGTTCGGGGGTCCTGGCGCTCGCCGCGCTCGCCTACGGGGCTGTCTCGCTGCCCGGAGCCGGCGTCCCGCCCCTGTTTGCGCCGCCCGCCCTCGAAGCTCAGTTGACGGCCGGAAGGGCGCATCCTCTATCGATGGTGTTTGACGACCGTATCGAGCTTCTGGCCTACAGCGCGGACAAAGAGGTCCTCCGGCCGGGGGACCGTCTGGCATTGACTCTTTATTGGAGGGCACGGGTCCACATCGATGAGTCCGAGACTGTATTCGTCCACCTGCTGGACAGCGACAATGCGACGCTGGGAGGTTGGGATGGTGTGCCCCAGATGGGGACGTACCCAACTCAAATGTGGGAGCCGGGCCGGATCACGGCGGAAACCTATCGGGTGCCGCTGTCGACCGAGGTCGCGACGCCCACTTTGGTCCGCGTGGAGGTTGGAATGTACCGCTCCGCCGACTCCCAGCGGCAACCGGCCGCGACGCTCGAGGGAATCAAGCTGGGGAGCAGCCCGATGATCACTCGGCTGGCCGTGCCGGGGCCCACGCCGGACCTGCGGGGCGCAACTGCCCTGAGCACGGAGCTCGGGGGACAGGTGATGCTGGTCGGGTATCGGCTAGACGGTAGCGACCCCGACAAAGTGCGGGGCCGGCTGTACTGGCAGGCGGTGGGGCAGCGGCCGGCGCGAGACTACACGGTCTTCGTGCAAGCCCTGCGGGACGGGAAGCTGGCCGCTCAGTGGGATGCGCAGCCCCTGGGCGGCCGATATCCAACCTCGCTCTGGAGTCCAAGTGAGATAGTGGAGGTCCCATTCGAGCTGCCGCTGAGCACAGAGGGGAGGGCTGGTGCATCGCTTATCGTGGGGATGTACGATCTGGAAACAATGGAACGGCTGCCGGTGGGGGAGAAGACGTTTGTCGAGCTACCCTGGCCGTAGCGTAGGAGGCGGACCAGGGTCGCCGGGCCCTGGCCTGGTGGCCCGTTCGACGACGTCCACGGCCCTGTGTTGTGGGGGTGGCGGTGGAGTGTTAAAATGCAGGCGGTGCGCCGAGGCCCCGGCAATGAATGATGATCCCGGGGCAATGCTTGTGCCGGCTACGTGGCGGGCGAATGCCAATTGACGGTGGAAGAGATTATCGCAACAGAACGAAAAAGCGGCTGCCATTTCAAAAGCGCGTCTCTTCGACGGCCCCGTGCTTCGTGTGATATGGCCCAGGCAGTGTGTTGCTGACGCGAGCGCGAAAGATCGGTTTGCCGTCCCGCCTGCAGGCTCCGGCAAAAGGCAGCTTCCCGTGGAGCCCGCTCTGGGTGGTAGTCCTGGCGGCTTTCGGGCTGGTCCCACTGACTCAGAGCCTGTTCTTCTCCTCCAGCGATGGACAGTTCCATCTATTCCGCTTGGTAGAGTACGATTCAGTGATGCGCCAGGGGGTGCTGGTGCCTCGATGGGCGCCCGACTTTTTCCTCGGCCTGGGGTACCCGCTCCCGAACTACTACGCGCCGCTCACCTATTACCTAGGCGTCGCCGTTCACCTGCTGGGCTTCCCCTTCCTCGATACGATGCGCGTCCTGGCGGCTTTGGGGATGGTCCTGTCAGGATGGGGCGCATACCTGTATGCACGACGGCTGCTGTCGTCTCCCACCTCGTTGCTGGTGGCCGCGGCCTATATGTTCGCTCCCTACCACCTGGTCAACCTCTACTTCCGGGGGGATTTTCCGGAGTATCTCGCGTTCGTCTGGTACCCGCTGATTCTGTACGGGGTCGGCGAGATATGGGAACGCCCGCGGCCTCCGGTGGTGTTGCTGGCTGCCGCCTCATTCGCCGGTCTAATGCTGACCCATAACCTTTCGGCCTTCCTGTTCGCTCCCCTCCTGGTGCTGTACGTTATGGCTCTTACCCTCACCAGCCTGCTCGATCGCAATTATCGGGGGACTCTGGCGGGCTGCTGTCGCATCGGCGGCACGCTGGCGCTTGGGGCCGCTCTCAGCGCCTTCTTCTGGGTGCCCGCAATGTGGGAGCAGGCGGACATCTCGATGGGCCGACTTCTCCAGGCCATGAACTACCGCAACCACTTCCCGGCACCGACCGACCTTCTTTCTACCGACCCGCTTCACCGGTACGGAATCGTGTTCCGCGGAGCAGAGGTGTTTGGGTACAGACTGGGACTGCTCCAAGCGGTCTTCTTGGCCCTGGGTCTGGTGGCAACCGTCCTGGCCTGGCGCGGCCTCCGGAGAGATCTGCGCCGGGATGCCCTCTACAGCCTGCTGGTAGCTGCGATCGCGCTGTTTCTGATCTTCCCTGTCTCGGCTTCCGTCTGGGAAGCGTTACCTCTGCTTAGCTTAACCCAGTTTCCCTGGCGGTTCCTGGCCTATCTGGCCCTGCCCAGCGCCTTCCTGGCCGGTCTGGTCGTCGAGGCGATAGCACCCAGGTTGCGGCAGCCCCTGGCCTTCGGCCTCGCTCTCGCCTTCGTGGCGTCGGCCGTGCTGGCTATGCGGCCGATGATGACCGCGTGGCTGGAAGAGGAGATGGTTGTGCCTACGGCTATGGAGTTCGAGCTCACGGATGGGGCCCTCGGGACCTCGGTCGCGGCCGAGTACCTCCCCCGACAGTCGACTAACCCGCCGACCATTTCGACTTACGCCCTGGCGACGGTCACTGGCATGCCCGAGAGTGCTTTCGGACCCCGGAAGCAGGGCGACACCGATGTACAGTTGCTAGAGCGGGGGGCGGAGTCCCGAACATATGCCGTCAAAGCCGCCACGGGTCAGCAGGTAACCTTTGACCTGCTCTGTTTCTCGGGCTGGCGCGCCTGGCTCGACGGCGAGCCGGTCACCGTCAGCAGCAGTCCCTCCCAGGGGCTTTGCACGGTTGCCGTGCCCTCCGGCGACCACCAGGTACGCTTCGCGTTGGAGCGCACTGCCGCCCGCCGGGCCGCCGAGATGCTATCTCTCGCTGCAGTGGTGCCCGTCTTGCTGCTGCTGGCCATAACGCTGAACACCGCCGTCCGAAGACACAGGCGGCCCTGGACGCTAAAGATTCCCAGGCGGACGCTGGCGGCAAACATGGCACTGCTTGCTCTGGTCGCCACTGGATGGTGGCTCTTCAAGGTGTCCTTCGATCAGAGCTACAGCAGCCTGGGCTACGGGCACCCGCTCCAGGTGGACTTCGGGCCTGTAACCGTCGTGGGCTACGACCTGGGTGGACCGCAAGTGCTGCCCGGCCCGCGGCCGAGGGCTGCTCCAGGGGATGTTGTCACTGCCCGAATGTACTGGACAGCACGGAATGCCGACGCGGCTCGGACCGAGTATCGCCCGTTCGCCGCCCTGATCAATGCGGCGAATCAGGTATGGGCCTACGGCGAGGGTGAGGCCGACATTGCGGGAGAGGTCCCCGGGCAGGGGCCCATCCTCGACAGCCCGATGCGACTCGCGATCGCCACTGGCACCCCACCGGGCGTCTATCGCCTGGAGATGGGGTTTCTGGACCGGGAGGGCCATCGCCTGGAGCCACGCCGGTCATATGTAGTCCGGCTGATGCCGATGGACAATCGCATTCTGGTGGGACCGGTGGTGATTACGGAGGCCGGCCAGTCTCCGGCCGGCGCCTCCGCCAAGGCTTTGGCGAATTTCGACAATGTACTGGGTCTGTTGGAGGCACGGGTCACCGATGGGGAGTCCGCCCTGACCGGACGTCCGGGGCAGGAACTCCCCAGGTCTGCCGATGGCAAAGCGTTGAGGGCCGAGGCCGGGCAAATCGTGCATCTGGACTTGCTGTGGCGCAGCATGGCCGAGCGGCTGCCCGATGTGGTTGTGGCGCTGCGCTTGGTCGATGACTCGGGCTTCCTGTGGGCAGTGCGGGACAGCCGTTCTGCCGATGGGCGTTATCCGAGCTCATTGTGGAAGCAGAACGAGCTGGTCAAGGACCAGCTCGACATACTGGTCCGTCCGGAGACGCCGCCGGGGGAGTACACTTTGCGGCTCGAGCTGGTCTCCGCGAGGGGTCCTTTGAATACCCTGGATGCGCAGGGCAAGGGCACGAATCCCTTCCTCGACCTTGGCAGAGTGAGCGTGGTGCGGCCCGCGGGGCCGCCCCGGCCCGGGCGGGATACCCCGCGGCGCTCGGTCGACCTGGCGCTTGCCGACGGGCTGAAGGTGGTAGGCTACCAGGTGGGCCCGGCCGAGGCCAAGCCGGGTACGCCCGTTCAGTTGGACATCTTCTGGCAGACTGGTGCCGGGGCGCTGCCAGACTACCGCTTCCGGGCTGAGCTGCGCGACTCCTCGGGCAAGGCGTGGGCCGCCTACCAGGGCCGGCCCGTCGGCGATGGTTATCCAACTTCTCGCTGGCATGCCGGCGAGGTGCTGCGCGGCCAGTACCACCTGCCGGTGTCTCCCCGGGCGCCCGCCGGCCCGCTGGACCTGTATGTCTGGATGGACCAGCCCCAGGTGACAGAGCCCGTCCTCTTTCGACTGGACCAAATCAGGGTGCCAGAGGTACAGCGCACCTACTCGGCGACGCCCAGCTTCGAGCGGTCCACGGACCTTGGCAGCGTGATGCGCCTGCTGGGATACGGCCTTGATGTCCAGCCTGGAGGACAGGTGGCGCCCGATGGCTCCGCATCGGTACCGCCGGGCACCCGGCTGGACCTCAAGCTCTACTGGAAGGCCCTTGGGGAGACGGACACCAGCTACAAGGTGTTCGCCCAGGTCCTCGACGGGCAGGGGCGGGTCGTGGCCCAGCATGACAGCTTCCCCGCCGGGGGAGCGCGGCTGACCACCAGTTTGGTCAGCGGCGAAGTGATCGAGGACCTGCATACTATTGCCCTGCCCGCCAATCTGGCGCCGGGGCGTTACACGCTGATCATCGGCCTGTATGAGCCGATCAGCGGGGGGCGGCTATCCCAGGCGGATGGCACTAATTTCGTTTCCCTGTCCGGCATAGAGGTGCGGCAACCCTAAGCCCCGCAGGAGTCTTGGCCGTCACCCGTATGCCTTGAGGGATGGGAAACCCAGGCGAGAGGGCTCAGGCGCTTGTCTCCGGCGGAGCAGCAGGAATACTGCCCAGGTCGGCATTCTGCTCGACCAGCACCTGCTGAATCTGCGATATGTCCACCTGCCTGGGGCTTAGCTTGAGCTTCGAGGCCAGGGCCGCCGCCACACCGGCTGCCTGTCCCGTCGCCATACACAGCGGCTCACCGCGCATCGAGCCCAGGCCCATATGGTCCACCGACACGCAGCGGCCGACCACCAGCAGCCCCTCCACATTCTTGGGCAGCAGGCACCGGTAGGGCACATCGTAGGCCTGTCCTCCCCTGATCTCCAGCCACTTCTGCCCGCCGTGGCCTTCGGCCAGGGTGCCCCCATCCTCCGAGTGCACGTTGAGGGCCCGCCCGCCGCGGGCGATCCTGTCCGGGAACTTCGCCCCATTCAGGATCTCTTCTGCCGTCAATATATGCTCGCCGACGATGCGCCGGGTCTCGCGGATGCCCAGTTGGTCGGCGGTCTGGAGCAGGTAGGCGTTCTCGAAGCCGGGGATGTACTTCTGGAAGAACCTGACTGCGGCCATCACCTGGCGGCGGGAGCGCAGGATACCCTCGGACAGGTCGCTGGCATTGGACAGGTCCAGATTGTAGACCGCATCCAGGGTGTGCCGTGTCTCATCCGGCACCACCCGCCCATTGCGGATGCAACTGTGGATCCCGCACAGGGGGATGGGGTTCTTCGCATCCGGCGCCACGGGGAAGTCCCCCGCTTCAACGGCCTTCTTCAGCGACTGCTTGAAATTGCGCAGCCCGATAATTGGCTGGCCCGCTCGGTGGCGCTGCTCATAGGCATCGACGGCGCCGCTGTCCAGGTCTTCGGGGTTCTTCCGGAGGTGGTCGAAGGTCTTGTAGAGGTCGACGCCGCCCACGATGAACTCCAGCGATGCGGGCATCGTCCGTCCATCCCCAGGCCGGCCGATCTCGTAGGGGGCACCGGCCGCCACGGCCACATCGGCATCGCCGGTGGCGTCGATGAAGGCGTCCGCCTCCACCAGGTGCCGTCCCGACTTGTTGTACACGACGATAGCCTCCAGCATAGCTTTGTCGGTGACCACGTCGGTCATCAGGGAATCGAGCCAGACCTCGACCCCCGCTTCGTCCAGCATCTCCGAGATGAGATACTTCAGTGCCTCGACGTCGAAGATCATCAGCGTACTCGACTCGCCCCGGGGGCCGCAGGCCCCGCCCATATCGATGAGCCGGTCGACCACCTCCTGGGCGATGCCCCGAATGACCTGTTCGGTCTGATAGCTGGTGGCCGAGTAGGGATTGGTTGTGCGCCGGCCCTGGTGTATTCGCATCGTGTTCAGACCAGCCACGAGCCCGCCGGTCATCATCCCGCCCAGGGTCTGGTAGCGTTCGACGAGAAGGGTGTGCGCGCCCGCCCGGGCGGCGGCGATGGCGGCCACGAAGCCGGCCGTCCCGCCGCCGACCACGACGACATCCCACCTGGCAAATGGCCGTTCCGTGCTCGCTGCCATCTCTATGCTCCTTGCTGCTCAGGCATTAGTCTGGGAAGGTGCCGTGGGAATCCCACCCAGATCGGCATCCTGCGCGACCAGCACCCCCTGGATGAGCGAAACATCCAGATGCCTGGGCGCCACCTTCAGCTTCGACGCCAGGGCTGCAGCGACCCCGGCCGCCTGTCCGGTGGCCATGCACAACGGCTCGCCCCGCAGCGACCCCAGCGCCATATGGTCCACCGATACGCACCGCCCGGCCACCAGCAGACCCTCCACGTTCTTCGGCAACAGCACCCTGTAGGGCACATCGTAAGCCTGGGCATCCTTGATCTCGAACCAGTGCTGGCCGCCGTAGCCTTCGCCGATGGCACCTCCGACCTCGGAGTGCACGTTGAGGGCCCGCCCGCCGCGGGCAATCCTATCGGAGAACTTGACGGCGTTCAGGATATCGTCGGCCTTCATGACATAATCGCCCACGATGCGTCTGGTCTCCCGGACCCCGAGCTGGTCGGCGGTCTGGAGCAGGTAGGCGTTCTCGAAGCCGGGGATGTACTTCTGGAAGAACTTCACCGCTGCCATCACCTGCACCCGCGACAGCCGGATGGCTTCGGACAGATCACTGGCATTCGACAGATCGAAACCGTAAACGCAGTCCATCACGTGGGTTGTCTCATCCGGAATGACCCGGCCGTCCCGAATACCGGTTGCGATACCGCAGAGGGGAATCGGCCTTTGCGCGCCGCGGCCCACCGGGAAGTCGCCGGCCTCGACGGCCTTCGCCAACGACTTCTTGAAATTGGTGAGCATAATCGGCTGGCCTGCCCGGTGTCGTTGCTCGTGACCGTCGACGGTGCCCAGGTCCAGGTCCTCGGGGTTCTTGCGCAGGTGCTCGAAGGTCTTGGCGAGGTCGACGCCGCCCATCATGAAGACCATCGTGCCTGGCATAGTCCGCCCGTCCTCCGGCCGGCCGATCTCGTAGGGGGCGCCGGCTGCCACGGCCACGTCGGCATCACCCGAGGCGTCCACGAAGGCATCGGCCTCCACCAAGTGCCGGCCCGACTTGTTGTGGACGACGATGGCCTTTAGCGTGCCGTTGTCGGCGACCACATCGGTCATCAGGGAATCGAGCCAGACATCAACACCGGCTTCCTCCAACATCTCGGAGATCAGGTACTTCATCGCTTCGGCATCGAACCGAACTACGCTGGCCGACTCGCCCTTGTGACCATGGGCGCCGCCCATATCTACCAGGCGGTCCACTACCTCCTGGGCAATGCCTCTCACGACCTGCTGGGCCTGATACATAGTCGGCTGGTACGGGTTAACCGTCCGCCGGCCCTGATGGATGCGCATCGTGTGCAGGCCATTGACTAGGCCGCCGGTCAGCATTCCGCCCAGGGTCTGGTAGCGCTCGACCACGAGGGTCTGGGCGCCAGCACGGGCCGCGGCGAGGGCGGCGATGAAGCCGGCCGTCCCGCCGCCGACCACGGCGACATCCCACTTGGTCCGGGAAGCGAAAGATCCTTCTGTATTCGCTGGCATGGAGATAAAGGTGCTCCTTTCCACAATCTATGGGGGCTGAGGTAAGGTTATCAGCAGCCAGCCCTCCGCCTCATCCCCCAGAGGGCTGGCCACACACTGCTAACGACTACTTATCCAGCCACAGCCACTTCCAGCGTGGCCGGTTCCAACTGTCCACATACCCGTGGAGCGACTTCCCGCTTGCGTCGAAGCGCTGCTCGGACCAGATGGGCACATACTGCGCGTCATCGAACATTATCTTTTGGCAACGCTCAAGAACAGGCTGTCGCTTGGTCTGATCCAGAGTCCGGTCGGCTTCATCGAAGCACTTGTCAAGCTCTGGGTTGCTGTAGAACTGGTTGTTGCGGGACCCGTTGGTGGTAACCCAGGTGCCGAACATAATGGCATCTGGAAAGCGCGTCAGACCAGCCGTGAAGAAACCGATCTTCCCCGCCCCGCGAGCGGCATTGTGGGCCAGGCGCTCCATAACATCGATTCTTACGTTGATATTTACCTTCTTCAGCATAGCCTGCATGATCTCTCCCAGTTGCCTGTCTTCCGGCCGGTCAATCTGGGTCATGACCATGTCGATGCCGTTGGGATAGCCTGCATCGCCCAGCAGTTGTTTGACCTTCTCAGGCTGATAGTCGTAGTGGGGCAAAGACTTGTTGTAGCCGACATTGGCCGAGCTGAATATGAAATACTCAGGCTTGCCGATGCCCATACCGAGAGTCGTAGCAATTGCCTGCCGATCAAGGCCGTAGCTCACCGCCTGGCGCACCTGCTTGTTGTCGAACGGCTCTACCTTTGGGACAAAGCCCATCCGCTTCCCGTAGTCGTTCCACGGCACCTCGTGCAGGACCAGGTTGGGGTCCGAACGCGCACCCGGCACGTCTTTGGGGGCTATCCTGTCCGTCAGGTCGAGGTTGCCTGCCTTCAGCTCAAGGAACCGGACGTTGACGTCTGAGATGAACCGGGCCTGGATCCCATCAATATACGGCAGAGGCTTGCCGTCCTCACCTTTGTCCCAATAGCCATCGAACTTGGACAGTGTGATGTGGTCGCCGGTCACCCACTCGGTCAGCTTGAACGGCCCTGACCCGACAGTGCTTTCCGGGCTCTTTCCAAAATCGTCTCCCCACTTCTCGGCTGCAGTCTTGGAGATCATCGCGGCGATATTCTGCGCCGTATCCGTCAATTGCGCCAAGAACGAGGCCGAGGGCTGCTTCAGCGTCACCACCAACGTCGATGGGTCCTTGACCGTTACTTCTTTTATTGCTTGGGTGATGTCTTTGGTGCGTCGCTTAGGATGCGTCATCATCCGGTCGAGATTCCATTTGGCCACCTCGGCGTCGAAAGCGGTTCCATCCTGGAATTTCACGTCTTTTCGAAGATGGAACACTACCTGCCTGCCTTCGTCTGTATATTCCCAAGATGAAGCCAGCTCTGGAACTATCGTGAACTGGCCGTTGCGCATTTCGTAGCCAAGAAGCAGATCGTACAGAGCGTTGATTCCTGGGGTGGTAGCATCACCAAGACTAGTATGAGGATCGAAGCCAGACCAATCGCTCTGGACTGCGACGCGAACAACGCCCCCGCGCTTGATCTTGGCGGCAGGCTTCGGAGCTGCCGTTGGGGTAGAAGCAGCGGCTGTGGAAACAGACGTTGGTTGTAGCGTGGGTTGCGCCTGGGGGGCGGCGGTGGGGGCAGCCGGAGCGCTCGGCTTGGTTGGCGCTGCAGTTGGCTGGGCCGGTGCGCATGCCCCTAGCAGGATGACTGTCAGCATTACCATCGCAGTGATCGTCAGTTGAATGGTTGCCCTCATTATCATTTCTCCTTTCCTTTCATAGAAGCTTGGTATGATACACAGACACGACCAGCCCTATCGGAAAACCGAAATACAGATACTATCTGAGACGGTGGCATCGCCGCCAATTCATGTTGCCGAATTCATCTGCCCCTTTGCCGGTGCCCGGCTTGCACCGATGCTGGCTTGGTCGAGCAGATCGGCCAGGATATACGGCACATCGATTCACCTTATCGTCTATTTCGCGTTACCACCCCCATTGCGCACTGTCAAAATACATCGCTCCATTAGTGGCCTATATCCGCAACCTTTCCGCAGTTTCCTATGCCCTACGGTCCAGTCGCCGTATTCCTGTCCGGGCCCTGGAAAGGCCAGGCCAGGGAGAGTTCCCTGGCCCCTTCTTGCAGCAATGGCACAAAACCGGGCAGCTTATCCACCGTAAATCTGCTGGAGGGCCCGGCCAGCCCCAGCGCGGCCACCACGTTGCCATCACGATCGCGTATCGGAACTGCCACGGTGTTTACTTCAAGCGAGCGCTCCCCCTCATTGGTGGCATATCCCCGTGCCCGGACCTTGCGCAGCTCCTCCCGGAACACTTTAAGCGAAGTGATGGTGTTGGGAGTCAAGCGGGGCAAACCAGCTCTTGCCAGGCGGTCCAGTGCTTCTTCTTCTGGCAGGCTGGCCAGATAGACCTTCTCCGATGCCGAACAGTGCAGAGGCAGAGGCCGGCCCAGCCGGTGGACCACCTGCACTTCATGCATCGAGTCCTCCTTGGCGTACAGGGCCCGTCCCCCCGACCCGACCAAGACCAGTTGGGCTCGCTCGCCGCTTGCCTGTGCAAGGCGACGGAGCACCGACTGGCAGAGGTCAGGGAACTTTGCCGAGGCGGCGTGACGGTTGGCCAGGGCGACGAGCTTGAAGGTCAAGTAGTAGCGGCGAGAGTAGTTGTCTTGCTGAACGTAGCCCTCTTCCTCCAGGCTGGCCAGGATGCGGGAGACCATGCCTTTTGTTATGCCCAGCCTCTCGGCTATCTCTAGGACGGATGCCCCGCCGGGAAGGCCGGCCATAAGGTCCATTATCCTCACCGCGCGCTGCACCGCTTCAATTCTGGCGGAGACACTTGCGGATTCCCCGCGCTGCCCGGACCCCTTTGCCTGCACGTCCTCTCTCCTGAAGAAAGCGCATGATATGAAACCAAGTTTCAGATTGGGAGCATTATAGGTGGCCTGTTCTCAGGAGTCAATGGATTCTGTTGGGCTTCAAATGAAGTGAGAAGAACACAGCCAATACCAACCAAGAAAGCGGGGTGTACGGTAGGTACTGAACCAGCACGACGCACGACCTCTTGCCGACGTCGTGACGTGAGTTGAGACGGAGGTTGGTTTATCCTGAGGTGATAATTCTAAGCATGTAACCATAAGTCTGGCACGGTTCTTGCTGCACATTTCAGTGGGAGGTGTGCAGTATGGTTTTCGTTAAGTTGACCGACGATCAGCGTGAGGAGCTTGAGGAAGTGAGCCGGCGGGCCATCGGCAGGGTTGCCTTGCGAGCACATATGG
>JAMCWG010000157.1 GCA_023475235.1 Chloroflexota bacterium
TGACCACGAGGGGGCAGCAACCCGCCGTCACCCCTGTGCCACTGCTCGCACCTCGATCAATCGCCCAGCCTACTATGTCAAACGGCTGCGTCGGCATCGTCCCACTCACCGGCGCCGTTATGTCTACAATTGCTGTGGACTGAACTCGCGGGAGTGGGCTCGTCGGATTGGGAGGCATAGGTATCTCATCAGGGAGCTTGGGCAGGTCAGTCGGGTTCACAAAAGATGCCTCCCCGCGCTCGGGCAACAAAGCAGTCCCCATTATGCAAACCAACAACAGTCCAATGATAATGACCACGAGGTCCAAGCAAGAGGCGCGTCTTAGCGCGACAGCAACTCTCCCAGCCATTCTTGTCCTCCTTCGGTCGTTCTGTGCGACAAACCAAGACGAGACCCAAATGGACGAATAGCACCGGAAACAAATAACGATGCAGCAATCTGCCTCCTGAGCACGAATTCTATACCTTCACAATCAATTATGAAATGCTCCGCAGGTTTATTCAGCCAGTTTTCGGTAAGAAGCGGAAGGTCTTCGAAAAGCCGGCTCATGTAGGAGTCGAAGACGAACTCAGTCGCAGTAATGCCCAGGTAGTGGTCTGATGGGGGCAGTAGGTTGGTCCAGGGTAACTAGGCTCGGTTCATTGATTTAATGGCTATCTAAGCGTGCCCCAGCGTCTCCCGCAGGCCTTCTTCCAGCGAGTGCTCCGGCCTCCACCAGCCGTTCGCCAGCGACCGCCGTATGCTCAAACAGGAGCGGATGATCTCGCCCTTCCGGGCCGGATGGTAGCGCACCTCAACAGTGGAGCCGGACAGTGCGAACATAGCTCGCCAGAGCCCATTGACGCTGGTGACCACCCCGGTGCCCACATTCCAGGTGCCTCTCAGGGGCGTTGTTGCGGCGAGCATCGCGGCACGCGCCACATCGCCCACATACACGAAGTCGCGCTCCTGCTCCCCCGAGCCGTAGATGTCCAGCGGCGCGCCGGTGCGCAGGCGCTCGGCGAAGATGGCCACTACCCCGCCTTCCAGTCCCGCCCGCTGCCTGGGGCCATACACGTTCGCCAGGCGCAGGTTGGCGTACGGCAAGCCGCTGAGCTCGACGTACTTCTCGGCGCAGTACTTGTGCACGCCGTAATACGACTGGGGGGCCGGCAGAGCATCTTCCTCCGCCGGAACAGGGGTCTCGCCGTAGATTGCTCCCCCGCTGGACAGGAATACGAACTTTGGCCCGCCGTACTTCCGGCACAGAGCAATCAGGGCCGCCGTGCCCTCCACATTCACCCGCCGATCGAGGGTCGGGTCGTCCATTGACTGGACCACCCCTACCATCGCCGCGCAGTGGACCACGCTGTCGTAGCGGTGTCCGGCAAAGGCAGCCTCCAGGCCGGGCGCCGCGATGTCCAACTGGTGAAACTCGATGTCGGCCGGGAGGTTAGCGCGCCGGCCGGCGCTGAGATCGTCCACTACCACCGGACGGTGCCCGCTGCCCAGCAGCGCCTCCACGATATGCGAGCCGATGAAGCCTGCCCCGCC
Source organism: Chloroflexota bacterium (assembly GCA_023475235.1). GTDB lineage: Bacteria > Chloroflexota > UBA6077 > FW602-bin22 > JAMCWG01 > JAMCWG01. The sequence goes on from JAMCWG010000157.1 coordinate 1,534, forward strand.
GGTGACCAGGACGTCCAGCGCCATTTCGCCGCCCACCAGCCTAGTTCCGCGTCGGGGCCATCTGTTCCAGTGCCTTGCGGGCATCGGCCACGAAGCCCCGCACCGTCTCCCGGGTGTACTTGTGGTCGATCATCTTCGCCAGGAAGGGAGGGGGAACGGTGATAACGTGGGCCCCGGCCAGGGCCGCGTTCTGCACATCCATCACCGCCCGGATGCTGCCCACGATGATCTTGGTGCTGCAGTCCCATCGCTCGAGCCACCCGGCGCAGGCCGCGATGAGGGCCGAGGCGTCGTGGCCCTCGTCGGCTACCCGCCCGGCGAAGATGCTGGCGTAGGTGGCGCCCGCCTTGGCCGCCAGTGCCACCTGATTGAAGGACATCATCGCCGTGCAATTGACCCGAATGCCCTCATCCTCCAGCCGGCGGATGACCCCCAGGCATGGCTCGCCGTCCTCGTTGATGACCGGTATCTTCACCACGATGTTGGACGCCCAGGAGGCGTACCGCCTGGCCTGCACAATCATGTCTTCGCGATCGTTGGTGGTGACCTCCACGCTCACCGGCAGGGGCGCGATCAGTTGGGCGATGCTCTTGGCACCTGCCTCGACGTCGTAGACGCCATCTTTCAGCATGATACTGGGGTTGGTGGTCACGCCATCAGCGACGCCGTAGTCCACCCACTTCTTGATTTCTGCCAGGTTCGCCGAGTCTACGAAGATTTCCAAGAGGATCCTCCCAGGTGCGAATGATTTGCACGGCTTCCCAGAGGGTGGAGGCAATCCCATCGGGGACGGCCCCCGCCTCGTCCATCAACCGGCACGCGTCACACTTGATCCTCCCAAGGATGATCGTGCGACAGCCGGCTGCCTGCCCCGCCAGGATATCGGTATAGCTATCGCCCACCACATAGGACGCGGCCAGGTCCAGGTCGAGGTCGGCGGCAGCCTGCCGCAACAGGCCGGGGCTCGGCTTCCGGCAGTTGCACTGCCGGCGGTACGGCGCTGCACCCTCCTCAGGATGGTGGGGACACCAGTAGACGCCGTCGACGCGCGCTCCGTCGGCGGCCAGGAGCTCTCGCATCCGATCGTTGATGGCCCCCAGGGTAGCCTCGTCCAACTTGCCCTTGGCGATGCCCGCCTGGTTGGTCACCACCACTACCCGCAGTCCCATCTCGTTGAGGGCGTGGATGGACCGGCCCACCCCACCCATCAGCTCGAACTGCTCCACCCTGAAGGGCGCGTCGATGATGCCCAGCTCCCGGTGAAGGACCGGCTTGTTGATGGTGCCGTCGCGGTCCAGAAACACCGCCCTCATGGAGCCGCCTCGATCTTCTGGCGCATGCAAAGGCAGATGAGATGCTCCAGCGCAGCGTGGAAGGACTCCACCTGCGGCGTGGAAGGGAAGGGGACCACGATACAGGCGTCGGCGATCTCCTTGAGGGCACCGCCGTCGAAGCCGCTGAAGCCGATGGTCACGGCCCCCCGCTCTTTTGCCAGATGCACGGCCCGCAGCAGGTTCTGTGACCAGACCCCCGCCTGGTCGGCGCCGACTCCCCCGTGGACGCTGATGGCGATGACTACGTCTCCCGAGCGCAGGAACGGCTCCAGTTGCTCGGCATAGATGCTGTCGAAGCCGCTGTCGTTGGTCCAGGCGCTGACCAGGGGGACATTGTCCACCAGGCTCAATACCTTGAAGCGCCGCTTGCCCTCGACGATGGTGGCCTTCGCCAGGTCGCAGGCGAAATGGCTGGCCGTGGAGGCCGAGCCGCCGTTGCCCATTATGTAGACGGTGCCCTCATTTTCCCACGCCCGGTACAGCCGCTGGACCACCTCGTCGATGTCCTCTCGCGAGATGGTGCGGATGATGGTCTCCATATCTCGAAAATACAGGTCGATGGTCTGCCGGCTAGTCAACAACTGACTCCTTTAAGGTCTGTTCCCAGTTCCCCGATGTAGAGGCGAGACTGACTCCTTTAAGGTCTGTTCCCCCGTTCCCCGATGTAGGGGCGAGGCATGCCTCGCCCCTCCCGGAAGCCTCGCCCCTACCGGAAGCCCCTAGAAATTCACCAACACTTTGGCCCCTTCGAGGTCGAAGTCGAAGCTCAGCTCCCGCAGCCCCTCCTCGGCCATCGCCCGGCGCAGGTCGGCCTTACCGCCGTTAGGGCAGTAGAACATCAGGAATCCTCCCCCGCCGGCGCCCATCAGCTTGCCACCCAGGGCGCCGTTTCGCCGGCCCACTTCATACCAGTGATCGATGCGCCCATCGGAGATCTTGCCCGACATGCGCTTCTTCGCCTGCCAGTGCTCGTCCATCAGCTCGCCGAAGCGGTCCAGGTCTCCCCTCTCCAGCGACCTCTTTATAGTCTGGCCGATCTCCTTGATGCGGTGCAGGCTCTCCACCACCTGACCGTCATCCCGCTGCGCTCCCTGGCTCTGCTCTTTCAGAATGTCGAAGGAACTGCGCACAATGCCCGTGTAGTAGACGGTGAGCGAGCTTCGCAACTGGTCCAGGTCGTGGCCGGTGATCTTCAGCGGTGCCACGTTCACTTCCCCGTTGGGAGCGATGTCCAGGCAGGTCAGGCCCCCAAAAGCGGCCATATACTGATCGTGCTTGCCGGCCGGCTGGCCCACCTTCTCGATCTCGATATGGCAGGCTTCTTCTGCCAGCGCCCAGGTGGGCAGGTGGTCACGCTTGCAGGCGTGAAGGCCGGTCAGCAGGGCCACCAGGAAGCTGCCCGAGGAGCCCAGTCCGGTCCCGCTGGGCACGTCGGCCATCGAGGTGATCTCGATGCCGCCGGGTACGTCCAGGGACCGCAGCGCCTCCCGCACCAGAGGATGCTTGATCTCGTCCACCTGGGTGACGATTTCGCTCTGCGAGTACTTGATCCGGTAGGTATCCTCGACCTTCAGCCGGTTCAGGGAAATGAACACATACCGGTTGATGGCTGCGCTGAGGATGAAGCCACCGTACCTGGAATAGTAAGAGTGAAGATCGGTTCCACCCCCACCGAAGGGGATGCGCAGCGGGGCACGGGTAACAATCATGTTAGACGTAACCTTCCTGTGGCAAGATCGACCTGAACGCGTTCGTACATTTCTACCGTGTCCACTTTCACAATAGGAGGAATTCGCCACCCGAGTAGCGGCTTCCCTCGCCGCAACAGATCGGGAAACACGTCCCGTCCGAAATCGCTGAACTGGCCGTCGGGAATGTAGTCCGCGACTTCACGCTCCAGCACGTAAACGCCGGCATTGGCCAGGTTGCTGAAGACCGCGTGCGGAGGCGGCTTCTCCTGGAAGCGGAGCACCCGGCCATCTTCGGAGAGATCGAAGATGCCGCTCACCGTCGGGTCCGGGCATTCGTACACCCCGATGGTGCCGATGCCGCCGCGCTGCCGGTGAAACGCCACCAGGCCTGCAAGATCGCAGCCGGTCAAGTTGTCGGCATACAGCACGATAAACGGCCCCTCCAGCAGCGATTCCACTCTCTTCACGGCTCCAGCGGTGCCCAGCAGCTCTTCCTCAAACGAGTAGGTGATGTGCATCCCCCACGCCGACCCGTCGCCGAAGTAGCTCGTCACGGCGTCGGGATGATGGTGAAGGTTGATGATCACCTCTCTGACACCGTGACGCCGGAGAAGGTCGAGATTGTGCTCCAGAATGGGCTTCCCAGCTAGGGGCAGCACCGGCTTGGGCACCCTCTCGGTGTAAGGGCGCAGGCGTGTCCCTTCGCCTGCCGCCAGCAGCACTCCCTTCAATGCCTCACGTCCGCTTCACGCTCTGCACGACCTGGTGATCTCGCATGATCTTCTCGCTCTGGGCCAGGTAATCCGCGGTGTGCGCCTGGCTCCGCACCCAGGCCACGTACTCCTTCACGGTGGCCTCCACCGGCACCTCCGGCTTCCATCCGAGCGACTGCAAGCGATCGATGGCGGAGACGGTGTGGCGGGTATCCCCCAGGCGAAACTCGCCGGGCATCTGGCAGGGCAGCGGGGCCTCGAACTCGCCGCTCAGGATGTGTGCAAACTCGAGCACCGTGACTGCCCGGCCGCCTCCCACGTTCAATGCCTGGAAGTTCGCCTCATCCCGCTCCAGGGCCAGCAGATTGGCCGCCACTACGTCCCTGATGTTCACATAGTCACGCAACTGGCGGCCGTCCTCGTAAGCTATCGGCGCCAGACCGTTCAGCATCCGCAGCGTGAAGATCCGGCAGATGCCGGAGTAGGCATTGTAGAACGAATTGCGGGGTCCCTGCACGATCGAGTACCGCATCGCCACGGATGGGATGCCGTAGCGCCGGCCCAGATTGAACGCCACCAGCTCCAGGGCATACTTGGAGATGCCGTAGGCGGTGTGCGGGTTCACCACCGCCTCGTCGATGAGCATCGGCTCCATCACCCGGCCGCAGACGGAGCACGTCAATTCCCACTGACCGCTCTGCAATTGGGATAGCGGCCGCGGTCCCGGGCACTGCACGCCGTGCTCGGGACAGCGGTACTTGCCCTCGCCGTACACGGACTGTGACGACGCCAGCACCACCTTGCGCACGGGGAAATGCTTCTCCACGATGAGCTCGTACAGGAGGGCGGTGCTGGTGGTGTTGGTATGAATGAAAGTGCTGAAGTCCGGCATATAGTCCTGGTAGGCGGCAAGGTGGTAGACCGCTTCCACCCCCGGCAGCGCCTTCTCCCAGTCCTCCCTCCGGGTAACATCTCCCTGAATGAACTCCACGTCGGAGGGTATGTAGGCCGGCTTGCCACGCGGATGGACCCGCGCCTGGAGCACGTCCAGGATTCGCACTTCGTGCCCTTTCGCCAGCAGGGCATCCACGGTGTTCGAGCCGATGAAACCGGCGCCGCCGGTGACCAGCACCCGCCAAGCAGTCTCCG
>JAMCWG010000064.1 GCA_023475235.1 Chloroflexota bacterium
CCATATGTGCTCGCAAGGCAACCCTGCCGATGGCCCGCCGGCTCACTTCCTCAAGCTCCTCACGCTGATCGTCGGTCAACTTAACGAAAACCATACTGCACACCTCCCACTGAAATGTGCAGCAAGACCCGTGCCAGACTTATGGTTACATGCTTAGAACAGCGGCCCCCGGAAGGGTATCTCCGGCACGTCGTCGTACCGGACCGTCTCTTCCTTCGTGAGCTCGCCGGAGGCCACGCGCAACACATGCCTCAGCAGGCGCTCGCCGGCCTCCTCCACGCTCTCCGTGCCGTCCATCACCGTCCCCGCCGAGAAGTCGACGTTCCGGATGGCCTTCTCGTAGGTGCGTGGGTTGCCGGTGGTCCACATCAGCGGGGTGACGGAGCCGGCCGTCCAGGGGCTCAACACTGGGTCAGCGTCGGGCAGGCCGCCGCCGCCGAGCTGGTAGAGCGATACGGTGGCTCCCGCCGAGGCCAGGCCCAGTTGCAGCGATGGGCCGTTAGGCCAGCCGTCCATGTACCACAGGCCATTGCCCCGCGGCCGCTCGCCGTACTCGACGATGCCCTGGATGGGCTGGGTGCCCGTCTTGGCCGCTGCCCCCAGCGACTTCTCCTCCAGCGAGCTGATCCCGGCCCGGATGTTGGCCGGCACCGGGTTGATGTTGCGGATATCCTCGCCGGTGGCCCGCGCCAGCTCCTCTTGCGCCTGCACCAGCGCCAGGAAGCGCTCGCCGTCCTCCGGGTGGACGAAGCGCTTCGCCAGCATATGCTCGGCCCCGATAACTTCGGTGGTCTCGTCGAAGATGCAGGTGCCGCCGGCAGCCACAACGCGGTCGTAGAGGTTGCCCACAGTTGGGTTGCCGGCGATGCCGGAGCACGGGTCGGAGTTGCCGCACTTCACGCCCACCACAAGCTCTGACAGGGGGACGACCTCGCGCTCCAGGGCCGAGGCCTCCAACACCAGCCGCCTCGCCGTCTCGATGGCCTGCTCCGTCGCCGGGTGGAAGCCGCCAGCCCCCACGACCGTGACCAATTCCACCGGCTTGTCCGACTTGCGTATCTCCTGCGCAAGGTCTTCGGCCAAGGTCTCCTTGTTGCCCGCGTTTGGATAGGTGCCGACGAGGAGGACCGCCGCGGCGTTGGGGTTACAGGCCAGGTTGATCAGCACCCGGCGCATCTCCAGCCGGTCGTAGTAGGGGCGGTTCGATTCCCCCATCGACACGAGGCGCCGGACGCCCCGCACCCATTGCTCCACCCGGTAGGCCAGCACGTTGGAGTAGGCATCGGCCGGCAACAGCAGCACGTGGTTACGCGTTCCCACCGTTCCATCGGGACGGCGATAGCCCTTGAAGGTGTATTCCACGCTCTCAATCCCCCTATCGTGTCGAACTTGAGCCGGCCTGCCGTGCCCGCCGGCTATGCCCATCTGGACAGGCACGGTCTTCCCGCAGCCAGGCGATCAGTTGCCGGTTGCGCGCCTCGCGCGCCTCGCGCAGGCGCTCCGGCGTCCAGGTGTAGAAGCCCTTGCCCGTCTTGGCCCCCAGCTCGCCCCGCGCAACTTTTTCTTTCAGGACGGGAGAAACTTCGGTTGAGCTGGAGATGTAGTTGAGCATATACTCGTGGACCTTCGCCCACGTATCGAGGCCGCCGAGGTCGATGGCCTCGCAGTGGCCGGTGGTGAAGAGGCGGCGTCCCAGCCCCTTCTTTCCCACTATGTCCAGCTCCTCGGGCGTCACCACGCCGTTCTCCAGCAGCCACATCGCCTCCCGCAGCAGGGCATTCTGCAGGCGATTCCACACGAAGCCGGGAACGTCCTTGCGCACCCGGATGGGCGTCTTGCCCAGGCCCGTCAGGACCGCGCAAATCTGCTCCACCGTATCGTGGGCCGTCCGCTCGCCGGAGACGACCTCCACCAGCGGCATCAGGTGGGGCGGGTTCCAGTAGTGGGTGCCCACCACCTGCTGCGGGCGACCCGTCGCCGAGGCGATGGCGGTGATGCTGAGGGCCGAGGTGTTGGAGGCGAGGATGGCGTGAGCAGGAGCTAGGGCGTCGATCTCCCTGAATAGCTTCTGCTTGAGGGCCAGGTCTTCCGGCGCGCTCTCGACGGCCAGGTCGGCATCCGCTAGTGCGTCGGCCAGGCCGGTGGCAGCGCGCACGCGGCCCTCGGCAGCCCGGGCCGCCGCATCCTCCACCAGTCCCTCGCTCACGAGCAGCGCCAGCTCCTCACGAATGGTCTCCAGGGCGCGCGCCGCCGTCTCGGGACGCGAAGTGATAATGCGCACCTCCATCCCGCCCAGCGCGTACTCCAGGGCTATGCCGGAGCCCATCAGACCGGCCCCGATCACCGCTACCCGCTTCATCTCCACCAAACCTACCCTACCTCCATCCCGTTTACTGGTACGAATCTCCTATGGCGTCGCCGACGTTCACTATAGCCTGGGTCAGGTCCTCCGGCCCGTCGCCCGCCGTGGCGAGAAGCACCTGGTCCGCGCAGGGCTGGCACTCTGGCCGGCGGCCCCCGATGTTGTGCAGGCAGACGTTGGCCATCTCCAGGTCGCTCGTCTTGGATAGCGCCAGCGACCGCATTATGCCCAGCAGCGAGTAGTGCATCGGGCAGCCCTCGGGGATGAGCCCCCGTCCCACGCCGACGTTCAGGACCAGGCCGTTGCCGACGGCTTGCCGGAGGGCGGCGAAGGCCGCGGTAGCCGAGAGTCCCCGCCGGATGGTGGCCTCGGCCCCCCAGTCCCAGTCGGAGGGGAAGCCGGTGCTGAAGTTATTCACCAGCAAGTCCGGCACGCCCCAGCGCTCCATCCCCTGCAGCACGGCCTCACCCATCGCCACATCGTTGAGGGCGCGCCGCAGGCCCAGGGCCTCGACCTTCGGCGGCAGTTGGGCCAGGTTGCGGGTCTCGTCGATGGCCAGCACCTTCGCCCCGCTCTCGACAAAGCAGGTCACCAGGGCCAGCCCTATGGCGTCGCCGACGTTCACTATAGCCACCTTGTTCCACTTGCGTTGGCTCACGGCGTACCTCTCGTCTTCAGGTACTGGAAGGCGGTGTTCACAGCCGTAGCTGCCTCGCCGATAGCCGTCACCACCATCTTCAGCTTGCCCGGATAGGTCACGGCATCGCCGCAGGCGAAGACCCCCGGCTGGTTGGTCTTCATCTCACTGTCCACTTTGATCAATTTCCCTTCTAGCTGCAGGCCCCAGTCGGCCAGCGGCCCCGGATTGGGAACAAGGCCGACGTTCACCACCACCCGGTCTATCTCTAGCGTGCGCTCTTCGCCGCTGGACGCACAATACAGGCGGGCCACCAGGGCGTCGCTCTCTTCCTGCAGGCCGCGGACCTGCACGTCGACGAGCACCTCTACCCCCTTGACGGGCAGCATCTCCAGATGGCGCTCCTGGGCCTTGAAACTGCTGCTGCGGTGGGCCAGCACCACCTTGCCCGCCACATCGCTCAAGAGCAAGGCGTTGTCCACCGCCGCGTCGCCACCGCCCACCACCAGCACGCGCTGTCCGGCGAAAGTCTGGGGGCTGGTGACGGCGTACACCAGCCGGTTTCCTGCCAGCTCGGCCTCGCCCGGGACGCCGAGCTTGCGGGGCGACATCTGGCCCATGCCCGTGGCCAGGATGACGGCCCGGCCGTAATGCACGTAGTCGTCCGTTATCGCGGCCTGGACATCACTACCGGCCGCTTCCAGGCGGTGCACCGTCTGGCCTTCGAACAGTTCGACGCCCTCGTCGCGCGCCTGTCGCACCAGGTTGCAGGCATACTCCCCGGCCAGAGCGCTGGCCACGGCCGGGATATTGTAGAGAGGCTTTTCCGGGAAGAGGGCCATAAGCTGGCCGCCGGCCTGGCTGGCCTCCACGAGGGCCACGCGCATACTGCGAGCCCGGGCGAAGATGCCGGCGGCGAGGCCTGCTGGCCCGGCACCAACAATGATCAGGTCATTCACGTCACCAGCCACAGCCTGCTCCTAATGCGGCAGCAAGCCAGCGCGGCTTGGGGTATCGGTGCTCTCCATGTTGCTGCGGTGTCCCTTTCTCGATCCTGGGCCAGCCCCAGGTCAATCGCCTGGCTAAAATGATGATGATATTGTATACGTGGGAATAGTAAGCGTCAAACCAGCGAAAAAACTGCATTGACAGCGCGCTCTCATTGGAGTATTATTCGCTCGTGACAGTTGAATAACCAGCAGCAAGGGTGCCCCCACCATCGGGGTCAAACGGGGAAGTGCGGTGCGATTCCGCCGCTGTCCCGCAACTGTGAGCGGCCCGTGGTCGATGTGACCGCCTGCCGTCAGCCAGATCGCCGGCCCTTGCCATTGTCGTAAGCCTTCGAGGAAAAGGCAAGGGAAGACGCGACTAAGGAAGATTCTCGTCCCCCTGCGTGATTCTCAGGCAGGGGGAATTTTTGTTCGCCCGTGCGGATACCCCCTGCTTTCGGAGGCAGGGGGTTTTTGTTGCCATCGAAATTCTCATTGGCGGGGAGGCAGCGTGGATAGTGCTCAAGAGAAGCGGGGTCGGTCGTTGGTAGCCCGGTATGCCCTGCCGCCAACCATCATCGAAGAGCGCAGCTTCGAGGCAATCTGCGGCCTCGTGCCGGCCCTCGCCGCGTCTTCCGGAGGACCCTGGTCGGAAGCCGAGCGGCGGGTCATTCTGCGCATCGTCCATACCACCGGCGACCCTGCGCTGGCTGAAGCCGTCCGCCTGCATCCGGCCGCCGTTCAGGCGGGAGTGGCTGCCGTGAGCGGCGGCTCCGACATCGTCACCGATGTGAAGATGGTGGCGGCGGGCATCAGCCGGCGGCTGGCCGAGCGCACCGGCTGCCGGGTCCGGTGCGCCATCAATGCTCCCGAAGTCATCGAGCGGGCCCGGGCCGACGGCACGACCCGAGCGGTGGCGGCGATGCGACACCTTGCCGCGGGCGCTGAAGGTAAGTCGCCTCTCGACGGTGGGATCGTGGCCATCGGCAATGCCCCCACCGCCCTCCTCGCCCTTCTCGATCTGGTAGACCAGGGCCTCGCGCATCCCGCCCTGATCGTGGGGATGCCCGTCGGCTTCATCGCCGCCGCCGAATCGAAGGCGGCGCGGATGGCCCGGCCCGTGCCCTACATCACCATCCCCGGGACGCGCGGGGGCAGCACCATCGCCGCGGCGACAGTGAACGCCATCTTACTTCTGGCCGATAAGGCCGACTGAAAGGAGGAAAGCAAGTACAATGCACATCGCCGAAGGAATCCTTCCCCTGACCTGGGCAGCCGCCAACACCGCCGTGGCCTTGCCCTTCGTGCTCAAGGGGGCCAGGGATATCAAGGCCAGGGCGGAGGCCGAGCCCGGGGTCAAGCCGCTGATGGGGCTGATGGGCGCCGCCGTCTTCGTGGTCTCGGCCCTGCCCATCCCCGTTCCCATTTCCGGCACCTGCTCCCATCCCACAGGCATAGGGATGGCCGCCATCTTGTTGAAGCCGCTGCCTGCGGCCACCATAACGGGCGTGGTGCTGCTGTTCCAGGCCCTGTTGATGGCCCACGGCGGCCTCACCACCTGGGGGGCCAACGTGTTCAATATGGGCGTGATCGGAGCGTTCGCCGGCTACGGCGCGTTCGCCGCCCTGCGACGCCTGGGCCTGCCGCTTTGGGCCGGAGCAGCGGCAGCCGGCGCCCTCGCCGATCTGGCCACTTACGGAGGCGCTGCCCTCACCCTGGCCCTTGCCCTCCACGGCGAGCAGTCCGTCTGGACAGTCTGGCTGGCTATCTTCGCCGCCTTCATGCCTACCCAGGTCCCCCTGGCCTTCCTTGAAGCGGCCGTCACCGCCGGAATGGTCAATTTCGTAGTGAGCCGGCGGCCGGATATCGCTGCCAGGATGGGGCTGGCGATGTGGCCCCGAAAGGAGGAGGTGCCCGGTGTCGCCTAACAGGCTGTGGCTGATTGCAGGACTGGCCTTGCTCATAGCATTGGTCATCGTTGCCGCGGCGCAGCCGGCCACGGAGTGGGAGGGCGTCGATGCGGCCGTGGTGCAGCGGTATGCCGCGGACTTGGGACGGGAGGCGTGGACGCCATTCGTGAACGTGCAGGGCGACCTGCTCCTCTTCGTCTTCGCTGTGGCGGGCGCCATCGGCGGCTTCGTGGCCGGCTACTGCTGGAGAGACCTCTTCGGGCCGACGTCGATTGTTAAGGATGTTCAGAAAGCAAACGATGCATAGTCACAGCGAGCTCTGCGGCTGTGACGGACCGGCCGGGATCGGGCCGCGCCGCCCGGTTAATGCCCCCACCGCGGCGACACTGGTAGGTATGGGGCTGGCGGCGAACCTGGCCGCGGCCACGCCGGCGCTTCCCGTGGGCCTGGCCGTCGCCGCTGCCGTATCCCTGCTGTGGACGGGGGTAGCCGGCGCTACCC
>JAMCWG010000188.1 GCA_023475235.1 Chloroflexota bacterium
CCTGCGGCACTCTCGCCGTGGCGAGGGGTCGCCTTCTTTGACTGCTGGTGAGGATGGCGGGTCTGGCGACTGGCGAGGGGCCAGGGGGTGAGGTAGACCCCCACTGAAGCCAGATCATAGACTTTGAGCAAAAGGTCCTACAGGCAGGCTATGTCCGGTTAACCGTTCCCTCCCAGGTACTGACGGGCCTGGCTTCCTCTTCCCCGTCCGGGCTGAACCACCTGGTCGTCACGCTCTTGGCCTCGGTGTAGAAGGCTACCCCGTCCCTGCCCAGGACGTGGAGGTCGCCGAAGAACGAGTTCTTGTGCCCGGCGAAGGGGAAGAACGCCACCGGCACCGGAATGCCTACGTTGACCCCCACCATCCCGGCGTGGGTCCGTCGCACGAACTCCCTGGCGTAGTAGCCGCTGCCGGTGAAGAGGCAGGAGCCGTTGGCGAAGGGACTGGCGTTGGCCAGGGCAAGCCCTTCCTCGAAGCTATCGATTCGCTTGATGGTGGTGACCGGACCAAATATCTCGCAGTTGCCCACGCTCATCTCCGGCTTGACGTGGTCGAAGATGGTCGGGCCGATGTAGAAGCCGTTCTCGTAACCCGGCACGACGGCGTTCCGGCCGTCCAGCAGAAGCTCGGCCCCTTCCTCGACGCCCTTGGCAATCCAGTCGGTGACGAACTTCTTATGCTCGGCGGACACCACCGGCCCCAGCTCTGTCTTGGGGTCGTACGCCGGGCCGACCACGCGCTCCTTGGCGAACTGCACCAGGTGTGAGATGAACTCGTCAGCGATGGCGTTCTCGACGCAAAGGACCGGCAGGGCCATGCAACGCATGCCGGCGCAGCCGAAGGTGGAGTTGATGATCCCCCGGGCCGCCCGCACGAGGGCAGCATCGCGCAGGACGATGCCGTGGTTCTTGGCCTCGCAGAGGGCCCGGACCCGCTTGCCGTGCGCAGCAGCCTTAGAGTAGATACGTCTACCGGTCTCGGTGGAGTCGATGAACGAGATGCCCCTGACGTCGGGGTGCTCCAGGAATATCTCGGCCTCGTTCCGGCTGCACGTGACTACGTTGACGACGCCCCGCGGCAGGCCGGCCTCGTAGAGGAGATCGAGGAGCCGCATGCCCGACAGCGGTACCTGGCTGGCCAGCTTGAGGACGAGGGTGTTGCCGGTGGTGATGCACAGGGGGGTGATCCAGCCGAAGGGAATCATCGCCGGGAAGTTGAAGGGGACGATTCCGGCGAAGACGCCCAGGGGCTCGCGGTACATCGTCGTGTCGTGGTCGGTGGACACGTTCATAAGGGCGTCGCCCTGCATCGTCATAGGGCAGGCGGCGGCGACCTCGGCGGCCTCGACGATCTTGATGACCTCGCCTCTGGCCTCGTCCAGGTTCTTGCCCAGCTCGGTCGAGGTGAGCAGGGCGATCTCCTCGATGTGCTGCTCGAGAAGGGTCTTCCATTTGTACATGACCTGCGTGCGCACGGCGATCGGCTTGTCCGACCACGGGCCGAAGGCCTCCTTCGCCGCGGCGATGGCCTCGTTGACCTCATCAGCCGTGCAGCAAGGCGCTTCGGCGATCACCGCACCGGTGTTCGAGTCGGTGACCGGCATATACCGCTGGGCCTTGGACTCTTTCCATTCGCCATTGACGGAGTACTTCAGTCTTTTCGGTTCAGGCATATCTTCTACCCTTTCCTGTTCGCCACCGGCGCGCGATACGAGTGGCATGCCCCACGGTCATCGGCCGGCCTCCCCACCTACCGCCCGATGGGTGCGCGTCGCCAGAAGGCATGTTTTAGTCAGAACGCCACAATGATATAGCATGCCGGGCAGATGGACAAATCACTTCGACGGGCCCGGCGGCACGGCCTCTTCGTCGGTTACCACGTCGATCAGGGCCGGCCTCTTGGCGGCGAAGGCCCGCTCCAGGGCCCCCCGTATCTCGCCCGGCTCGGTCACCCGGATGCCCAGGCAGCCCATCGCCTCCGCCAGGCCTGCGAATTGGGTCTGCTCGAACGCCCACAGGTTACGCCCCCTGTCCTTCTGGCCGCCGTAAGCCGACCGCACGCCGCGGGCGGTCTGGTTCCAGCCCCCGTTGTTGTTCACCAGCACCACTATGTTGATGCCCAGCCTGGCGGCTGTCTCCAGTTCGGACAAGTGATAGTAGAAGCCCCCGTCGCCGGTGAAGCACAGCACCGGCCGGTCAGGCAGGGCGCACTTCACGCCCAGCGAGCCGGGAAAGCCCCAGCCGAGGGTGCCCGCGCACCGGATGTACCGCTGCCCCGGCTGCCTCAGCTCCACCATCGTGCCGCTCCAGATCGCCGAGTGGCCGGTGTCGGCAACCAGCACCCCATCGGCGGGCAGGAAACCGGCGATCTCCTTGCAGATGCGCTCCGGCCGGATGGGAACGGCGTCGGACTCGAACAGCGGGGCCACCGATGCCCGCCACTGGCCCACCAGCTCCTGCGTACGCTGGACCCAGGCCGTCCTCGGCGGTCCGGCCTGGGCTGCATCGATCAGCCGCCCCAGCGTGGCCCTGGCGTCGCCGAGCAGCCCCACCTTGGTGGGATAGTTCCGGCCGATCTCCGCCGGGTCGATGTCCATGTGGATGATGGTGGTCCCGGGATGGGGCACCGTCCAGTCGTTGGTGACGTGCCCCCCGGCGCGCGTTCCGGCGAAGAATACCAGGTCGGCCTCGGTCACCGCCTGGTTGGCGCCCCACCGTCCGTAAGTCCCGATCACGCCCAGCGACAGCGGGTGATTCTCGGGGATGGTGCCCTTGCCGTTCAGGGACGTGGCCACAGGGATGGAGAGCATCTCGGCCAGCTTCACCAGCTCCCCTGCTGCATCGGATGCGATGACGCCGCCCCCCGCCACGATGACAGGCCGCTCGGCCCTGGAAAGAAGGGCGGCCGCCTCGCGGATATGGTGTATCTCGGGCTCGGGCCTGTACACCGGGTACTTGCCGAACTGCTCCTCGATGACCAGCTCGACGTCGCATTCGCCGAAGATGCCCTGTCCCAGCCGGCCGGGCACCTCCAGGTGAACGGGGCCGGGCGCGCCGGTCGTCGCCGCCCGAAACGCCTGCCGGAGCAGGTCGGGTAGCCGCTCGACCTTGTCCACCCGCGCGTTGAACTTGGTGACCGGCCCGTACATCGGGAAGTCCTCGATCTGCTGGTACAGGTGCCGGTACCTTGAATCTGGGTGGGGGCCGCCGGTGATGGCGATTACCGGCGAGGAGGCGAGGAAGGGCTCCCGCAGCCCGGCGGCCATATTGGCCGCGCCGACGGCCTGGGCCATGCAGACGGCCGGCCGGCTGGCGGCGCGGGCGAAGCCGTCGGCCATATACGCCGCGGCCAGCTCGCTGTGGCCGGCCACCGTGGTGATGCCCATCTCATCCATCTGGGCCAGTGCCGGGGTGAGTATCGCGGGGACGAGAAACACGTGGGTGACGCCGTAGCCCCTCAGCGTCTCGGCGAGGACGCTCGATCCCGTCATTGCAGTCCTAGCGTGGATTTCCATGAATCACCTCCATCGAGCACGGGTTTGTGACAGCGTGCTACACTGCCACGGCCTTTTCATAGTCCACTGGTCCGGCTGCTCGCGGGGCTTACCTCACCCCCCTGGCCCCTCGCCAGTCGCCAGACCCGCCATCCTCACCAGCAGTCAAAGAAGGCGACCCCTCGCCACGGCGAGAGTGCCGCAGGCATCTTGGCGGGAGGCGAGTCGTCTGCCGAAGGCGGCCTGCCCGCCGGAGGCGGGACTTCGTCCTCTGGCGGGCCGTGGCGACCTCTCCGCGCGCGGAGAGGGGGCCGAAGGTCCGTAGCGGAGCGGCCTGTGGGCCGCACCGCAGGTCGCCCAGGCGACTCGTCTGCCAAAGGCGGACCTCGCCACGGCGAGTCGCCTACGGAGACCGCCTTTGGCGGGCCGTGGCGAGGGGTGGCCGCAGGCCGGAGGTGAGGTCAACCGTGCGGCATTCAACCAGAGTCACAACGAGTTGATAGACGACTCAGTATCTTCCCTCCCGGAGTTGCTTCCGCGTCATTCCGAGTACTCTCATCACCTCACGGATGAACCGCTCCATATTCGCATCTGGCCAAGACGCAGACCAGTTATTCTGCAGGATCCAGCTAGCGAAAGTAAGGTAGTCCATCGCCCGCTTCTTGTCGTTACATTGCCGGCACGCGTCAACTATGAGGGAGTCGCTGTCCTTCAGGCCCCAAGACTTGGGGATCCGGTGTTCGTACCGATGGCTTGTTGCGTTGCCCCGGTGGCCGCAGTAGTAGCACTCGTAGTAGCCCTTGAAGCTCATCCTCGACGTCTCCTTCCCGCGCTTTCTGCCTCCTGCTTGGGAACCGACGCGCGTTCATCTCCCAAAGTATGACGAACGTTCACGGGTCGGTCAAGGAAAAATAGAGTACACTAGCAAACAATTGGCGCCGTAAGCCGACTGGTGCGGTCCATTCTTCCCAGTCTGCAATAGGCTTGAGCAACCTGGAACCAGCGGTAGCGTCCTTGGAAGGTCCGCTTACCGGAAATAGGTGCCGCCGTTGACGTCGATGGTCACTCCGGTGATGTAGCTGGCCTCGTCGGAGGCGAGAAACACCAGCGCCGCCGCCTGCTCGTCGGGGCTGGAGATACGGCGCAGCGGAATCTGAAGCAGGGCCTGCCGGTTCTCTTCCTCGGTGCGCTGCCCGCGGCGGGCCTCCATCCGCGGGTTGGAGACGGAGCCCGGCGCTACGCAGTTGGCGGTGATGCCGAACGGCCCCAGTTCGCGCGCCATCTGGCGGGTGAAGCCGATCACGCCGGCCTTGGCGGCGGCGTAGGCGGCGTACGCCCACTGCGAGTTGGCCATCCCCCGCTCACAGGCAATGGAGGAGAAATTGACGATGCGACCGTATCCCTGTCGCTTCATATGGGGAATGGCCGCCCGGCAGCAGAGGAAGACCGACTTCAGGTTCAGGACCATCGTGCCGTCCCAGTCCTCCTCGGCGATCTCCTCCACCCAGGTCTGCCCCGCCGTGCCGTGCTCGCGATACCGGGGCGTGATGCCACTGCCGCCGACGCCGTTCACCAGGATATCGACCCGCCCCCAGGTATCGACGGCCTGCTTCACCATCGCCTCGACGGGCGCGGCGAGGCTGACATCGGCCTGCGCGGGAAGGACCTGGCTCCCGGAGCCGCGAATCTGGGCCGCCACGGCCTCCAGCCTGGCGGGGTCGATATCGACGGCCACAACCCTGGCCCCTTCGCGGGCCATCGCCAGCGCCGTGGCCCGGCCGATGCCGTCGCCGGCCCCGGTTACGATGGCAACCTTATCCCTCAGCCGCATACTATCTCCTTCACTAGCCCTTTCATATGAGTCTATCAGCAGTACACTTCACCCGGGCCCTGTGCTCTGGCCGGCGACGGTGTGTCCGGCTGCCTGAAAATGCTGCTCCCTATTAGTGCTGTCCCTCTGCTGCTCTCGTTCCCTCTCCTCGCCTCCGGCGAGGAGAGGGAGATTACGACCGCGATCCTCTTCGTTTGGCAGAGAGTTCATATGGACCCTCACCTTGGCCCTTTTCCAGAGAGAAGGGACCTGCAACTAAAGCATCACGACGCCCTGGACCTGGGTGGTGGGCTTGAGCAGGGCCTGGAAGGCGGCCTGGATGTCGGCCAGGTGCACCTTGTCCGTGACGATGCCCTCGGCCTCCACCAAATGGCGACGCAGAAGGTGGAAGCTGGCCTGCCAGTCGCGGGGCGTGCTTCCGTACGCCGCCTTCAGCTCCACCTCGCGGCCCACCCAGTCCACGGTGGTGATCGGCGAAGCCTCCATACACAGTGCGACCACCACTGCCCTGCCTCGCTGCCGTACCGTCTCCAGGGCCAGTTGAAGGGTGGGGGACGCTCCCGCCGCGTCCAGGACGACGTCCGGCCCGATTCCGTCGGTGAGGCGCAGCATCGTTTCGGTCACCTTCTCCTGCCGCGGGTTGAACACGCGGTCGGCACCGAGGCGGCGCGCCAGGTCGGCCCGCGCAGCCGCCGGCTCGGATACGTAGACTGCGCCGGCCCCCGATAGCCGCAGGCACTGCATCGCGAACAGCCCTATCGGGCCGGCCCCCATCACCAGCGCCGTGTCCCCCAGCTTGATGCCGGTGAGGCGCACGGCGTGGACGGCCACGGCGAGGGGCTCGGCCAGCGCTGCCGCCAGATCGGAGACCCCCTCGGGAATGGGGACGACGCGCGATGCATCGATCTCCATATACTCAGCATACGCCCCCGGCCGCTCCAGGTCCCCAAATCCCTTTTGGCGAGCGGTGTATCGAATGGGCAGGGCGCTCGGGACGTCGGGATTCTCGCCCGGCCGGGGACGAGCGCCGCGTGCCACCCGGTCGCCGAGCTTG
>JAMCWG010000009.1 GCA_023475235.1 Chloroflexota bacterium
AGAATGAGAACGACGAAGGCCATCCCTATTTTGGCCTCGAATCAAGCCCTATGCGCCCCACAGGTCGGGCATGACTTGGGCCGAGTGGGGACAGTCCGCGATTCATTGGTTCCCATTCAACACTCTCCGGCGGCGACTTGCGATTTTGCGGCAGCGGGTGTAACATGAAATGTGGAATGAAATAGGTCGGCAGGTCGCTTCATCCGCAGCGCAGTCCCTTCAGTCAACCCCCACGCGTGGTCTTCGCGCCTGCGCCAGGATGATGGGGAGGAAGGGAGGCAATAGATGAAAGCCCTGTTCCTCGTGTCGCTCGGATTGCTGTTGATAAGTCTTCTGCTTATGCCCGTCGGCGCCACCTCGGCTGCTACGTGCATCGCCCGGGAGTATCCTCAGTTGGACGACTGGGGCAACGTCATCTGGGTTACCCAGTGGTGCGATGGCACTTACACCTGGGAGGTCGACGATAAACTTTCAGCCCCTCGTGACACGCTTTCCGATATCTCCGCCGACCAGGCCAACCAGGAAGTGCAGCCTGCAGCAACCGGCAACTCGGTGACGGTCCCCACGCGGGCGCGTGTGGTCGCCCCTTAAACACACTCCGACAGCAGCTCAGCCGCTAGGGTCGCGTCCTGCCGTCCCACACCGCCCCCTGGGGCCGCGCGCCCGGGCAGACGCTGACCCGGGTTCCGCAGTTAGCCCAGCGATATCACACCAGCCGGACGCGGAACGCCGTGCTAGGGTTGGCACGGCGTCCATTATGATCTGCGCTCTACGTAGTCCTACGGGCCCGGCTCTTCTTCGCTTCCCCAGGCCTGCATCATCTCCTTGATCCGTTGCGCCAGCTTGGGGCTCCGACGGAGCCGCTCGATGAAAATGGGGCAGCCTTCCAGCATCAAGTTCTGGGCGGCGGCCATCAGGCTGGCCATAAACTGCGGCGAGCCCTGAGCGCCGGCCCCCAGCCCTCCTGGCATCGCCTGTTCCATTTGCCGGCGCAGGTCCTCCGGCGTGAGCCGCATCGGCACGACGCACGCCCTGTACCACGGACACTCCTTGCATTGCACCAGGGCAGCCGCTTCATCCAATATATCACCCACTGTGGTTCTCCTCAGTAATCAAGCTCTGCTCCTCTAGAGTATACTATAAACTCGAATCAGCGTGGGCCAACCGCCGCAGGCCCGTGCTGAATATCGCCTCACAAGCCATCCCGGAAAAGGTGCCTTCCATCCCGCGGTCTCGCGGGAACATTTCTGCGGCATTATGCGTTGAATATGGTGAAGGCCGAGATCGCTGGACATAAGTCCGAAGGAGAATGAGATGATGCTGAAGTGGCTATGGGTGCTGGTGATCGCATTGCTGGTGGCCGGGTGCGCCCCGGCGGCAGTACCCCAACAGGACAAGGCTTCTCTGGACCAGGCGAGCCGGGCGAGCGAGGCGCCGAAGGCAGGCGCAGCCAAGTCGGCGGCGGCCCCTGCCGCCGGCGCCCCCGGCGGGGCGGGGTCCAGCCCTGCCTCAGGTGAAGCCACTGCGTCGTGGGACCGGATGATCATTCGCACGGCGAATCTGACTCTGGTGGTCGGAGACGTCGAGCAGGCGCTGGCTGCCGCCAGGGACATTACCCAGACGGCAGGGGGATTCGTGGCCAAATCGAGCAGCCGCTATGAGGGCGAATTTCAGCTTGCAGACATAACCATTCAAGTCCCGGCCCTGGCTTATGACAACACCATTCAGCGGCTGCGCGGGCTGGCCCTGCGGGTGGACAACGAGAGCAGCAGCAGCCAGGACGTGACCGAGGAGTACACCGACCTGGATTCCCAGCTCCGCAACTTGCAGGCGACGGAGGCCAGCCTGGTGCGCCTTCTCGACCGGTCCACGCAGATCAGCGATATCATCGCCGTGCAGAAGGAGCTGACCAACGTCCGCGGGCAGATCGAGCGCATACAGGGACGAATGAAGTACCTGAGCCGCCGCTCGGATATGTCCACCATCAGCGTGTCCTTGATACCGGAGGCCAGGTCGAAGAAGCGACCGCCCGAGGGCTGGAATCCGCTGAGGTCGATGGGCAGCGCCTGGGAGGCATCCCTCACCTTCCTGCGGGTCGTGGTAGAGGTGGCTCTGATCGCCGTCGTCTTTCTGTTCTGGCTGATCATTCCCCTCTGCGTGGTGGCATTCTTCCTCTGGCGACGGCGCAGGCAACGGCCGGCCACAGGCGCGTCATCCCCGCAGCCGAGCGCATCACCTCCGGAGCAGTAGAGGCACTTCGCATGCCCCTGAAGCGGCAGAGCGAGCAGAGGATGGGCATATCGCTCCGGCAGTGTGCCCATCCTCTCTTCATTCGTCGAGGGTTGTATCTTTCGGCCTGTCCGCCTAAGGCGGGCCTGTCCGCTCAGGGCTGCACGGTCACCAGTCCCTTTACCGCCTCGAAGGTGCGCTGGTTCAGTAGCTTCGCCTCCAGCAGCTCGTCCACTCGCTGAAATCTGCCTTTCTCACGGCGATACGACATAATCTTCTCGGCGGTGACGGGTCCCACGCCCGGCAGCCTGTCGAGCTCGGCCAGGGTGGCCGTATTGAGATCGAGCTTGCCGCCGGCCGCCGCCTCGGAAGCCGTGGGCGGGCGCTCGCCCTGACGGGGGACGTTGATATGCTGCTCGTCCCGCACCCGGGCCGCCAGGTTCAGGCCGTCGAGCTCGGCATCCGGAAGAGGTCCTCCGGCCAGCGACAGGGCGTCCTCGACGCGCTGTCCGGGGCGCATCTCGAGCACACCCGGCACGCCGACGGCGCCGCTGACATAGACCTTGATGCTTGCCTCTGCGGTGGGAACAACCGTCGGGGTGGTGACAGCCAGGGGGTGTGCCTCCGACCGGCGGTCCAGCCATGCCACGGCGCCGGCGGCCACCAGCGCCACGAGCGCCAGGCTCAGGACAATCCGGGTACGATCGCCAGGCTCGCTCATTCGAATCATCCCGTCTCGGGCCGATTGGGGTAGTCGCCCAACCGGTGAATATGAGGTCTGGGAAACGCCTACATGCTATTTGCTGCATCGGTATCTGTCAACCAATTGCCGCGTCTTGTGCTATGTCTTGACGGCACGGGCTGGAGCGCTACAATGGCTTTAGTGGTAGGAGGTGCTTAGTGGCCGAAACTGAAAACAAAAAAAGCAAGCTCACCGAAAAGCTGGCGCGGGTAGCCAGAGGGGCGCCGTCGCGCATCGGCTTCGGGGCCGCGGCAGAGCTGCCCGTGCCCTCGCTGGTCCTGGTGGCGCAAGTGCCGCCCCAGCCGGAGCTGATGCAGGCAGCCTCGAGCAAGGGTGCCGACGCGCTGCTCCTGGATATTGGCCCCAGCGGGGATATGGTGGGGTCGAGCCTGACCATTGAGCGGCAGGCCCTGCAATCGGTCCATCAGGCGAGGCCCGATGTGCTGCTGGGGGTGCTGCTGCCGGCGGAGGCCCCGGCCGATTGCGGCCCCTTCGCCGCGTGGGAGGAAATCGATTACTGTGTGGCGCCCGTCCGGCGTGCGCCGGCATCGATTCTTCGCAGCTCCACTGTAGGGACATTCCTGTCGCTGGACCTGCGGTATCCCCTGCCGCTGGCCCGCGCTGCGAGCGCGCTCCCGGTGGAAGGCATTGTGATCGAGAACAGCAAAGCCGAGCCCGGTTCTCTGACCCTGGAGGACCTTGTGAGGTACCGTCTCCTGGCGGATGTGATAGCGAAGCCGATCATCGCCGCTGCCGGGAGCTGGCTGGCGCCGGACGACCTGGTGCACCTGCGCGATCAGGGCATCGAGGGGGTGCTGGTGCCGGCGGGAGCCACCGCGTCGGAGACCGAGGCGCGGATCGGCGCGTTCCGTCAGGCCATCGATGCGCTGGGAACGGCGCCGGCCCGGAGCCGCCGCGACTGGGGGCGGGCCGTGGTGCTGCCGAGGGTAGGCTCATTCGGGGTGCCCTCCGTAGAGGAGCCCGAAGAGCCCGACGAAGACGAGTAGGCAACAAGACGAGTAAACGCAATGGAGGCCGTTCGTGTTCGCGAACGGCCTCGCTCCGTTGTAGCGCATATCGGATTCGAACCGATGGTCTCCTCCTTGAAAGGGAGGTGTCCTAGGCCTCTAGACGAATGCGCCATATGATAAGTTGTGCCCTCCGTGAGGGGGCACAGGACGATCCGATCGTATTTGGTCCTCGGTCGGTCTGGGTGGCTGCCGGACAAGGACTCGAACCTTGAGTTACCTGATCCAGAGTCAGGCGTGTTACCGATTACACCATCCGGCAAAGCGGCTCCGTTAGAAGTTTACCACAGAGCCGGCAAACTGGCAACCAATTCCACCGCGGCGGCGGTCTGCCTGCTAGCTCTTCTCGTCCTGTAGCGCCTTGTCGCCTTCCTCAATCAGCATGATGGGGATGCCGTTGCGGACCGGGTACTTGCGCATGCAATTGGAGCACACCAACCGCTCGCCCTCCAGGACTACCTTGGTCTTGCACGCGGGGCAGACCAGTATCTCCAATAATTCCTTGCTGATCATTCCCTCAGCCTCTCTCGTTTGTCCGGGTTGTCTTCTATGGACGCGAAACATGTCGGGCACCACAGCCTTCGGGTTAGCTCGCAGTCGAGTGCACGGACATTTCCAGTGATCTCCTGCCTGTGATATGCCGCGGCTTCATTGTAGCAAGGTTGGCTCGGCTTGGCAATGTCCAGCAGACAGCCCGTGGCGGTGGATGGGAACCGATGAGATGCCTTCGGTGTAAGGAAAGCGGCCGAGAGGGCCTCGGCGGGATAGGATGCCAATGGGCATTTCTGAGGCGGGTCTGGTATGTGCAGCCCCGCCTCAGTCCAACGCCTCGAGGGGCGCAAATCCAATCAATTCTTGGCGACTCCAGCCGGCGCCGGCCGCCGTAGCTGATCCTCCTGAGCTTTGGTAAGGATGTGCCCACATTGCAGGCAGACGACGTTGGTCTCGCCGACCTGGTACTCGATGTAAAGGTCACCGTTGCAGCGTGGGCAAGCTTTCAACCACATCATCTTTGTCTCCTCCTCCGGCCCCCTCATAGGGGTTCCATCACTTTATAACTGCAAGATTCGTGCCAAGGGTAGGATGAAGAGGCGCGAGGAAAAGATAGTATTGAGCTAGAATTGCGCTCGGCGAAGGGGAGCGAGGAGCTCGGCGAGGTCGGCCGGCAGCGGGGAACGAAACTCGCAGTACTCGCCGCCGGGCAGTTTGAAGCCCAGCCGGCTGGCGTGGAGAAATTGCCGCTTCAACGGGATTGTGTCGCCGCGGCGGCCGTACTCGGGGTCGCCGACCACCGGGTGGCCGATGGCGGCCAGATGGACGCGGACCTGGTGGGTGCGCCCTGTCTCAAGCCGGACGCGAAGAAGGCTTACCTCCTCGGTGCCGTGGAGGGGAATGGTCTCGATGACCTCGAAATGCGTGCGCGCGGGCCGGCCTTGCTCCACCACGGCCATACGCCTGCGGTCGTGATGTTCGCGGCCGATGGGCGCCTCGATGACGCCCCGATCACTGTCCGGACGGCCCCACACTAGAGCGGTGTACTCTTTGAGCACCTGGCGGGCCCGCATCTGTGAGGTGAGGCTGGCCATAGCCCGGTCGGTCTTCGCCACCACCATAAGGCCGGAGGTATCGCGGTCCAGCCGGTGCACGATGCCCGGCCGGAGCGAGCCGCCGATGGCCAGGCTGGGATGGCGGGCCAGCAGCGCGTTCACCAGCGTGCCCGAGGGGTGGCCGGCGCCCGGGTGCACCACCAGTCCGGGGGGCTTGTCGATCACCAGGAGGTCGTCGTCCTCGTAGACGATGCTGACGGGTATTTGCTCGGGTGTGAGGTCGGAGGGCTGCGGCGCGGGCAGGGAAACCTCGATCCGCTCGCCGGGATGCAGCCGGCGGCTCGCCTCGGCTGGCGCGCCATCCAGGGTCACCGCGCCCACGGCGATGAGCTGCTGGAGCCGGGTCCTGGACAGCTCGGGGAAAGCGCGGGCCAGGGCGCGGTCCAGTCGCTGGCCGGTGTCCTGGGCCGAAACGACTATTGTCCTACGCTGCATCGCGCTCCGAGAGCAAGAAATAAATGAGCAGAATGCCCACGCCGATCACGAAGGCGCTGTCGGCCACGTTGAAGGTCGGCCAGCGGAGATTTCCGACGCCCACATCGATGAAATCGACCACGAACCCCAGCCGGAGGCGGTCGGTCAGGTTGCCCAGGGTGCCGCCGAGGAGCAGCCCCAGGGTCAACTGGACCGGCCAGCCGTAGCGGCGCAGCTCGCGCTGGGCCAGTAGAATGATGGGGATGGCCGCGGCCGCGATCAGGGTGAAGAAAGTGGG
>JAMCWG010000091.1 GCA_023475235.1 Chloroflexota bacterium
CGCTCCTCCATGCTCTCGAGGAGGGCCGACTGGGTCCGCGGCGTCGCCCGGTTGATCTCGTCGCCCAGCAGGATGTTCGACATAACAGGGCCGGCGTGAAACTCGAACTCCTGCGTCTTCTGGTTGAAAAAGCTGATGCCGGTGATATCCGAAGGAAGCAGGTCGGGAGTGAACTGGATCCTCCGGAAGGCACATCCAAGCGACCGGGCCAGCGACTTCGCCAGCATCGTCTTGCCGATGCCCGGCACGTCCTCGATAAGGACGTGCCCCTGGCAAAACAGCGCCACCAGCAATAGCTCTACCACGGATTCCTTGCCCACGATGACACGCGCCACGTTCTCTGTGACCCGCTGCGCTGCTTCTCTGACCGTATTCACACCGACGACCATTTTCTTATCTGTCCTCTACTCTATCCTTACGCCGTGTCTTCGCAATCCTATCACAGGCACTGTATGCCCGCAAGCCGATCCATCTTTCGCGTACCGCAGCCTGCTGCGCGCCACCAGGCAGGTCTCGCCCCCTGCTATGCATCACCGGCCATAGCAGTCGAAGAGCCGTCAGGCAATCCGCTGACCGCACGTCGCGAACACGATCCCCCTTCGCCAGCTCCCTGCTGGCGCTATGAGCAGGAGCGGCAGCCGCCATAGCGACGCCACCTCGCCCATCAGCGTCAGTCTTACTTCTGTGGCGAAGCCGGATATCCCTGCGCCGTTTCCGTTGCGCTGATGAGCACCGTCCCAGGGCAGCGTCGGGCGCTCCAGGCCCCCGTCGCAGCCGCCTGCGACGAGCCGCCGGACTGTATTCAGCCGTCCCATGCATCTACGCGCCCCTCGGCCGTTCTTGCTACGGTCACACGCTCCCTTGACGTCGCTGCCCCCACGATAACCTGCCGCTGGCGTGCGCGATGCCGAAGCTATCGCCATGCCTTCTAGCGTCCGCGGCCGCAAGGGTATATCCACTCATGTCGCCAATCCCCACCGTACGCTATCGCGACACCGCCCTCCTTCCCAGCTACGAGACCTCGCCCCCACACGGGAAATCCTCCGCCACCAAGCTCGCCGGCCATCGATGCCGGCGTCCGTGCTGAGTGCGACGGCGGGCCGGGCCGGCTGGGCCGCAGATTCTGTCCCACGTCCCCTCTGCAGCCCAGGCGCGGCCCATCACCCCGCCGCCTCACGTCGATACGACCGCACGTCTGCGGACGACACGGCGCTACGCTGGCGCGCGCTGCGCCGGCATGACGCTATTGTTGAAAACCCGCCCATAACAGTGGAAAACTAGGTCGCGCCGTTGATAACTGGCAGCACATGCCTTCTCCCTGTCGTCATCCCAACGGCCCATGCGTATGCCCTGGCGCGCGATATATCCTCTTGTTTCCCCCCCACGTAGACGGGGCAGCCGTCGTTACCCACAGGCGCCCCGTTCCGCACTCACCCTATTTTCCGCCGATTCCAGGCTTATCCACATTTTCAACATTACTATGGCCATGACCACTACTAAGTCACCCATCTATTAGGTATGATAGAATACAAATCGGCTATGATGCACAGCGGGTTCGATACGGCGCGGATCTATGTGAAGGGCGGCAAGGGCGGCGATGGCGCCGTCAGCTTTCGCAGGGAGAAGTTTGTCCCCTTCGGCGGGCCGGATGGCGGCGACGGCGGGCACGGCGGCTCCGTGTACCTGGTCGGGGATGCGACGGAGGACACGTTGCTGCGCTTCAGGAGCCGGCCGCGCTTCGCGGCCGGCAACGGAGGTCCCGGGCAGGGCGGGAAGAAGCATGGTCCGTGTGGAGACGATACGCCGGTACAGGTGCCGTTGGGCACCGTCGTTGCCTGTGAGGGGGAGCAGCTCGGTGAGATCACGATGGAAGGCCAGCGCCTGCTGGTGGCGCGTGGGGGGATGGGTGGATGGGGAAATGCCCGGTTTGCCACGGCCACCGAGCGCGTCCCCCGCTTTGCCCTCCGCGGCGAGCCCGGGGAAGAGCACTGGGTGAGCCTGGAGCTGAAGCTGATCGCCGACGTCGGCATAATCGGCTACCCCAACGCCGGCAAGTCGAGCCTCCTCCGCGCGGTGACACGGGCCACGCCGAAAGTCGCGGACTATCCTTTCACTACTCTTCAGCCGAATCTCGGTGTGGCAGAGGTCGACGGCATGCGAATAACGCTGGCCGACCTCCCCGGCCTTATCGAGGGCGCACACCAGGGAGTGGGCCTCGGGCTCGACTTCCTGCGGCATGCCGAGCGAACCAGGCTGCTGTTGCATGTGGTAGACGGCGCGGCCGCTGACCCCCTCGCGGACTACGACGGCATCAACAGTGAATTGCTGGCCTACGGCCGCAGTCTGCCGGACAAGTCCCGGCTTGTCGTGGTGAACAAGGTGGACCTGCCGGAGGTGCAGGAGCGGTGGCCGGCCTTGCAGCAGGGATTCGCCGCCCGAGGGGTAGAGGTACAACCGGTCTCTGCCCTTACCGGTGCCGGCACGCGCGAAGTGCTGGCCACGATGGCGCACCTACTGGCCGCGGGGCGCCAGGCGCCGCGCGAGCAGGCCGGCGAGAAGGTCTACCGGCCGGAGGGCCGTGGCTATCGCGTGGAGCGGGAGGGAGGCGCCTTTCGGGTGTACCACCCGCGCCTGGAGCGCCTGGCGAGGATGGTCGATCCCGCCAGCCGCGGGGCAGTGGCTTGGTTTCGAGAGCGAATGGCCCGGCTTGGAGTATCGGCCGCGCTGGAGCGGCAGGGTGTGCAGCCGGGGGACAGAGTAGTCGTGGGAAACCTCGAGTTGGAGTGGTGAATGGACAGAGTCGGCGTATTGGGCGGGACTTTCGATCCCATTCATTATGGACATCTGGTTATTGCCGAGGAAGCCTATGCGCGATTGGACCTGCGGGAGGTCCTCATTGTGCCGGCCCGCATCCCGCCGCATAAGCAGGACCGCCACATCACCGCCGCCGAGCACCGCGTGGCGATGGTGCGGCTGGCCATCGCCAGCAACCCGCACTTTCGGCTGTCCACCGCCGACCTGCAGCGGGACGGCCCATCTCACACCGCCGACACCCTGGCCCTGCTGCGGGCCCAGACGAATGCCGAGCTGTACTTTATCATCGGCGAGGACTCCCTGCTGGACTTGCCCCGGTGGTACCAGCCGGGCCGCATCCTTGCCCAGTGCCGGCTCGTAGTGATGTCGCGCCCCGGCTATCCCGAGCCTGACCTGCGCGCCCTGGCCAGCGTTAGCCCGGAGGCCGTG
This sequence comes from Chloroflexota bacterium, assembly GCA_023475235.1. Taxonomy (GTDB): domain Bacteria; phylum Chloroflexota; class UBA6077; order FW602-bin22; family JAMCWG01; genus JAMCWG01. The sequence continues at coordinate 3,244 of JAMCWG010000091.1, forward strand.
GAGCGCGGAATCGTCTTGCGGGCCCCGCAACTGGAGATCTCCTCCAGCGAGCTCCAGCAACGGGTCGCCGCAGGCCTGCCCATCAAATACCAGTTGCCTGAGCTGGTAGAAGACTACATTCACGCCCATAGGCTCTACAAGCGTAGAGCCCACCGGCCCGCTGAGGCCCGGCAGGGCGCGGGTCCCGCCGGCGCCGGCTCGTTGTAAGAAGGGGAGGAAAAAGTGCCCGAGTGCGGTTGTCCGGACATCGATGACGATGAATGGCAGTTGAAGGAACATAACTGGCAGGGAAAGGCCTTCTATGTCGTTCCCACTATGACGCTGCTCCACATCCCGGTGGGAATGGCGAACAGCATCCAGCAGATGATGCGCGAAGTGAAGGAAAAGGGCTATCGCCTGGTGGAGCCGGCCCGCATCCTCTCCCGCGATGGGCTGTTCCGTGCCGATGTGATGGTCGAGATCGAGCCCCCGTCGCAGCCAGACCCGCGAGTGAAGACCTTCGGCGGTGGCCGGCTCCTGAGCATCGTCCACCCCGGCCCCTGGAAGCGACTGGGGACCGGCGCGGCCGAGCTGATGCGCCAGACCAGACAGAAGCCGAGGGCGATGTACTTCTGGTATGTTGCCTGCCCGGAGTGCCGTAAGATCCGGGGCGAGAAGACGGTCATCTTCGCATATTACGGGGAAGGGTAGGCGCCCGGCTCGGCATACGCCGCTGAGCAGCAACGACTCCGCCCATCGCCACCTGCAGCGCGCTCGGCCGTGACCGGACGTCGTCCTGGTATGGAGGGATTGGTATGCGCCTGATCCGATTGCTGGCAGCCTGCCTCATACTGGCCGCGCTCTCCCTCGGCTGCTCGATGTATGCCTCTGCCGCGCCCGTGGCCCCCGTCGTGATAACCATCACCCAGCCGGACGGGACGTCCTTCGAGGCAGTGCCCTTCGGCGACGAGTGGATGAACGGCTACGAGACGATCGACGGCTACACGATAGTGCCCGACCCGGATACGGGCTTCTGGTATTACGCTGACCTCGGCGACGAGGGCGCCCTCGTTCCCGGCGAGCTTCTCCCCGGCCGGGACGATCCCTCGGCGCTGCCGAAGCACCTGCGGCCCGCTCTTATTCCAGGAGGAGAGGCTGGAGGAGACTGAGACAGTGCAAAGACCTGCGGCCTCTGCACATCCCTCTGGACGCACACTTTGCCTCCATCGGACAGATCCCCATTCCATTGTCGGATGTAATGTGCTAAACTCTCCTAAGCCACGGGATTGTGCTATGATTAGAGCTAACAGTTGCTTGACTCCATCGGTCCTGCAAAGTCGAAGGAGGAGGTAAGCCACCAGCTCGTATCCATCGGTGATCCCTTGTATGCTCGACTGCGACCATAACCCGATTCCTTGACCTGCTTTGTCCTTTTCCTGGCGAAGTCAAGTACAAGTGAGGGGGACCAGTGCGTGCACACACTTACCTGGCGATCACCACCTTGAAAGCGCTTACCGCTCTTGCGTCTCGCGTCCTCGCGGCGCCGAACGCGGCGCCAACGAAAGTCCCTGCTACCCCATCTGCCCCCGATGGTTCTAGGAAGCCACCGGCGTGACAAGTATCGGGCCGCCTAACGGCCGTTCGGCTCGTCGCAACGGAGCGCGTGCCAGCAACCACGAAGGCAACGGACACCGGCCCCCCAGAATAATCTTAAAGGAGGTGAATTGGACTTCGTATATCGGGGTTGGTGACGCCATCGTTGTCGGATGACAGGTTACTCTTCGATCGGCTTGGCCATGGTTTCACAGGGCCCGCGATTCCCTTCCGCCGGCTTGTCGGCTGATTAGCGGAGGGGTAAATGCCAGTAAGAGAGAGGAGAAAACGATGCGAGCACGCGCGTACCTGGCGATCAGCATTGTAAGCGTCTTCGTGCTTCTTGCCGCCTGTGCCCCTGCCACGCCTACCGCAGCGCCGGCCAAGCCCGCGTCCTCTGCCCCTGCCGCGCCTACCGTGGCATCTCAGGCGGCACCCCAGGCGCCGGCGACGGCCGCCGCGGCACCCAAGCCCGCAGCACCCAGCCCGACCCCCGCACCCAAGATCAAGCGCGGGGGCACGCTAATTGGCGTCGACCAGAGCGCCGCCGATAGCCTGGACCCGCACATGGACTCCGGTGGCTGCGGAGCGTGCCTCAGCGTGATGTACGATGGCATGTTCCGTCTGGAAGCGGACCCGGCTACCGGCCTGGTAGGCCCTAAACCAGAGTTGGTGGCCTCTTGGGAGTTCTCAAACCCTACCACTGTTCTCCTTAAGATCCAGCCCGGCGTCAAGTTCCACGACGGCAGCCCGTTTGACATCGAGGCTTTCCGATGGAACCTGGACCGCATGCTGAACCATAAGAAATCGCGCGCCAAGACCTATGTGGAGGCCGTCAAGAGCATCGAGGTGGTGGATGCGAACACGATGAAGCTGAACCTGAAGGGACCTACGGCCGCCCTCCTCGCCAATCTGTCCAGGGGCATGGACCCGATGGCGATGGTCTCGAAGGCGGCAGTGGAGAAGAACGGTGACGATGGGTTCCTCAAGCACCCGGTGGGTGCGGGCCCCTTCGAGTTCGTGGACTGGATCGAGGGCAACAAGCTCACCGTGAAGCGCTTCGACGGCTACTGGGAGAAGGGCGCCGATGGGAAGAACCTCCCCTACCTGGACGGCGTCGTCATGCGCATCATGCCTGACACGGCGGTGGTCATGCTGGAGCTCAAGGCCAGGACCGTCGACTTCATGAACGAGTTCGAGCCAAAGGATATCAATGTCATCAAGGCCGACTCCGACCTGGCTTACTACGAGCTTCCTCACGCCGTGCGCACCATCCCGGCGGTAGGCTTCAACCAGTTCAAGCCGCCCTTCGACAACGTGAAGCTGCGCCAGGCGACCCAGTACGCCACCGACAAGGAGGCCATCGCGAAGGCCCTTGGCTTCGGGCTGGCCGTGCCTGCCTACTACCCATGGTGGGCACCCGGCGTGATCGGCTACGATGAGTCTCTGCCGAAGTATACCTTCGATCAAGCCAAGGCCAAGTCGCTGCTGGCGGAGGCCGGGTACCCCAACGGCCTGAATATCACCTTCAGCGTGGTCACCCGGATTCAGGAGCAGCGGGCCGGCGAGATGATGAAGAACATGTGGGATGCGGCAGGCATCCGCACCACCATAGAGTCCGTTGAGCGGGTGGCCATAATGGCTAAGATGGCGGCCCTGGAGTTCCAGGTGGGTGCCTGGCGGGGCGATTCGCCGCCCGATCCAGACGTCAATCGCAAGCGCCTTTCCACCAAGGGAGCGATGAATCGCAGCATGGTCAGCGACCCGGCGCTGGACAAGTGCCTGGACGAAGGAGGCGCCGAGCTCGACCTCAAGAAGCGCACCGAGATCTACAAGAAGTGCCAGACCATTCTCTTCGAAGGGGGTTACAGCCTTCATGGGTACGCCCTGAAGGTGAATCGGGTGTTCCACAAGAGCGTGAAGGGGCTGAAGGACCAGTGGATCATCCCCGACTTCAGGGAGGTGTGGCTCGACCGATAGTCTCAGAGACACCTGCGGGGAGCGGCCGCGGTTGCTCCCTGCAGTGAGTGGCCTGTTCTGCAGATCGGCTGGTCGCGCCCGTCTACTGCCCATGGCGGGCCAGTAGCGCGCTCGGCTGCGACGATAGCGTGCCCAGGTACGTTGCACTTTCGCGAGGTGTGGCTCGACCGCTGGGGACGCGCCCGCACTGGGCGAGCCTTTTCATATCAGTTTCCCCGATGGCGGCGGCACGCCGCCATCGGGGATGAAAACCGCCGTGCGCCCTCTCCTCGCCACAGGCGAGTCGCCTATGGTGACCTCTGGGAGAGGGCCGGGGTGAGGGCCATTTTCACAAGAGAGCGAACCCGCGCGTTCGTCCCCTTTTCGTGTATGGGCGAATGCGCGAGTTCGCTCTGACAGAGAAACCTTTTCGCGTTGGGGCGAACCTCGTGTTCGCCCTGACCCGGCAACTCATCCCGTGCGGGCGGACGCCTGTTTCCGCCCTGACAACAAAACGAAGGAGTAGTGTGATGAAGATCACCAACATCGAAGCCAGGGTCTACGCCAAGGATACCACGCAGCCGGCGCTCGCCAAGCGGTCTGGTCTGATAGCCTGCCTCGTCGAGACCGATGCCGGAATCACCGGCCTCAGCTACTCGCCGGCCGGCCCGCAGCAGTTCGTCGCTGCCCCCGAGCTGATGAAGACGATCATCGAGGGCACCCTCGCCCCGCTGGTAGTCGGCCAGGACCCTTACGCCTACGAGCATCTCTGGGACACGATGTTCCGGCGGACCTACGGCATCGGCCGCCGGGGCGTGGTGATACACGCCATCGCCGCCATCGACATCGCCCTCTGGGATATTATGTCCAAGGCAGCCAACCAACCTCTCTACAAATACCTGGGCGCCCACAAGGAGCGCATCGCCGTCTACGCCAACTGCGCCTTCCATTACCCGCCGGACCGGCTGGCCGAGCAGGCGTTGAAGTACGTCCGGCAGGGCTACAAGTGCGTGAAGTTCCAGGGCGGGACCAACGCCGTGGACACGGAGACGGCCACTCAGCGGGTAAAGGCGGTGCGGGAGGCCATCGGCCCGGACATCGACATGATGGTGGACTGCAACGGGAGCTGGGACCGGGAGACGGCGATGCGTATGCTGCGCAAGTGGGAGCCGTACAACCTCTTCTGGATCGAGGAGCCGGTCTCGCCTGACGACTACGACGGGTTCGCCGTGGTCGCCGCTACCACCCGCACGCCCATCGTCACGGGCGAGCAGCACGCCACCCGCTACGACTTTCGCCAGTTGATGCTGAAGGGCGGCGTGCGCATCCTCCAGCCGGACGCCTGCCGGGTGGGCGGCATCACCGAGTGGCTCAAGGTGGCCAACGCGGCGGCCGTCTTCGGCATGCCCATCGCCCCCCACGCCCTGCAGGAGGTGCACGTCCACCTGTCGGCGGCCATCCCGAACTTCTACATTCAGGAGTACTTCATGGTGGGCAACACCCTGCACGAGATGGCGCATACGGTCTTCGCGGCCGATGACTCCATCTACGACTTCGACCCGCAGACGGCCACCATCCGCCCGCCGCAGGAGCCGGGCATCGGCCTGAAGTTCCAGGCCGACGCGGAGAAGTATCGCGTGGCATAGTGCCGCCCCCACCCGCATTTTCTGCCAGCTATTGTGCTATCATTGGGGCCGGTAGCCACCGGGCTCAATGACCCGCCCCTCAAGGGAGCGCTCGGTCCGGGAGCTATAAACACGCAGGAGGTTGTCAGTATGAAGATCACAGATGTCAAGGCTTACACCCTGCAGGCCAAGCTGCCGGAGTACTTCGGCGCATCCCAGACCTGGGGGAACAATCGCAACGCCACCCTGATAGAGATCAGCACTGACGAAGGCATCAGCGGCTACGGCGAGGCAGGCGCCGGCCGGGAGACGACTGCCGGCCAGGCGCTCGTCGAGAGCTTCAGGCCCATGATTGTGGGCGAGGACCCCTTCGACATCGAGAAGATCACGCAAAACATTGGCCGGACACTGGGCAGCGGCCTCAATCGCGGGATGCCCGTCCGGGCCATCAGCGGCATCGATATGGCCCTGTGGGATATCGTGGGCAAGGCCCTGAAGGTGCCCATCTACAAGCTGTGGGGCGGGGCCGTCCGCACCAAGATACCTGTCTACGCCACCGGCCTCTACTACACCGAGGCCAAGGACCAGGCCCGGGCCCGCACCGAGGAAGCGGCGACCTACCTGCGCCTGGGCTTCAAGGCGATGAAGATGAAGATTGGGGGCCTCTCCCTGAAAGACGACCTGAAGCAGATCGAGGCGGTGCGCAAAACAATTGGCCCGGACATCCCCCTGATGGTGGACGCCAACCAGGCCTACAACGCTTACACGGCCATCCAGATGGGACGCGGGATGGCCCAGTACAACGTCTTCTGGTTTGAGGAGCCCGTGCCATACGACGACCTGCAATCGTACCTGGAGGTAAAGGCGGCCCTCAATCCGCTGGGCATCGCCATCGCCGGCGGCGAATGCCTGTACACCCGGTTCGCCTTCAGAGACTTTGTGGCGAAGCGGGGCTTCGACATCGCCCAGCCGGATATCTGCAACACGGGCGGTCCCTCCGAGGTGCGGAAGATCGCCACGCTGTGCCACACCTTCGGTATCCACACTTTCCCCCACGTGTGGGGCGGACCCTTCGCCGTGGCTTCCTCCCTGCATCTGATGGCGACTCTGCCGCTGAACCCGCCGGCGCGGAACCCGCTGCCCTTCTTCCAGGCCCCGGGCATGGAGTTCGACCGGACGCCGAACCCGATACGGGAGCAGCTTGCGGCCGGGCCGGCATTCGACCAGCACGACGGGGTGATCGACTTGCCGCAGGGGCCGGGCTGGGGCGTCGAGGTGAACTGGGACACCGTGAAGCGCTACCAGGTCGGTTAGGCTGCCCAAACATACAGGCTGCCCAAACATACAGAAGGGAACGCTAACAGAAGAGATTGCCCTCTCCCCGTCGGGGAAAGGGCTAGGGTGAGGGGCGAGCCTTCACCCACGCGACGCCATTGGAAACCGGCTATCCAACCCTCACCCGTATCCATTCTCCCTCTGGGAGGGGAACGTCCAGGGAACCAAAGGCGACTCGCCTGCCAGAGGTCGCCAGAGGCGACGCTAGTCGCCCGGACCTCGCCACGGCCCGCCAAAGGCGGGTCCGCCTCTGGCAGACGAGTCGTGCCCGAAGGGTATCTCGCCAAAGGCCCGCCAAAGGCGGACCCGTCTTTGGCAGACGAGTCGCCTGGGCGACCTGCGCTGGGCCGTCACGGCCCGGCGCTACGGACCTACGGAGACCGCCTTTGGCGGGCCTCTGGCGAGGTTAGGGTGAGGGGCGATCTCTCCGTTCTATAGGGGGCGCACGGCCGTGCGCCCCCTACGCCCGCCTCTCCTTGGGATGCCTAAGGTCCGTGGCTCACAGGCCCGACGGTGGAAAGAACTAGGGCCGGTCCGCCCACAGCACTATTCTCTGGGGGCACAGAGAGGCTGCACCTAAGAGATTCACCTGCTCCTCATGAACTGGAGCAGACCAATAGTTGGTGGTTGCAGTAATGATTGAAGAGCAGAATCAGGAACAGAATCGATCAAGAGGCCTCCGACCCTGGAGAACGATCGACCGCCGAGAGGTATTCGGGGCACCCCCCTGGGTGCACGTGTCGGTCGAGCGGATACTGCTCCCCGATGGGAGGCTGGTGGACGACTTCTACTGCGTCCGCCTGCACGAGTATGCGATGATCATCGCCCGGACCGCCGACGGCCAGATCGTGATGGAGCGCCAGTACCGGCACGGCCCCGGCGCCGTCACGCTGCTACTGCCAGCCGGCGACCTCGAGCCCGGGGAGGACGCGCTGGCCGCGGCGCAGCGCGAGCTGCTGGAGGAGACGGGCTTCACCTGTGACGGCTGGATTCCCCTCGGCTCCCTCGTCGTGGACGACAATCGAGGCTGCGGCAAGGCATACTACTTCCTGGGCACCAACGCCCGCCGGGTGGCCGCGCCCCGTCCGGAGGGGCTGGAAGAGATTGAGATCGAGCTGATGAGCCCGCAGGTCCTCCTCGAAGCGGCCCGCTCGGGCGCGATTGTATCGATGGCCACCATTGCGGGGGTCGGCCTGGCGTACAGCCACGGCGCTCTGTGATGCGGCGCCGTCACGCCTTCCCGGCACCCGTTCGTCCCTCACTCGCAGTCCAAGTCCTTCTGGAAACAGAGCCGGCGCATCGGCATTGTGCCGGGACGAAGCACTTGTGCCCAGTAGTGACGACTTAAGTCATCACTACACTTGGCCTACGACAGCTCGCCCCATCGTAGCGGCACGTACAGCTCCTCGAACACCTGAAGGGCGTAGCGGTCGGTCATACCCGAGACGTAGTCGCAGACCATCTGCGCGGGCGAGGACCGCCGCGTGCTGCGACGAAACTCCTCTGGCAATTGGGCCGGGTACCGCGTGAAGTACTCGTACAGCATCCGCACCACCTGCTGCGCCTTCAGCGTCTCCGACTGCGACGCCGCGTCGGAATACACGCGCCGGAACAGGAAGTCCCGTAGCTCGTCTACCGCGGCTAGCACCGGCGCACTCATCGTGATCAGGGGCTTGTTCTCCGCCGCCAGGGAGGCGGTCTGCTGCTGCTCCTCCTGGTAAGCGCCGAACGACTGGCCCTGGCTATTCTCTCCCGCCCGCGCCGCCTCCCAACTCGACTCGATGACGTCCGATACCATATGATTGATGCGCAGCGAGTCGCGCTCGCCCAGGACGAGGGTGCACTGGCGCGGCAGGTCGCTCTCGGACAGCACGCCGGCGCGGATGGCGTCGCCGATGTCATGGTTGATGTAGGCGATGCTATCGGCCAGCTTAGTGATCTGTCCCTCCAGGGTCGAAGCCACGCCAACGGCCTCCGCCGCTACGCTGGCCCGCGCCTTGGAGTGCTTGAGTATGCCGTCGCGCACCTCCCAGGTCAGGTTCAGCCCTCGCCCGTCCTTCTCCAGCACCTCCACGATGCGCAGGCTCTGCTCGTTGTGGCGAAACCCGCCAGGGTGAATGGCGTTCAGCGCCTGCGCGCCGGCGTGGCCGAAGGGCGTATGGCCCAGGTCGTGGCCCAGCGTGATGGCTTCGGCCAGGTCCTCGTTCAGGTTGAGGGCCCGGGCGATGGTGCGGGCGATCTGCGAGGCGATGAGGGTATGGGTCAGGCGGGTCACGTAGTGGTCGCCCTGGGGGGCCAGGAAGACCTGCGTCTTCTGCTTCAGCCGGCGGAAGGCATTGCAGTGCACGATGCGGTCCCGGTCCCGCTGGAACTCGCCCCGCATCGGCGAAGGCTCCTCCGGCTCGCGCCGGCCCCGCCCGTAGCGGCTCTTGGCCGCCAGCGGCGACAGGCGGAACTCGGCCTCCTCGATGCGAAGCCGTATGTGATTGAGATCAGGCACCGTCTCCTCGCTAACCTATCCGCATGAGGCGGAACTTTACATACGCCCTCATCCTGCGGCGAGCCTTCCGTACTTGCTCGCCGGTCCTCCCCTGTGCGTCCCTCTCCCTCTGGGAGAGGGACGCACAGGGGAGGGCAATTTGCATTGCCCCGGCCCTACAAAGGGTCCACAATATTGTCGACGTTCTGCCACGCGGCGTCAAGACAAAGGAAGTAGAGGAGCGTGTGAGCTACGATAAGGACTTGGAACGCGCGCCGGCGACACGGCCCACCGTGCCCTGGCCCGCAGCTACAGGTTTTCCATCGAGGGCAGGCCGATGGTCTCTGCCTCCGGCTGCGTAGCCCTCGGCGCCTGCTTGAAGGTCACGTTGGCTCTGTGCCGGGATAGTCGATGCCTCTGCCCGCCAGCAGATCGGCAACCGTCAGGACTTGCAGGTGGGGATGATGTGTCCCCGACCACGGCGATGTGTAGAAGCCGGCGGCCGCTTCCGCCCGCATCGGCTGCGTCGGCGGCTGTAGGGTGATGAGCACGCCGATCTCGGCCTTCTCCCGCTCCACCACGCCGCGCAGGTCGCGCACAGATAGGCCACAACTAGCAGGCTATGCCAATGAGCACCAATGGAACAGCGGGCGTGCTCCGGCCTTGGCGAAGCAGGTTGTAGAGCTCGCCTTCGTAATAGGGAACGCCAGAGGACATCTGTGCCTGAAGTTCTTTCATGGGCAGTATCTCGACACCGACGTCTATCTGGTCGCCCACGAAGAAAGCCATGTGCTTCACAAACAGATCGTAGGCAACGAAGGCGTATTTGCCGAACTGCACCTCAATGGCGATTCTGTCCTTGACGAAGTCCGTCTGATTGTATGAAAAGATCGGCTCAACGCCCGCGGCAAGAATCTCCTGCCGTTGCTGGTCTGGAAGCATCTGCATAGTCTTCCGAATTAGCCGCTGGTCAGCGGTCACCCAATACGACGTACGAGCTTCTCTCCAATCTCGCTTCTGCAGCTCGACCTTGAAGAGATGGTTCATTTCGATTGGACTGTAAAGGGTCTTTCCCCTCTTGGTCCTTTCTCGCGATACTTTGGTAAGGCAAACGTTAGCATCTATCGAGGAAATCACCTCTTCGATCTCGGCCCAGATTGCTGGCTTATGAACGAGGATGTGTTCCTGGCCGTTGAGGTGGGAGTAAACGGCGGCAATCCTCATCTCTGCCCGCCATTGGGCACAGAAGGATCATACACAGGCCTGTCCATCGGCCGGGTCCGAAGGGTTCCCCGCCTGAGCTGCTCCACTCGCTGCCAGGCCACGTCTACATACTTTTGCTCAATGTCGCACCCATACCCGACCCGGCCATGCTTCAAGGCTGCGATCACAGTGGAGCCGACGCCCATATATGGATCGAAAACCTTGTCACCAGGATCCGTCATCGACAGCACCAGTCGCTCGACCAATTCGACTGGGAATTGGCAGGGGTGAATAGTTTTCTCTACGTGATTTGCCTTCACGTTGGGAATGATCCAAACATCTCCAGGATTCTTCCCCAAGGGATTGCAGGATCGTAGTCCTACTTTTGGCCCCTTGAAATACTTCTTGTTCGGATATTTCGGAGGGACTCGGATCGGATCCAGGTTGAAAGTATAGTCATCGCCCTTCGTGAACCAGAGAATGGTCTCGTACCTTCCAGAGAGACGCTTAGAGCAGTGGAGCCCATGCTCGAAGTGCCAGATGATGCGATTGCGAAGCTGTAAGCCGTAGTGCTTGAAGATAGGATACAGGAGGATATCCAGAGGGAACACCTCACCATCTTTGCTCACGTGGTTGCCCACCTGCCAGCAGATGGATCCCTGATGATGCAGCAGCCTGACGCATTCAGTGATTACCCTTGACTGCTCCTCCAGGTACAACTCCAGCGATTGGCGCTGTTCGTAAGCCTTGCCAATGTTGTAAGGTGGGGATGTCACGATTAGCTTCATCATCCCATCGGCCAGCCGACTCATCAATTGCTTGTTGTCAACGCATTCCAGGAAAGCTTCGGGAAGATCGAGTTCCAGTGCAAGTTCTAAAGCCATATCCCATCCCTCCGCCCTTTATGTTACTATCCAGCTTTTCCATTGACAAGCGGCCCGGTCCCAGCGCCAGGTGTCGCCGAAGGCCTTGATCTGCGCGGCGGCGCAGGAACCGTCCTGCTCCGCGAAGAGCACATTGTAGTTCTGGTTTGAGTCGAAGGGCGGGTCAAGGTACACCAGGTCCACCGTCTCGTCCCCGATATACCGCCGCAGGATGTCCAGGTTGTCGCCGTAATAGAGGATGTTGTTGTCCATACGGACCTCGGTACCTGGGTGCCATTCTACTCGTCGGGAGTGCGCTGCCCCGCGCCAAAGTATAATCCCTCTCGCACAGTCATGGCGAGAGGCCATTCTCATCAACGACCGCTGTACAAGCTAACAGACACGACGCGGGGCGATGTCGTGGCACCTTGACACGCCGCTCGCTCACCCATAGTATTCGGTTAGACGATACCCTCCCGGCAGCCCGCAGATGAATCCGTAGGCGAGCCCGCAGACGAAAAAATGAGCACAGGGGGACCGCGTTGAGCTCTAACCGTCCAGCCGCGATCTTCGATGTCGACGGCGTGCTCGTCGATAGCTACCGTCTGCACTTCGAGACCTGGCAGCGCACCGCTGCCGCGCGGGGCATCCCCCTCACCGAGGCCCAATTCGCCGCTACCTTCGGCCAGACCAACGCCCAGGTGATCTCTTATCTTACGGGCGGAAAGGTGACCGAGGAAGAAATCGCGGCCTGGGGCGACGAAAAGGAGGCGATGTATCGCGACTTGCTGCGCCGGCAGTTCCCCGCCATGCCCTGCGGGGTCGAGCTGGCCACGGCGCTGCACGCCGCCGGGTGGGCCATCGGCATCGGCTCCTCCGGCCCTCCCGAGAACCTGGCGGCATTTCGCGAGTGTTGGGCCGCGTCGTCGCTGGTGGACGCCTGGGTCTCGGGCGAAGACGTGCACCACGGCAAGCCCGACCCGGAGGTATTCCTGCTCTGTGCCGAAAGGCTGGGCGTTGCGCCCGCCCGCTGCGTGGTCGTGGAGGACAGCATCGCCGGGCTGACGGCGGCCAGGCGCGGAGGCATGGTGCCGGTCGCCCTCACCGGCACCGCGCCCCGCGACCAGCTCGAGGCACACGCCGGCCTGGTGGTGCACTCCCTCTGCGACCTCAGCCCGTCCCGGCTGGGCGCGCTGCTAAGGGGCTAGCCGGTTTCCCAAATTGCAGGTTTTGGAACGGCGGCTTACAATTGAGCAGTGCGATACTGGGGCACTCACTCTAAGCCCGCGTACTGCAGCAGCCAGTAGCCAGTGCAGGCGCTTCGGTGCCGTCCAGGTACCCCACAGGCCGTGGGTTTGTTGAGATGTTCCTAGCTGAGTCGGCCATAGATTTTAGCAATATGGATGATGAAGAGAACAAGGAGACCTTCGATCAATACTGGCAGAAGGCAGGCGAGGTCACAGTCGAAGCCTTCGTTAAGAAGGCACTGCCGAGCGTAAACCCCTCCCGTGGATACCGGCTTCTAACCTTCCTTGCCCAACAAGGGTACTTCCGAATGATACTCACGACCAATGTAGATACGCTGTTGGATCAAGCATTCGCAATGGCTGACCCATCCCTTCGTAACCACCAGATCGTCTCTCACCCCGCACTTCAGCCCCGGGAAATAGCCGACATGTTGACTTCGGACAAGCCGCCGGTCAAAATCGTTAAGCTCCACGGTGACCTGCGATCTGGCCGGTTTCTTTTTACAGCCAAGGACACTGAGCGGTTCCCCCCGACCTTGGAAGACACGATTCGGAACATACTGCACCGGGATTTGATCACAGTCGGCTATTCTTTCCAGGACGCAGACGTGAAGCTGTGTATGTTGAATGCTCCCATGGGTATCAAGAGGCCGTCAAGATACTGTGTCAATCGCACGGGGCTTGGGGACGAGACAATAAGCGTACTGGAGCAGTGGCCTGCCCAGACGCCCGTGGGGGTCGAGACTATTTGCGGTGAGGAAGGTGATTTCGACAGGTTCTTCGAGGCTTTGTATGCCGAGATAATGCAGTACGACCCGAAGGCATCGGTTACTTTCCAAAGCTCGCTTGCTGACAAGGACCTCCAGGGGTTCGCGTGGTACCAGGGTAGGTACTGGGTCGAAGACCAGCTCTTGATGATCGGGTCGAACGACGCGGAGGCGACCATACATTTGAGCCGGGTATGGCTCGGTGAGGCCAACCTGCAGATCGATTTTCAATTCCGGTCTGCCAGAGGACCTTCTGACTGGTTTGGTGTCTTGGTGGGTGCCTCCTCTCCTTATTGGGCCACAGGACACCTGATATACGTACGGTCGGATGGCAGTCTGGAAGTCTTGCAGCCGAATGGCCCTCTGCGTTTCTTCGGTAAGCTCGAACTTGGGCCACAGCAGTGGGTGCGCCTCCAAATCTCCTACGGTCGAGGGGTGGTCGGTGTGAGCGCTGCCGCAGGCGGTGGCGTCGAGATACATGGATCTGTTCAGTTCGATTCCCAGGCTGAAGGGTTAGTATATCTTTGGACCTACCATACTGAAGTGGTCATCCAAGAATTGCGGGTTGCGCCATCGGAGTAGAATCTCCGCCTGCTGAGGGATGAGAAGCGGAGCGGATAAGGTGTTGTACGGGTCATCCCGGCTCCGCCACTTAGCTTGTAGAAAAACGTTCCTCCTCTCCGCACGCGGAGAGATCTCCGAAGGTCCGTAGCGGTGCGGCCCAGAGGCCGCTCCGCAGAATGCCCTTCGGGCACGACTCGCCGTGGCGAGGGGACAGGGGGTGAGGTAAGCCCCACGAGCAACCGGATCAGCGGACTTTGAAAAGGCTCTAACTCTACCGAACGCCGGGCCAGCGCTGGCACGGATAATGCGGCAAGGTCTAGAGGAACGATGACGACCATCGGGGAGGAGAGATCAGCGACGCCGCGTGTATGGCGACCGGACGATGCCTGGCGCCGATGCGCACGGCAGCGGGAGACAGGGCCGGACCTGCAACCTCAGGCCTCCGGCTTCCGTGGCCGGCTGACCATCGCCCCGACGCTTCGGCCACAGAGGACCGTCGTGCGACAGGAGTGATGAAAAGTGACGAATCCCTTACCGCATCGATCAGCTCGCCTACCGGGCCGAGCCCGGGTCCGGTGGCCGGCAGCCCCTCCAGGATCGCTCATCGCTCTCCTCGGTGTGCTAGCCCTTGTCCTTTCCGCCTGCAATCCGCCGATGGTAGCCAGTGGCCTGCCGGACCAGGGCGCCCCGCCCGCCGGCATTCAGAAGATCGAGCACGTCATCATGATCATGCAGGAGAACCGCTCGTTCGACCACTACTTCGGCACCTTCCCCGGCGCGGACGGCATCCCTATGGAGGACGGGATACCCACCCTCTGCGTGCCCGATCCGCAGACCGGCGAGTGTGTCGAGCCTTTCCACGACCCCAATGATCTCAACTACGGCGGCCCGCATGGTAAAGTCGACGCCGTCAACGACATCGACGGTGGGCTGATGGACGGCTTCATCCGGCAGGAGCTGGCGGGCCGCCGGCAGATATGCCAGGACCCGAACGACCCGCGGTGCTCGCAGGCCCTCGGCCGACACGATGTTATGGGCTACCACGACGCGCGCGAGATTCCCAACTACTGGAGGTACGCCGAGGAGTTCGTGCTCCAGGACCGCATGTTCGAGCCGAACGCCTCGTGGAGCCTACCCGCCCATCTATTCCTGGTGTCGGCCTGGTCGGCGCGCTGCAGCCGGCCGGGCGACCCGAGCAGTTGCGTCAACGCGCTGCAGAATCCGGCCCTGCCGCCCGACTTCGGAGCGCGTCCCCTGCCGGGGCAGAGGCCGCCGGCCCTTCGCCCGCCGCCGGACTACGCCTGGACCGACATCACCTACCTGCTGCACAAGAACAACGTGAGCTGGGCCTACTACGTGGAGACCGGCAGCGCAGCCGAATGCGATGGCGAAGAGGAGCCGGAAGACCAGATACTCTGCAACCTCCTCCGGCAGCGGGGGAAGACCCCCGGCATCTGGAATCCGCTGCCGTTCTTCGATACCGTGAAGCAGAACGACCAGCTTGCGAATGTCCAGGATATATCCAATTACCTGGAGGCGGCCGAAAGGGGCACACTGCCCGCCGTCTCCTGGATTGCCCCCAGCGGCGCTCACTCCGAACACCCGCCGGCCCTCGTCAGCGTCGGCCAGGCCTGGGTTACCGGCTTGATAAACGCGGCAATGAAGGGGCCGGACTGGAACAGCACGGCCATCTTCCTCACCTGGGACGACTGGGGCGGCTTCTATGATCACGTCGTCCCACCGGTCGTCGACGATAACGGCTATGGGCTTCGGGTGCCCGGACTGGTGATCAGCCCGTATGCCAGGCGCGGCTTCATCGACCACCAGACGCTGAGCTTCGACGCCTACCTGAAGTTCATCGAGGACCGCTTCCTGGGCGGCCAGCGCCTCGACCCGAAGACCGACGGTGCGCGAGAATGTGCCTCAACTCGGCGACCTGCTGGAGGACTTCGACTTCGATCAGCCGCCAAGCCCGCCGCTGGTGCTGCCGCTCTTCCCGCCGCCGGGGCCGGCTTCGGTAGGCAAATAGGGCCTGCCGAGCGGCGGCTACGACTCGGGGTAATCGGCCCGACTGCGCGCCGGTGCTCCCTCCGGGAGCTTCTGCGCGGCGGCCTCATCGGCCGTGGCAGGCCGGCCTGCCACGCGCCCCGCGTCAGCCTCAAGCCGCGGGCTGACGCGCTTGCGAAAGCCCATCGTCACCCACGCCCAGTCCAGGGCAAAGAAGGCCCCCGTAGCCAGGAAGACAGCCCGCATCCCCAGGCTGGTGGTGATGGCAGCAGCCATCAGTGGCCCCACACCGTTGGCCAGAGCGTTGGCGGTAGAAGTCAATCCATAGGCCGCGCCGCGGCGCTCTTCCGGCACGAGACGCGCCACCATCGCGTTGGCGGTGGGCATCAGCCCACCCAGGAACGCGCCCAGCAACATCCGCAGCAGCAGAAGCTGCCAGACCTGCTGTACGAACGCCTGTGGAAAGTAGGACACGGCTGCCCCCAGCAGGCAGACCGGCAGGATGACGGTGTGGGGCACCCGGTCGCTCAGGCGGCCGATGATGATGGCCGAGATGGCGCTCACCACGCCGGTGGCTGCCAGGACCAGCCCGGCGGCGGTCGCGGCGTTCTCTCCCTCGTGCAGCTCGGCGATGAAGAGGCTGAGCACCGGGCTCACGATCACGCCGCCCAATTGGATGAGGAAGACGACCCCGATCAGCAGGGGAAAGAAGCCAATCGCCAGGACCGAGCGATTCCCGGCCCAGACGCCCTGACGGGGTTGATCGGTGGGTGGCCGGGCGAAGCGCTCCCGAACGAAGAGAATCGTCAGGACCCCGCCCAGCATCATCAGGGCGCTGGCTGAGTAAAAGGAGGCCCGGTAGCCGAAGGTGTCGGCGATAAACCCGCCGATGAGCGGGCCTATCGAGGTCCCTCCGAACATCGCCACTTGCATCAGCCCCAGGGCAAATCCCAGCCGGGGCTTGGGCGTGGAGGAGGCGACCAGCGCGGTAGCGGCGGCGACCACGCCGGTCACCGAGCCCTGGATGAAGCGCAGCACCAGGAGCTGCTCCGGCGAGGTGGCCAGGCCCATCAGGAAGATGCAGATGCTTCCGCCGATCATAGAGCGGACCACCATCGGCTTGCGGCCCCACCGGTCGGCCATGTTTCCCCAGATGGGCTGGGCGATGGTCATCGACAGGGCGGCTGCCGCCGAGATGAACGCCGCCCAGTCGGCCGCCTCGTTTGTCCCTTCGATGCCTAATACCTGGACGTAAAGCGGGATGAACGGCAAGACGAAGCTGAAGGCCACCGCCGTCATCGTCTGGGCGACCCACATCGCGGCGAGGTTACGTCGCCAGCCGTCAGTCGGCACGCTGGCCCCCGTTGGACGCTGCTGCTCTCTCGCGCAGCAGCTCTTGCAGCAAGCTCAGGCTGCGCCCCAGCTCGGCGAGGCCGGCAGGGTCGAGCCGCTCAAGCAGCCGCTGCAGGGCGTCGAGCGCTCTCTGTCGAGCGGCCACCAGCATGGCCGAGCCGGCAGGAGTGATGTGGAGCGGCGTGAGGCGGCGGTCCAGCGGACGAGCGCGCCGCTCCACCAGTCCGCGTCGCACCAGCAGGTCGATAACCTCGCTGGCCGTGGCCGGGGTGATCCTGAGCTCGCGGGCCACCTCACTCGGCAGCCGCGGCTCACGGTCCAGCAGCCCCAGGACACGAAGCTGCGTCATAGTCAGCGATCCGGCAGTGCCGGCCTGCGCCTGCGAGGAGATGATGCGCATCAGACGAGGCACGATCTCCAGTAGTTGATCGGCAGGCTTCTGAGGATCAGGTCGTAGCTTGGGGCAACTCTCTTCGGCGTCCATATTATCAGGTAGCCTAATTATATGCTAGGAGAGGCTGGCAGGCAAGGGCAAATGCCCGGCTTGTTGGGTGGAGGCGAAAGCTCTAGCGCTGTCTTTGCAGGCGCGCAGTCTGCTATACTTCCCTTGAAACCAGGCCTGAGGAGGCGGAATGGCGGAAGCGCTGGCGTTCAGAGGCATACGATACGACCCCAACAGGACAGAAGACCTTTCGCTGGTCATCTGCCCGCCCTACGACGTCATATCACCCGCCGACCAGGCCCGTTTGTACGAGCGCAGCCCCGTGAACGCGGTGCGCCTGGAGCAGGGAATCGAGCTACCCGGGGACACTATCGAAGACAACAAGTACACGCGAGCGGCCGCGGTCTACCGCACCTGGCGGGACCGTGGCATCCTGCTGCAGGAGCCAGTGCCGGTCCTCTACATATACGATCAGGAGTTCGCCTGCGGGGGCCGCCCGCTCCGGCGGCGCTGTCTGCTGGCTGCCCTGCGGCTGGAGGAGTGGGAGAAGCGGGTGGTATTGCCTCACGAGGAGACGATGCCGAGGCCAAAGTCGGACCGCTTGCGCCTGCTGCAGGCGTGCCGGGCCAGCTTCAGCCCGCTGCTGGGGCTGTACGAGGACTGCGAAGGTGCCATAGGAGAGCTTCTGGCCAGGGCCGCCGAGGCCGCACCGGATGCTGCCTTCAGGGACGAGGATGGCGAAGGCCACTTCCTCTGGATAGTACAAGACCAATCGCTGATAGATGACGTGCGGCGCGCGCTAGCAACCAGCCCCATATACCTTGCCGACGGCCATCACCGGTATGAGACGGCGCTGGCCTATCGGGACGAGCAGCGGGCGCAGCAGCCGGGCTACAACGGCAGTGAG
This sequence comes from Chloroflexota bacterium, assembly GCA_023475235.1. Lineage (GTDB taxonomy): Bacteria > Chloroflexota > UBA6077 > FW602-bin22 > JAMCWG01 > JAMCWG01. Next base: position 21,567 of record JAMCWG010000091.1, read on the forward strand.
CGGTACAACTTCGCGATGATCGCGCTGGAGGCTGTGGACGACCCGGGACTGGTGGTGCTGCCCACCCATCGCCTGGTGCTCGGACCTCCGCGGCTGGGGCAGGCCGAGCTGCTCTCACGGCTCGCCGTGTACTTCGAGGTCAGCCGCTTGCCCCGTCCCGGCTCGGAGTATGCAGGCCGCGTACAGGAAGTGCTGGGGCCGCCGCGCCAGGGCAGCCCGAATGTGTTCGGCCTCTACGCTGGCGGAGAAGATGCCCTTTATCGCCTTGAGCTGCGCGATCCGGCCGCCGTACAGGCGCAGATGCCAGCAGAGAAGTCACCCGCGTGGAGAGAGCTGGACGTGACCATATTGCAGACGGCTATTATCGATGGGATTCTGCGGAGGACCGGCGCGGAGGAGGCAGGCCGGACGGAGCTGGCCTTCACCCGCGACGAGGCCTACGCCGTCGACTCCGTTCGCTCCGGCGAAAGCTGGCTGGCCCTTTTCCTGTGCCCCACTCGGGTCGCGCAGATCATAGAGGTGGCGCTGGCCGGCGACCGGATGCCCCGCAAGTCCACCTACTTCTACCCCAAGCTGCCCGCCGGCCTGGTGATGTACGATCTGAGGTGAAAGGGAGCAAGCCAGCTCGACTTATTGCCCGTTCGCTCATTCGCTGAGCCGCTTGGCGGCGTTGGCCAGGTTCACCATGACTACGACTGCGATGATCGTGACGATAATGGCATAGACGAACAAGCCGATGATGCCGGAGGCGGGTGGAAATATCAGCTTGAACAGCTCAGTGATCGCTGCATTCCAGGCCAGCGCCGCCACGACGCCGAACGCCGCCGCTGCGAGGCTTATCATCGCCGACAGGTATGCCGAAGACCCGGCGCTTTCTGGGGGTTTCACCGTTCGCCTCCTCGTCAGTTTGATAGACTTGCCCTGCGCTGCTACCGGGACGACATCTCGCCCTTGCCTCGCTGGCAACTGAGGGTTACGCGTGCCTGGCGAACTCGGATACCTTGGGCTTCACCAGCCGCTCGAAGTCGGCGTACTTCAGGCTCATAGTGTCCGTGTGGGTGCCTATCTGGAACATGATGGTCTCGTCCTCGGCCAGGCGCCTGTCCACGTACACCGGGACGCCGTACAGGTTGCCGAAGGGGGGCATCGCACCCACCTCGCAGTCGGGGAAAGCAGCCGCGAACTCCGCCTCGCGGGCCAGGCGGACCTCCCTGGCGCCCAGCATTCCCTTCACCCGCTCCAGGTCTACCTGCTGGGGGGCGGTCAGGGCCAGCATCACCATCTTGGTGTCGGCAAAGACGATGACCACCTTGGCAAGCATCTTGCCGGGAACATGCTCCCTGGCTGCGACCTCCTGGGCGGTGTAGGCGGTGGGATGGTGCTGAAGCTGATAGGGGACCTCATTCTCGCGCAGGTAAGCCTCAAGCCTCTCCCTGCAGTTCATCGCAGTACCTCCCACAGCCAATTATAGCACAAACGGCTCTTGGCCCGTCCCAGGCGGACCTCGCCGCCACGTAGCCTCTGGGCTGTCGGGGGCCGACCCCAGGGTGAGGACGGCGCCCTCCGCGGCTACCCTCAAATCAACCGGCAATCCGGATGTTACGGCGAATAACTCGGCAGCAATTTGCGACTCGTAGCGGGGATTGAAGTGGACAGCCAGCACGCCGGGCGTGGCGCTGAGGGCAAGTATCCATAAGTATCCGTACTGTGTTGCGTCCCTATTGACATTCCACCGGCTTTCGTTGATAATGTGCTCGTTCCCGGCGCTTTTTATTTGCAAATGGGAGGAGAGAGTATGGGTGTCCTCTTGCAAGTCAACAATCTGCAAACACAATTTGTTACCGGAGACGGAGTAGTCAAAGCGGTCGACGGTGTGACCTGGCATGTTTCTGAGGGCGAGTGTCTGGGTATTGTGGGAGAAAGCGGTTGCGGCAAAAGCGTGAGCTTGCTCAGCGTGATGCGGCTGATCCCCATGCCTCCTGGGCAGATTGCCGGCGGAGAGATCATCTTCGAAGGCCGTAACTTGCTCGAGCTCCACGAAGACGAGATGCGCAGGGTACGCGGCAAGCAAATGGCGATGATCTTCCAGGATCCGATGACCTCCTTGAACCCTGTATTGACTATAAATCGACAGATTTCTGAAGCTCTTATGCTGCATATGGGCATGAACAGTGAACAGGCCCGGAAGCGCGCTATCGAGCTTATGAAGATGGTGGGTATCCCATCTGCGGAGCAGCGGATTGACAACTACCCGCACCAGTTCTCGGGTGGTATGCGTCAGCGCGTGATGATCGCAATGGGGCTATCCTGCCAGCCAAAGCTGCTCATCGCCGATGAGCCCACCACAGCACTGGACGTGACTATCGCCGCCCAGATCATCGAGCTGGTGAAGAACCTTCGCAAGCAATTCGGGATGGCTATCATCTGGATTACCCACGACCTGGGCATCGTAGCTGGGCTGACCGACCGAATGATCGTGATGTATGCCGGACACCTGGTCGAGACAGCCACCACGAAAGACCTCTACGGTCGCCCCTCTCACCCATACACTCAGGGCCTTCTAAAGTCGGTGCCCCGCCTGGACGAAGCGCGTAAGGAACGGCTCGTTCCCATCGATGGGCTGCCTCCCGATCTGATCGCATTGCCTCCCGGATGTCCCTTCGAGCCACGGTGCACGTTCTCGAAAGATATCTGTCGACATGAGCGGCCCAAGCTGCGCACTATCGGCCCGGATCACCAGATCGCCTGCTGGGTAGATGTTTATGTTGAGCAGCCTAGAGCCGAAATCGGCCAGCCTAGAGCCGAAATCGGCCAGCAGGAAGGAGTAGCCTGATGATAGGTGAAAGGAAAGCCAATACCAACGATATCCTCGTCGACGTAAGGCATCTAAAGATGCACTTCCCGATTACTTCTGGCATTATGATCCAGAGGCAGATCGGGGCGGTGAAGGCCGTCGATGACGTGAGCTTCTTCATCCGCAAGGGCGAAACGCTGGGTCTGGTAGGCGAGAGCGGCTGCGGCAAAACGACTGTGGGCCGCACGATGCTGCAGCTATATAAGGCCACCGCTGGAGAGGTCTTCTTCGAGGGAGTGGACCTCTGCAAGACCAAGGGCGAGACGCTGCGAGCGATGCGCCGCCGGATGCAGATGATCTTTCAGGACCCCTACGCTTCGCTGAACCCTCGAATGACAGTGGGTGATATCATCGGCGAGCCGCTGATCATCCACAAGCTGAAGAGAGGCAGGGAAGTCACGCAGCGCGTGGCAGAGCTGCTCGCCACCGTTGGGTTGAACCCCTACTTTGCCAACCGCTACCCACACGAGTTCAGCGGTGGTCAGCGCCAACGCATCGGCATCGCCAGGGCGCTGGCGGTCGAGCCGGCCTTCATCATCTGCGACGAGCCCATCTCAGCGCTGGACGTGTCCATTCGGGCGCAGGTGATGAACCTTCTGGAAGAGCTCCAGGGGCAGTACGACCTGACCTACCTGTTCATCGCCCACGACCTGAGCGTTGTCCGGCACATGAGCGACCGCGTCGCTGTAATGTACGTGGGCAAGATCATGGAGCTGGCCACCCGTAAGGACCTGTACGAAGACCCGCTCCACCCTTACACTCAGGCCTTGCTGTCGGCGGTGTCCATCCCTGATCCGATCGTCGAAGCCAAGCGGCAACGGATCATCCTGGCCGGCGATGTGCCCAGCCCGGTGAACCCGCCGTCTGGGTGCCGCTTCCACACCAGGTGCTGGAAGGCCATCGATATCTGCTCGCAGCAAGAGCCGGAGTGGCGGGAGCTCAAGCCCGATCACTGGGTGTCGTGCCATCGGGCATAACTCTCGGCCTGCCGTCCCCCCAGCCGACGTGTCAGCGACAAGCACAGCGGGATGGTCGCTCCGAGTAGCAGCAAACGATTGTCACGAAGGGCCGTGGAACCGACAAGCCACGGCCCTTCGCCTTTGAGGAGCCCGAGGTGCGTCAGCCTGCTCGCCGAGTGGTGCCGCTGTCTGTGGCCGTCTTGTTACTGGCCCTCCTGGCCCTATGGCTCGGCATTCCGCTCGCCGCCCCCAAGACTACCGGGACCGAGAGCGGCCCGGCAAGCCCTGCCGGGCCGGCGGGACCCACCCTGGCGCCGGCTCCCCTTCAGTTGATCCCCATCCAGGAGCTGCGGCTGAACCTGACCGGCGAGCCGGAGACCATCGACCCCAGCCGCGTCTCCTGGGACAATCAAATCGTAGTGGTGCTCCAGGCTTTCGAGGGACTGCTGGGCTACAACCAGGACCTCACCCTCCGGCCGCTGGTCGCTCGGGACCTTCCATCGGTCGCCAATGGCGGTGTCTCGCCCGACCTTCGCACCTACACGCTCCACCTTCGGCACGACAAGCGCTGGTCCGATGGGCGCCCCGTCACCGCGCGCGACTTTGAATACAGCCTGAAGCGGCTGCTGTCCCCCAAGCTCAACGCCGAATATGCGCCGCTGTACTACGCCATCGAGGGAGCGCGGGAGTACAACACCGCCGCACCGGGAAGCCCAAGGCTCAAGGAGATGGAAGCTAACGTAGGGGTGCATGCCCTGGACGACTACACCCTGCAGCTCAAGCTGGTAGAGCCGTGGGCGGCCTTTCCCCAACTGCTCGCCCTCTGGCCGGCGGTGCCGCTCCGCCAGGACGTCATCGGCCAGTACGGCGAGAGCTGGACCCAGCCGGGACATTACCTGGGGAACGGCCCCTTCCGCCTGATCGAGTGGACCTCCCATGACCACCTGACCCTGGCGGCCGACGAGGGCTATGTGGGCATCAAGCCCAAGCTACAGAAGATAACGATGGCGATGGAACCCGACCCCCAGGCCGACCTGGCGGCTTACCTCAGAGGAGCAAGGGATATCGTCGCGGTCTCGACGGCAGACATCGCCAGAGCGATGGCCGACCCGGCCACCAGCCAGGAGCTGATGCGCTACCCCGACCTGGCCGTCTCGGGACTTCGCCTCAACCCGGCCCGGCCGCCGTTCGACAACCCGAAGGTGCGGCAGGCCGTGGCCACGGCCATCGATCGGGAGGCATTTGTGCGCCAGATCGGGAATGGCGTGGGCAAGCCGGCCTACAGTTGGATACCCCCGGGGATGCCCGGCCACGATCCCACGCTCGGCTATCACTTCCATCTCAATCCAGCAGCCGCCCGTCAGGCCCTCGCCGAGACTGCCACACCGAACGGCTTGGGAAACGGCAGGGAGATGCCTCCGCTGGTGTTCTCTTACGCTAACAACAGCCAGGGCGCCGGGATGGCCGACTTCGTCAAGGACCAGATGTCGCGGCATCTCGGCCTGAGCGTGGAGCCGGGCCCGCTGCTGCCGCGCGCCTTCCAGCAAGCGGTGGCCAGGGGCGATTACCAGATGGTCTGGTTCGCCTGGGGGACAAACTATCCGGACCCCGACCCGCGGAGCTGGATACGCGGACTGTTCGCCGCGGAGGCGGACAACGGCGCCGCCTCTTTCGGCAACCCCGCACTAGACGACATGGCGCGCCGGGCCAGAGTCGAGCCGGACGAGCACCGCCGGTTGCTGATGTGGGCTGAAGCGCACCGTATGATCACGGATGATGCGACCTTCGTGTTTCTCTCCTACCGGGAGAACCTGGCCCTGGTGAAGCCAAGGGTGAAAGGGCTCAAGCCGACGGCGATGGACGGCCGGTTCCCGGGCCGCTACTTCTACAACGAGGTATACGTAGGCGAGTGAGGCACTAATGCCTCACGTCGTTCGCGATGCCACCAACAATCGAAGGGCATCGTAGCGGTCGTAGGGGCCGACCCGCGTGTCGGCCCGAAAACGAAAGTCGGTAGAACCACCGTTCCCTCGAGAGTGTTGAATAGAATGAGAACGACGAAGGCCATCCCTATTTTGGCCTCGAATCAAGCCCTATGCGCCCCACAGGTCGGGCATGACTTGGGCCGA
>JAMCWG010000186.1 GCA_023475235.1 Chloroflexota bacterium
GCCGGAGAGGCGACACCTGCGCCGGGTTGAGGGATGTTCCGCTGGAGGCGGTCGCTTGCAGGTGGACGGACGGGCCGGGCGTGACATCGACTGGCGATGCGGTCAGTTGAGCCGGCGGGTAGAAGGCATAGTACAGCAGCCGCCCGTTGACCGTCCAGGTATGCCAGGCCCGGTAAGCGTGCTCGTCGAGCCAGCGCTCGACATAATTGCCAGGGTCGTAGTCGGGTGTGGCGTACAGGTAGAGCCAGGCGCCGCGGTGCCGGGCGGCGATTTCTTCCAGCTTCGCCGCCGTGGCCGCTTCGTCGATGGGAACGCCCACCGGCATCAGATACTCGGTCAGGTCGCCGTGATAGTAGTATCGTTGGAGAAAGACCTGGGAATGGCCATCGAGCAGGACCGCGTCACCCGGGCGCGATAGCGCTTCCACCTGATGAGTATGGGCCGAATACTGGCTCTTGAGGAACCGGGCATCGAAATAGTAGGGCTGGAGCGCGTAGCCCGCGCTTCCCAGCAGTGCAATCAGCACCGCTGCTTGCACTCCCCCTCCGATGATCTTCGCCGAGATAGGGACTTCAAGGGCGTCAGGGCGAGCCCCCGCGCTACGACCTGCGGTTGTGATAAGCGTTCCGAATCGTGGCCAGCGAAGGCCACCGAGGCCGGCCGCGGCGAGCAGCACGATGGGCATCGCGCTGACGATGAGGTAGCGCTCGGCGTACATCGGCCGCACGAGGGACACGGCCATCCCGCCGACAAGGGGAACGATGAGCCAGGCCGCCACCAGCATGCCGGAAACGGCGACGGCGGGGCGTCGGCGTCCTCGCCACCAGACACAGGCCGCGCCGAGCAGGGCCAGGGCAGAGTAGGCGACGACCAGGGCGATTTCACGGCGCCCAGCCAGCGTCATGCCGGCGATGGCATGCTGCCAGAAGCTGTCAAGGATGCCCAGCAGGTCGACCCGTCCTGGCGCGACGCCGTAGTACGAAAAGAAGATATGCGTCGAAAACGCCACCCAGGGAACGTACAACAGACTCACCGTTGCAACGGGCGCGATCCAGCGACGCCAGGCGATGGCCCTCCGCAGCGAGAGGTAGGCCAGGAGGGCCAATTCGGCGACGAAAACGAATAGGCCATAGTAGTGAGTGTAGATGAGCAGGGCGGTGGCCAGCATGTACCACCGAAACGAGCGTCGCCCGGCGAGGGCATCGTCCAGCGCCAGGGTGGACCAGGCCGCGAAGATGGCGGCAGCGATATACATCCGCGACTCCTGCGAGTACCACACCAGGAAGGGATTGACGGCCAACAGCGCTACGGCGATCAGTCCCGCGCCGCGCCCAGCCAGGCGAGTTCCCCAGCGCAGGGCCAGCGGCGCCATCCCGGCGCCCAGCAGCGCCGAGGGCAGCCGGACGGCGTACTCACTGTTGCCGGCCACCTTCATCCAGAGCCACAGGAGCAGTGGGTAGAAGGGCGGATGGGGTTCCCCTTGGGATAGGTCCCTGAGTATCGAGATCGGATCGTGCTGGGAAAGCCACACGCTGTAGGCCTCGTCCCCCCACAGGTCGGAGTTGGCCAGGCGAAAGAGACGCAGGCCCAGGGCCAGGAGGATGATCGCCAGGGTGAAAATGGTTACGAGGGCTGGGCGCGAAGCGCGTTTGGCGGGCGGTGAGGAAGCCATACTCCTCAATTCGGTCCTACCCTTCCGTTGCGTACCAGGGCTCCAGCCGGTGATAAAGTGCCATCAGGAGGTAATGCACGGCATAGCTCCGGTAGGGACGCCAGCGCTCCGCCAGCTCTCGCACCTGCGTGGCGGTCACCGGTTTCCCCGCGAAGCAGTAGCGGGAGAACGCCCGTTGGACGCCGATATCGTCGGCAGCGACGATATCGGGCCGGCCCAGACCGCGGGAGAGGGTCCATTCGGCGCTCCACCGGCCCAGCCCGCGTACTTTGGTCACCTCCTGGATGAACTCGTCATCCGGCAAGCGGGCCAGTCCCTCCATGTCCAGCTCGCCCGAAGCCACCCTGCGGGCCAGTCCGATTATGTAGTCGGCCTTTCGCTCGCTATACTGCATCTGGCGCAGGTCGGTTATCGTCGCCTTCGCCAGGGCCGTTGCCGCCGGGAAGGCGAAGTATGTCTGTCCCTCATATTCTACGGTTTGCCCGAACTTCTGTACCAGCCTGGCCTTAAGGTTGTAGGCAAACGTGAGGTTGATCTGCTGAGTGGTGATGGACATTACCAGCGCTTCAAAAAGGTAGGGCCGGACGAGCATCCGCAAGCCGTTATACCGCGCGATCAGTGGCGCCAGCAGTGGGTCTCCTCCCAGGGCGCCGTAGAAGTCATTGAGTGGGAAATCCAGGTCGAAGGTATGGCGAAGCCGTGCCTCAACCGTGGACAGGTCGCCATCCGATATCGCTTCGTCGGTGACAAGTACATTGAGGCGCGGCAACCCCCCCCGCTCTGCCCAGGACCGTGCCAGGCCCGGCCTCCCGTCCAGGCCGAAGACGCGACTGTAAACATTGTCCCGGTACACGTCCACGATCTCGGACGGGAAGCGAGCGAAAAGCGACGCGGTCAGATCGAAGTCGAAGGGCGGGCTGGCGCACAAGCAGAACTGGCGGCGCACTAGACCTGCGTCAGATGGATTCGTGCCCCCATCGTGTCGGCAGTGTCCAAATAGATTAATCTCCAGCCCATTATGTTAGTTCGCGGCTGCGCCTCGGCAAAGCGAATTCCCTTGGCTTTTAGCTCGGCCACCGCCTTATCGATATCCGGCACCACATAGCCGATATGGTCGATTACCTGCCGTCCACGGCCGGCGAGGCGACCCTTGTCTACCGGCTCGACGATCTCGATGAATGCCTCCCCTACTTTGATGAAGGCATTGCGGCCTCCATCAGCGGAAGTGCCCTGACTTTCACAGGTGCCGCCGAAGGTGTGCTCGTAGAAGCTGATGGCCTCTTCGAGGCTGGCGACGAGGTAACCGGGATGGTGGATATCGGTGAACATGTCCCCTCCTGGCCGCTACTTAGCTGGCGCCGGCTTGTAGACCTGGACGCGGCTGCCCTGCATGTCAACGAACATAAACTGAGCGCCGCTGCCGCTCACCACCGGTTCCTGGGTCTCGAACTTCGCCCCCTTGGCCTTGAGGTTGGCAAGTTCTGCTTCCAGATCATCCACTACATAGGCAACGTGGTCCATGTGCTGGCCGGGTATGGTGGTGGTCTGCATCAGCTCGAGCTGGATCGCCCCCATGGTGACGAAGGCGACAGGCGAGCCATCACCAGTCTTGATTCTGCTGACGACCTTCGAGCCAAACAGCTTCTGGTATTCGGCAATGGCTTGCTCCAGGTCGCTCACTCGGTATCCGATATGGTGGACTCCTCCCAACATTGTCAACTCCTTGCATTATTTCGGTGAGGCTTTGATCAACCCATTGGTCGACCTGGGAGCGAATGGGCTCCCCGGTCGAGGGATCGGGGGACTAGCGTCCGGACGGATTGTCGGCGTTGTATAGCTGGCTCATGTCCTTGCCAGGATGGGTCACCGGTGGCTCGCCTTTGATGCTGTCATATATCTCAAAAGCCTTGACCACTTGTTCTTCGGTCCCCTCTACGGTGACAAGAACCGCACCTTCGCTGCCAGCGATTCCGCCCGATGCCACGTGCGTGGCCTGGACGCCGGCCAGGATATCAAGGGCCTCTATCTCAGTAATGACATTCGCGGTGGTCATCACCAGCATGCCCACCGTGCCGCCGACGGGATACTTCAGCTTGCGGATCCCCATCGTTCGGGCCGCGTCGGGAACGGACGGCACCAGCTTCTCCAGGCCAATGGGAGAGATCAGATGTGCGCCGCGGGCGCCGACTGTACCGGCGAACATACCGACGGTGCCGCCTACCGGGCCGCCGATGATCACGCCGACGTTGCCTTCGAGGTCCAGTGCATTGCCACCCTTGATCATGACATCGCCAGCGTCGAATTCCTTCAGCACTTCTTCAGGCATTGCTTCCACGGACTTGCCATCGACCAGGCAGATCGACCGCAGCAGGTTAGGGTGTCGCTTGTTCACGGCCAGACCGCCGTCGATGACGTGGCCACGGGTGTACCACGACTTATGGGTAGGCTGGCCGGTGATCTCCTCGGCAACAAAAGCATTGGTGGTGCCGTTGGCAATGATAATGCGGCCCTTCTTAAGGGCTGCCTTGACCTCGGGCAATTGGGCCACGGCCTTGGCGATCAGCCGCTTTGACTCGGACGACGTAAAGACCATGATGCCAGAAACTGGCTCAGAGGTGGCTTGCACGTCGGCAGCGGCTGCCGCTTGTTGTGGTGTCATTGTTCGTCCCTCCTCTCTAATTAGCTGGTTTTGATCGCGGGTATGATAGACCAGGCCGACCCGCTTGGCAAGCAATTAGCGGCGACCAGAACCCACCGATCACCGCCACATGCCATTTTGGGGCTCAGGGAGATGGGCGAGCATCCAGCAGGGCCAATTGTATCAGATGTATTACTGCCACTACCACTAGAATCCATGTCCTGTGTGCGTCACGTATCTGAACCAACGATGATGGGAATACCGCGGACCCCGATCAATTGGATGGCCTCATCAGAGTGGATTGACCAAAGGGATGATACCAAGCACATCCATTGCCGAACAGGCATGCTGCCGTGGCAATCGACGTGAATAGCAGGGGTAATCCGGCCCCCTGCTATCCTACTTATCGGGCTGTCACTCGAGCCCTATGCCCGCGACCTCCTGTTTCATTGACCCATAACGAGAGTTTTCCCCTGGTAGTTGAGGGACTTCACCTTGGCCTCGGCCTTGGTCACCACTTCGTTGGGAAGGGGAGCGTACAGCAGGTCCTTGGCGTACCCCTCACCGTCGTGGATGGCCCACCAGATGAAGTCGGCGATGCCCTTGCCCTTGACTTGGTCGGTCTGGTCCTTGTAGACCAGCAGGTAGGTGAAGCCGGCAATCGGGTAGGAGGCATCACCACCGGCATTGACGATGGATACCCGCAGGTCGTCCGGCATCGATGCCACGGCTCCAGCCGCCGCGGCCGTGGTGCTATCCAGGGTAGCCTCCACGAACTTGCCGGCCTTGTTCTTGATCATTGCATAGCCCAGCTTGTTCTGAACAGCATAGGCCAGCTCAACATAGCCAATACCTCCCTGCGTCTGCTTGACCTGGCCGGCTACACCTTCGTTGCCCTTGGCTCCCAAGCCCACCGGCCATTTGACCGAGGTGCCCTTGCCGACTTTGTCCTTCCAGGTCGCGCTGACGCTCGAGAGATAGTCGGTGAAGATGTTGCTGGTGCCACTGCCATCGGAGCGCTCCACGACCACGATGGAGGTGTCCGGCAAGTTGAGGTCGGCGTTGTCAGCGGTGATCTTGGGGTCATTCCACTTGGTGATCTCGCCCAGGTAGATCCCGGAAAGGGCCTCAGGGGTGAGCTTCAGGCCCTTGTCGATTCCCGGCAGGTTGTAGATGACCACAACGGCGCCGATGACGGTGGGGATGTGCAGAAGCTCGGACTTGGCTGCCTTCAACTGGTCATCGGTCATCGGGGCGTCGGAAGCACCGAAGTCCACCGTGCGCTCGCTTATCTGCTGGATGCCGCCACCGGAGCCGATGGACTGGTAGTTGATCTTGACGCCGGTCTGCTTCTCGTAGACATCGAACCACTTCGAGTAGAGGGGGTAGGGGAAGGTAGCTCCAGCGCCAGTTAGGCTCAAGCCGGAACTGCTGGCGGTGGGCTTGGCTGCCGCGGGAGCGGCAACGGTGGGAGCGGTGGTGGCTGCCGGAGCAGCCGCAGGCTTGGTGGGCGCTGGGGCGGCTGGGGTGTTGGTGGCTGGCTGGCTACCGCTGCTGGTAACAGGCTGGCTGGTGCTGGCACAGCCGACCAGCAGGCTGGCCAACATGACGATGGCCACTAGCGTTGAGATTAGGCTCTTAGTTCGCATTGTCGTTCGTTCCTCCAATTATGCTTCTTCTATGCTTCTTCTTGCAGGTTCATATTGTCACGCCGGCGGTCCTAGCTTTGCCCGCCGGCTGGATTGTTGTCCGCCTGAGAGCCCAGCCAATGGATGTGTCGCCTGAGAGAACTGGTCTGGCTGCGCCCTCACGCTCAAGCTTACATCGAGAACGTTAGCCTTCCATAATGGGGTAGTTAGCTTCCGGTAAAATATTCTGAGTAAGGACGCCAGGAGCCATTCGGTCAACCCTCATCGAAATCGATAGCCAACGCGGCGGACGGTCTCGATATACCGGGGCATGGGCACATCGTCC
>JAMCWG010000071.1 GCA_023475235.1 Chloroflexota bacterium
TCTGGCCGCGCAAACTGATCTCGGAATCGTCAAACGACGTCGCAAATATAGGGAGCGGGCCCGCCTTGACAAGATACCAATCGAGCTTAACTTGTAACCCATGCACGCGGGTGTGCCCCTACGAAAACGCAGGCTCGTTCTCGACAACCGAAAGATCCTGGACGTGGGCAGTGGGAGCGCTTCGCAGGTGTATGAGGTGCGGCCTGCCCGTCTGTCTCTCTGCCTAATGGGCCTGGCGGTCGAACTCCTCGGTGATCGCCTTGGTCGGCGGGTAGACGCCCTTGGTGGACGAGCCGGCCTCGATCTTGCTGCGGATGTAGACCTCCAACCGCTCGTGGTGGACGCCCTCCTTGAGCACCTGGTCGAATAGCGCCAGCGGTATCACCACCACGCCGTCGCCGTCGCCCAGTATGACGTCTCCCGGCACGACCGTCGTCCCGGCGCAGCCCACCGGCACATCCCAGTCGACGTCGGTGAGGGTGACGGGGCCGGGCGCGCCCTGCATCCCCCGCAGGTAGGTTGGGATGTCCAGCGTCTTCACCGTCACGGTGTCGCGCACGCCGCCGTCGACCACGATGCCGGCGCCACCACGGTACTTCACCCTGGTGGCCAGGATGTCGCCGATGACGCCGCCGCCGAGCTCGCCGCGGCCGTCCATCACCAGCACGTCGCCCGGCTCGATGGCCTCGATCACCTGCCACTGGGGACGCAGATAACGGTCCTCCGGTGCGCCGGCGTTCAGGTCTTCACGAGCGGGCGTGTAGCGGACGGTGCGGGCCTGGCCGGCCATCTTCAGGTCGGGTCGCAGTGGAAACAGACCGGTCATGAAGCAGCTACGGATGCCCATCCGGGGCAGCAGGCCCGCGACGGTAGCCGTGCTCACCTCTTTCAGGGCTTCGAGCTGTTCCTTGGGGATACGCCGAAAGCTTGCCATTCGTCCTCCTCCGCAATACATCGTTTTTCTGAGCCACCTGAGGGCCAGCCAACGGTGGCTTCAGCGACACCGGTGATCAACTGCGGCCCTCACCCTGTCCCTCTCCCAGGGGGAGAGGGGACCTTGTTGGCTCCCTTCTCCCTAGAAGGGAGAAGGGGACGGAGATGAGGGTGGAATCGTGTCCTCACCTCCTGCTTTCCTTGCGGGAAGGTCGCCCCTCACCCTAATCCTCTCCCCGGTTGGGAGGGGATAACGGCGGTCTTCGCCTACGGATACAGCAGCACCTTGCCGGCTTTTCCACCTTTGGCCAGCGCCAGCGCTTCCTCGAAGTCGGCCAGCGGGAAGCGGTGGGTGATCACCGGCTTCGGGTCCACCTTGCCCGTCTCCAACAGCGACTCCATCGTGTACCATGTCTCCCACATGTGGCGTCCGGTGGTGCCGTAGACGCGCAGTTCCTTGTAGATGATGTCGGTCACCGTGTCGATGGTCACCGTCGTTCCCGTCAGGCCGGTCAGGCTGACGCGGCCGTTCTTGCGGCACGCCTGCAGGGCCTGGTTCGCGGTGATGGGCACGCCGGCAATCTCGATGCAGACGTCGGCGCCCAGGCCGTTGGTCTGCTTGCGGATCTCTTCCACCGGATTGACCTCGCGGCCGTTGAGCATGATGGCCGATGGCACGTACTTGGCCGTCATCGCCAGCCGGTCGGGGCTGACCTCGACGGCGAATATCTTGCTGGCGCCGCAGGCCGCGGCCGAGGCCACGGCGAACATTCCGATGGGCCCGCAGCCGAAGATAGCGACGCTCTTGCCGTCGATGCGCTCCATCAGGACAGAATGGACAGCCACACCCATCGGCTCCATCACCGCACCCTCGTCGTAGGAGCGAGTGGAGGGAATCTTCCAGGCGCAGGATTCGGGCAGCGCCAGGTACTCGGCGAAGGCGCCGTCGCAGTGTACCCCGAGAATGGCCATATTCTCACAGATGTGCTGGTTGCCCGTGTTGCACTGATAGCAGGTGCCGTCGGGAATGTGGGTGTCGGCGGCCACCCTGTCGCCCACCTTGAACTTGGTGACCTGATTGCCGACCTCGATCACGTCGCCGGCGAACTCGTGGCCGAAGATCATCGGAGGCTTCACCCTGGCTTGGGCATAGCCGTTCCATTCCATAATGTGGTTGTCCGTGCCGCAAATGGCGGCCGCCTTGACCCGGACCAGCAGGTCGCGGGGGCCGGCCTTGGGCATCGGCATATCCATCAGCTTGGCGCCCGGCCCGGCCTCGTGTTTGACCACAGCTTTCATACCTGTTCCTCCTACCGGATTTCGTGCTAGGCTCACACCGAAAAATAGCGGTATTGCTGTGCGTATAGTACGGCAAGTCGTGCCATCACGTCGATAGCGTGGTGCATCGGGAGTGTGAAGGCCGAAGCGAATGGCGGAATAACGAATGCGTAGTACAATAGTAGCAAGGGTCCGGGCAGCAATAAAACTGCTCTAGCGCGATGGCTCCAAAATGTGTAAACTTACCTCTCGATTGGATCGCTCCAGGGGCAATGCATGAAACACGGCCATACCGCGGCGCGAACGCTAATCGCTGAGCAGGAGCCAGAAAGTGTGGCGGGATAGGACGGTCTCTCTCGTCTTGCCGACCTACAACGAAAAAGACTCGATCTGTGAGTGTATCCAGGACTTCCTCGAACAAGGGGTAGTGGATGAAATAGTGGTGGTCAACAACAACGCTGCTCCCGGCACATCCGAAGAGGTCGCCCGGGCCGGAGATCAGGTCGTCGAGGTACACGAGCCACTGCAGGGCTACGGCTACGCCGTGCGGCGGGGCCTTTCCCACGCCACGGGCTACTATCTGCTGGTTGCCGAGCCGGACGGCACATTCCTGGGGCGGGATGCGCTGAAGCTGCTCGCCTACAGCGACGATTTCGAGGTGGTCTACGGGTCCCGCACCGCTCGTGAGCTGATATGGCAGGGCGCTAACATGGGCTGGTTTCTGAAATGGGGCAACTGGGCGGCGGCGAAGCTGATGGAATTCCTGTTCAATACCCCCAACCTCACCGACGTGGGCTGCACTTTGCGCCTTCTCACCCGCCCGGCCCTGGAGAGGATACAGCCGTACTTCTCGGTGGGGGGAAGCCATTTCGGGCCGGAGATGATGCTGCTCACTATGCTGCACGGGAGCAGCGTCATTCAGATACCGGTGAACTACCGGCAGCGGGTCGGCGTCTCGATGGCGACCGGCTCGCTGCGCAAGACCCTCGCCATCGGAATTCGGATGATCATCCTCATCTTCAGCTACCGCCTCGGCAGTTGGACGAGCAGAGACCGACGTTACGGCCACCGGCGCGTGGGGCGGCAGTTGCGCAAGGCGAGCGAGTGAGCGAGCCAGCCCGGACCGGCGACCTGGAAGCGCTGGTGGTGTGCCCTCGCTGCCGTGGCCCCGTGCGCAGGGGCGATGACTCCCTGGAGTGCCCCGAATGTGAAGCTGTGTTTCCCGTCGTCAACGGCATCCCTCTGATGTTTCCGCCGGCCGGTAGCGCGGAGGCGAAGGATGTCACTCGCCTCTACGACACCATCGCCAGGGATTACGATCACACGCTGCCTCCCCATATTGTGGAGCATTACCTGGAGCGGCGGGCTGCCCTGATAGATCGATATGCGCCAGCGGGAAGGGTCCTCGACGTGGGCTGCGGGACCGGGCAGCTAGCCGGCCGGCTGGAAGAGCGCGGATACGAAGTCGTCGGCCTGGACGCCTCGTTGGGAATGCTGGAGGTCCTGGCCGAGCGGACGCCGGCGCGCGCGGTGGCTGGATTAGCCGACGCGCTGCCGTTCCCCACCGAGAGCTTCGACCTCGTGGTGTGTGTGGCAACCCTGCACCACATCGCCGCGGCGCCGCGCGTGGCGGCCGCCATCTCCGAGATGTGCCGGGTGGCGCGCCGGCCAGGGACCATCGTGATCTGGGACCACAATCCCTTAAACCCGTACTGGCCATTCCTTATGCGCCGGGTGCCCCAGGATTCGGGGAAGGAACGGCTCGTCCCACTGGGAGAGATCCTCGGCAGGCTGGGCTGTCTGCGATTGGGCAAAGTCGAGGTCAGGCGGATGGGGTTTACGCCGGACTTCCTACCGCGCGCGGCGATGGAGGTGTGGCGTCTTCTAGAACGCGTGGCAGAGAGGACGCCCGTCGTCAGGGAGATGGCCGCCCACAATGTGGTGATCGCGCGGAAGGTGTAGAGCGTAAATGGACGCCGGCGGCGGACTATTGTCACGCTTGAAGGACCCGGAGAACAGACGCAGGTTGCTGCTCCCATCCCTCGTTCTCGGCGCTGCCCTCGCGACGATGCTCTGGGTCCAGTCGTGGGGCTTCCCGCTGGAGGTCGACCACTACAAGTTCTGGACCAAGCTGGTGACCGACAACGGCGTTCAGGCAGCGTACTCAGGCACCTTTCCCCATACCTATGCCATCTACCCTCCCGTCAACATCTACTTCTATTGGGGCATCGGGCAGCTCTATCGTGCCCGCATCGATCCGACGTTCGATATCGAGCGGGCGCTGTCCGATAGCACGCTCACGTCGATGATCAAGGCCCCGGGCATAGTATTCCATCTGCTGACGGCTTTGCTCATCTATTTGTGGGTGTCCAAGAAGGTGGGAGAGCGCGCTGCCCTGCTGGCGATGGCCGGATACGCGCTGAATCCCGGCATGGTCTTCGATATCGCGGTTTGGGGGCAGCCCGACTCCGTGCACTCGTTCTTCGCCGTGCTAGCCGTGCTGCTCCTCTCGTCGGGACGGCCCGCATGGGGCGGAGCGGCCTTTGCCCTGGCCGCCCTGACGAAGCCCCAGACCTGGGTGCTGGCGCCCCTGCTCGTCTTCTTCGACTGGCGCAAGTACGGCCTCACCAGAACGGTGAAAGCCGGCTTAGCGGGACTGAGCGCCGCGCTGCTGGTCGCCGCTCCGTTCTTCTGGTACGGCACGTGGGACCAGTTGCTCAAACTGCCGCTGAGAATAGCGTCCGTGGCGCCCTTCGTGTCGGCGAATGCCGATAATCTATGGTGGCTGGTGGTCGCCGAGCACGCGTCGGTGATACCCGACTTCGAGCCGTACCTCTTCGGCATCTCCTACGCCACGTTTGGCATGCTGCTGGTGGGGGCTAGCGTATTCCTCGTGCTGGCGAGACTGGGCGACGCCCCCGCCAGCCGGACGCTGCCGGCGATGGCCGCTTTTCAGTGCTTCGCCTTCTTCATGCTGACCACGAAGGCCCACGAGAACCACGCCTTCCTCGTGTTTCCGCTGCTTTCGCTGGTCTGGGTGCGCAGCCCGGCGCTGCGCTGGGCCTACCTGGCGTTGTCGTTGACCTTCCTGGCCAACCTGGTGCTGTACGACCCGACGCTGGGGCCCGCCATCGGCGCGGGCTGGCTGGAAGGCCAGCTCCGAACGGCCCAGCGCCTCAACGCCCTGGCCAATGTGCTGGTGCTGGCGGCATGGGCCGGGCGGCTGCTCGCCGCCAGAGCGCCTCGGGGAAGGGAAGACACGCCGGCTATGCTGGGCGTGGCGCGGGAGCCCGGCTAGCCGAGCTGGCCGGAGAAAAGGACGTGTTCCCGCTCCTCGCCCTCGCCTCTGGCGAGGCCCGCGCTACAAGCCAGGATTTCGACAGGCGTTCCAAGGAGCTACAACGGTGCTCTACCCCAGGCCGCGCTTCTTCCGCCGGGCGTGGGCCATCACCACGGCCAGCTTCAGCGCCTCCAGCATGCTGGCCGGATTGGCCGTCCCCTTGCCCGCCTTCCCGAAGACGGTGCCGTGGTCGACGGACGTGCGGATGATGGGCAGGCCGATCGTCACATTCACACCCTCGTCTACGCCGGCGGCCTTCACGGCGATGTGGCCCATGTCGTGGTACATCGCCACGACCGCGTCGAACTGCCCCTGCGAGCAGCGGAAGAACACGGTGTCCGGCGGGTACGGCCCCGTGACGCTGTAGCCCTTCGTTTTTGCCTCCTCGATGGCCGGGATGATCTCCTTTATCTCCTCGTCGCCGAACAAGCCGCCCTCTCCGGCGTGGGGGTTCAGGCCGGCCACGGCGATGCGGGGGTTCTCCAGTCCCACCTGGCGGCAGGCGTCGTCGGTCAGGGCGATGACCTCCAGCACGCGCCCCTTCTTGGCGCGGTCGCAGGCCTCCCGCAGACTGCAGTGGGTGCTCACGTGGGTGACGCGCAGCTTGCCCGTCACCAGTAGCATTGAGACCTTGCACCCGCACTTCTCGGCAAGTATCTCGGTGTGGCCCTGGTAGTGGTAGCCGGCCAGGTTCATCGCCTCCTTGTTCAGGGGCGCGGTGACGATGGCGT
>JAMCWG010000059.1 GCA_023475235.1 Chloroflexota bacterium
TGCCACTCGATATGCAAAGGCCGTCCCCGCACTCAAATCCTTCCCAGAACATACAAAGAATCCCGTCATCATTTATAGGACATGTCTCATCGCAGATGGTATGAGAGGAGGGTAGGGTCGCCCTACCCTCCTACTCGATGTTTTGCCAATGTCACTGCCCGTAGCCTATGCCAGCACACAGTGAAGCGGCGGCCCGGTTCTTCAAGGCGGTTACGGCTTGCGGCGCCGCGTTGACGGGCCTACCTCGCCGTGGTATGATGGTTTTGGTTGATCGGGGCGCTACCCGATAGCGTTGCCATCCTCCCGCATTATCCCCACTTCAATACATTGCTTGTGTCGAAACGTCATGGAGCGATTCCTATGGAGAAAAGCCCGATCCTTAATTCTTCTCCTAATCTACCGGCGCCGCAGTGGGGCCTGATCCTGGCTTTCCTACTGGTCCTGGCAACGTCCGCCATCGCGAGCTGCGGCCAGTTGGGGCAGACATCTTCCGCGCCCTCGCCCCCGGCCGGGGAGGTGGCCGAGGGTGGGCAGACCGTGTCGCTGCAGATAGTGCAGGGGCAGGGGGGCGCCGTCCTGGCCCTCATTCCGGTCTCGATCCAGGGGCAGGGACCATTCCCCTTCGCCCTTGATACAGGTGCCACAACCTCGTTGATTGACACGAACCTCGCGACTCAACTGGGTCTTCAGGTAGTCGGCCATGTCCAGCAGGTAACCGGTGTCACCGGCAGCGAACCGGCGGAGCTGGTGAAGGTGAACCAATGGAACGCGGGCAACATCTCTTTGCCACCCATCACGGCCACCTCTGTCAACCTGCCGGGGCCACAACACGGCGGCGGGCTGCAGGGGCTGCTGGGCTCGGATGTCCTCAGCACGTACGGGACGGTGATAGTCGACTACCAGCGTGGTATCCTCGTCCTGAACCCCAAGGGGGAGCAATAGACTCCTACCCTGGCTGACCACCTTCCACCGCAGGCAGCAATGGAAAAGGCCCTATCCAGACCGGATGGGGCCTTTTTCTTTATGAAGACAATAAATCCCTCGGCATCAGCTCGGGCAGGTCTGTCCGACGCACCGGTGGAACAGCTCCACCAGCTTCGGGTCGGTAGTGCCGTCGGGCCGCCTGGCCAGTAGCTCCTCCCGCGGCCCGTCATCGAACCAGGCCCGCAGCTTCGCCGCCGTATTCTCCGGCAGCACATCGATCACATTGAGGTCGTAACCCAGCTCGGCGCCTGCCCGGTCAGAGGGCAGCGAGGCCCGGCGCGGATAGATATGTATGTGCCAGCGGAAATAGGCCCGCGCTTCGTCCATCTCGGCGAAGGGCGCCATATGCACCGCCACGTTGAGGTTGGTGATACCGCCGTAGAAGAACAAAGCGTGAAACACACCCAGCGCCGGCTTAATGATCTGCCTTCGGTCGGCCGAATTGGTCTGCAATATGTGAGCGATGTCGTGCTTGGGTATGACGATGATCTCGTGCGGGAAGGTAGGGGCGAACTGAGCGGCGATGAAGATATCGTTGTCGTGGACCAGCCGCCGCCCATCCGCTCGCTCTTCTCGTATCAGCATATCGAACGGGTTGACGCCGTATTGATCATACAGGAGCCGGCACCGCTCCAGCTCGCGAGTTTGCACCGGGTCCAGCACGCCCGTGATAGTCGTCCGCTGAGAGTGCGGGTGCTGCTGGGATGCGCCGGCGTATGGGCCCCAATTGGTGAAGTCGGTGAAGCCCACGACGCCCGGCTGCCGGGCGAACTCCAGGGCCAGGTCGTACTCCGATTCGATCATGCATTCCAGATGGTTGAAGTACAGGTCCGACAGCAGAGGCCGGTGCTGGCCCAGCGGTGGGTAGAGCGTGACCACGCACGAGCGTTCCCAAGGGTTCAGGTTGCGGATAGTCAGCGCACCGCATTCGTGCTCGATTCTATTGCGAGGCACGGCATCGGTGAAAGGCTTGCAGAACGCGCAGTTCTCCACCGGGCGGATGTCAAGGTCCACCCGTATGCCGATATTCCGCTTAGCGCGGTCCTCGCAGATACGGGACTGGTTGCCCGAGAGGGGATCCACCCGCACCAGGAACATGCCCTCTCGCTCTTCTCCCTGAAAGTTAAACGGGTCCCATCGCTCACGGTACTCCTGCAGGAACTTCGTCGCCCCGCCGGCGCTACTGATCGCCCCTCTTCCTTCGAGTTCTTCAGTTGCAATGGCCATATGTCACCTTATCCAGTTGTGTGTCGATGCGGCGCTACGAATCTGCAGCGTGCCAAGACCTGCCGTGTCCAAGCCGAAACTTGCCTCCACTGATGCATAGCACTGTCCGCCTCGCCCGACCGTTACCTATTCTATCACGTTTTGTCAATGAATGTATAAAAATTCTTGCATTCTACTAACTTATATTTAATGTTGGGAGAGTAAAATGCTATTGTGCGATATGTAATTGCGGAAAGTATAGCCGAGGAGCCGGGCCGAATGCAACCGCCGCCACGCAGAATCCCGCCCATTCAGCCCGCCGGCTTCCGTAGCACTACGATGAACTCGTGGTCGTTCTTGGGGTAGTAGGATCTGGGGTAGCCGAAGACCAGGCGGCCGCCATTGCTGTAGTTCAGTATGTACACTTGCGTGCTCACTACCTCCAGGCCGATCTCTCTGCCGATCAGTATGTAGTCGGCATGGATGGGACACTTGGCCTTGCCCTTGAACACGTCCTGCGTCACCAGGACGATGAACCCGCCCGGCTTCACGACCCTTTGCAGCGCCCTCAGCGCCCTGTCCATACACGCGATGAACTGCGCGTAATCGGCGATGTTCCCCCACTGCTCGGTGCCGCTGTCTTCGTAGTCCACGATGTCGAAGTACGGCGGCGAGGTCACCACCAGGTCGATGCTGTCGGCCGGCATGGTCGGCAGGATGGACATACAACTGCCGCACACGATCTCGTGGCGCGTCCCGCTGTCCGCCACGCGGGCCAGGCGGCCGCGCGTCATTTGCGCCGACCTGGGATTGACGTCTATCCCGACCGAGCTCCGGCCGAGGCCCTTCGCCACCACATTGGTAGTGCCGGAGCCACAGAAGGGATCGAGGACCGTTTCCCCCGCGTGGCTGAACAGGCGGATGAATTTCTCTGGCACCTGGGGGATGAAGCGACCGCCGTGTTTCTCCTGCCAGCGGACGCGATAGCTTACGTTGATGACGGTGGAGCCGAGCTCGTAGGTCTCCTGCCGACTCAAACAGTTGAGCCGGCCGTCGGGGCATCCGCAGGTGCGAGGCGTGGGCAGCCAGGTGAAGTCAAGCGAAGCGGTCGAGACCGGCGGCTGGGAAGCATCGTAGTCCATCTGACTGCCCTTCAATCCTTTCTGTCGCTTCTTTCGAAGTGGACTACAGTCTACCGCGGCTGCCAATGGTCGCGCAACTCGAACTGCTCAATTTGACCCATCGAAGTAGGGTGTGTTATATTCTTTGAAGTCTAGGAGGTGAAAAAGCGTGGCATTGAAGATTAGGTTGCGTCGCATGGGGGCCACCAAGCAGCCCAGCTATCGGGTGGTAGTGGCAGAGGCCCGGTCGCCGCGAGACGGGCGGTTTGTGGAAACCCTCGGGCACTACAACCCGCTGACCGAGTCGGCGACGATCAAGATAGATCGGGAAAGGTTACAGTTCTGGCTGACGAAGGGGGCCCGGCCGACGGAGACGGTGACGAAGCTCCTCCGCCGGGCAGATGCAGCTTCCAGCGCGGCCATCGCAGAGCCGGCTGCGGCAAGTGAAGTGCCCCAAGCCGGGTCGACCGAGGCCGGCCAGAACGAGGCCGAGTAGCAATATAGCAGTCTTGCGGTAACTCTGCTGGCGTTACCCTATCCCGAGGACCCGAGGAGAATTCGATGCGGCAACTGGTCGAGTACATCGCGAAGTCGCTGGTGGACAAACCCGAGGATGTCCAGATACGCGAGGTGGAAGGCGAGCAATCTATCATTCTGGAATTGCACGTTGCCCCCGAAGACATGGGACGGATTATCGGCAAGCAAGGGCATATCGCCCGTGCGATGCGCGTCCTCTTGAAGGCATCGGCCGCCCGCCAGGGCAAGCGGGCAATGCTGGAGATTGTATAGACGACCGGTGAGCGGCACGCTCCTTCCTCCGCCAGCTCAGCTCGTGGAGCAGCCTACCGTGGCACTCGCGCCTGCGAGGTGATCTGATGGACGAAGACAGGCCACCGCCGCCGAGCCATCTGGTAGTGGCCCAGGTGGTCGCCCCCTGGGGCCTGAAGGGCGACGTCAAGGCCAGGGTCCTCACCGATTTCCCACAGCGGTTCCGGCGCGGCCTGCAGGTATTCTTAGGCGAAGCAAAGACCCCCTATGTTGTGGACCGAGCGCGGCTACAGCGCGGCTGGCTGATCCTCAAGCTGCGCGGCTGCGACACCCAGGAACAGGCCGGTAAACTGCGCGATGCCCTCGTATACGTGGCTGCAGCCGATGCGGTAACCCTGCCTGAAGGGCAGTACTACTGGCACCAGATCATCGGCCTGCGCGTGAAGACAGCCAACGGAGAGGACCTGGGCGTGGTAGGGGACATCCTCACCACCGGCAGCAACGACGTCTACGTCGTCCAGGGCCCCAGGGGTGAGATTCTCGTCCCTGCGCTGGACGACGTAATCCAACGAGTCGACCTGGAAGCCGGCCAGTTGGTGGTCGACCTGCCGGAAGGGCTGCTCTAGACGCCTCTGCCTGGGCTACCGATCAGTATTGTGCCTCTTCACACGGGCCCGCCATTGGGCCAACGCCCAGTACTGCTATACGCGCGAAAGGCGCGGCGTGTGCATCGTACCGCTGCCGATGGGCTCGTTCATGTAGACGTCGCCGTTGCGGATCTTGATGTTGAACCCGCAGGCCGGGTTGGTGCACACCCAAGCCTTGTAAGTGATCGGCGCTCCCTGACTGCCGAAGTCAGAGAGGGGGACCAGGTCGCCAGTCTTGCAATGCTGGCATTTCGGAAAACGTGCTTCCATCATGGAATCCTCCCGCACTCCTGCCACCACACTAAAAGGACCTTCTTGTCCGTAATAAAGGACATGCTTGTCCGTAAATCCGTGCAAGTATACACGAAAACATTCCGTTGCGCAACATTTCTACGTTGGCGCTGATATGCAGAATTCTTGCCGAAACCCGGTTTCAGCCAGCGGCCACGTAGCTCGTCCCGCCGACGTGCCGGACCATGCCCTTCAGCTCCATCAGCGTCAGATTGCTGCTGACAGTGGCTATAGGCAGGCCGCTCGCCCGGACCAGCTCATCGATATGCCGGGGCTCGGAGGACAACAGGGCCAGCAGGGCTGCTTCTGTGCTGTCGGCAGGCAACAGCTCGCGCATCTCCATCTGCTGGGGCACCATGGTCAGGTTCAGCTCGGTGAGGATGTCCTCGACGCCGGTGACCAGCTTCGCCCCCTCCTGCAGCAGGCGGTTGGGGAGGGCGCTGCGAAAGGAGAGGATGCTGCCGGGTATGGCGAACACCTCCCGTCCCTGGTCGGCGGCGAAGTCGGCGGTGAAGCGGGCGCCGCTGCTCAGGTCGCCCTCGACGATCACTGTCCCCAGGCTGAGGCCGGCGATGACCCGGTTCCGGTACGGGAAGTTCTTGGCCAGCGGACGCGTTCCAGGCGGGTACTCGGACACCACGGCCCCGTTCTGGGCGATGGCCTGGGCCAGCTTGGCGTGCTCCGGTGGATAGATGTTGTCGATCCCACTCCCCAGGACGGCGATGGTCCGCCCGCCGGCGTCCAGCGTGCACTGGTGCGCCTTCCCGTCGATGCCCAGGGCCAGGCCGCTGACCACGGTCACCCGGTTACGGGCGAGCTCGCCGGCCAGCTTCTCCGTGACCTGATAGCCGTAGGCGGACGCGCGCCGGGTGCCCACGATGGCCACGGCCCATTCGTCGGCCGCCGTGATCTCGCCCAGCACATAAAGCACGGGTGGCGGGTCGTCCAGCTCCCGCAGCCGCCTGGGGTAACTGGCATCCCGGCTGGTGAGGGCCGTCGCGCCCAGCTCCTTGAGCCGGGCCATCAGCGCGTCGGGGTCGATGCGCGGCCGCTGCTGGACGATGGCCTTGACGATAGACCGCTTCAGCCAGCTT
>JAMCWG010000044.1 GCA_023475235.1 Chloroflexota bacterium
GGTCCCCAGGTAGAGATCGTGGTCAGTGGGGAAATTCACCCGGTCGCGGGTCTCGACCACCGGTATGGCCAGCAATTCGGCCAATTGCACCAGCCCGGCCATTCCGGCGGGCTTGCGGCCGGCCGCCGCCACGATGATCAGCGGATTGTCCGCCGCCACCAGGAGCCGGGCCGCCTCCGCCAGGCGCTGGGGGTCGGCCTGCGGCGCCGCCGCCGGGCCGTACCGCTCCGGCGGCAGGACCCGCACCTCCTTCATCGGCTCCATCAGCACTTCGCGGGGCAGCGTGAGGTAGACGGGCCCGGGCGGATCGGCCTCCGCCATCTGGAAGGCGCGCTGCACGGCGTGGGGCATGCTCTCCGTGCAGCGGAGCTCATAGTCCCACTTCACGTAGTCGTGCACGATGCCGGCCTGATTGTACTGCTCCTGGAACCAATGGATGGCCGAGGAGCGGCCTCCGCGCCGCTCGCCCTCGAACGTGTAGGGGGTCCGGCCAGCGCATATGACCACGCCGGCGCGCCCGCGCTGGGCATTGTGCACGACGCAGCCCAGGTTTTGCGTCCCAACATCCACGTGCACGAGCACGGCCTGCGGATGGCCGGATACCATGAAGTGGCCATGGGCGGCTGAGCCAGCCACCATCTCGTGCAGGCAGAGGACCGCTTGGGGCGCCTGCCGGCCCAGGTGCTGGAATTTCGCCATCGCCTCCTGAATGGGATAAGTATCGGTGCCAGGGTTGAGAAACAGGTAGTCTACCCGGTTGGCGTTCAGCATCTCGACGAAAGCTTCAGCGCCGTCCTCCACGGGGACCACCCGCTCTGCCAATCGGGACAATTTCTGGACCGCCACGGTCACCTCCTCGTTTTGCTGAGCTGTATGGCTGGGATGATTATACTCTTTTTCAGAGCAAGCCCTTACTCGACGTAGTACGGGATGCCCGGCGTGACCAGAATGGGCCTGGACAACGTTAGCGCCGACAGCAGGAGGAATCCCAACACAAGGGCCTGCAGCACGAAGGGAGCGACCCGCTCGCGCCGAGCTTCCCCATACACCAGTATGGTCAGGGGCACCAGCGCAATGAGGAGACGGCTGGACGAGGTGTACCCTTCCCAGATCGCCCCGCCGGCCACCAGTGCGAATGCGACCTGTGCCAGCGCAGCAAGGGCATACAGGCGTGGCGGCCAGCCCGTCCGGGACCACAGGGCCGGGACGGCCAGCGCGACCAGCATCAGGGCCAGGACGCTGCCACCGGAGCGGGCTAGCTCCGGCCAGGAGTCGTATCGCCAGTGGGCGACGCCCGCGGCGATGCCTGTCAGAGGGAGGGCGAGGTTAGAGCCGCCGCCCGAGCCGAGCAGGCCGATCTGCCCCGTAGCCGCGAACAGCATGGCCTGATAAGAAAGGTACGGCAGCGCACTGGCCGCGAGCGTTCCCGCCCCTCGCCAGCGATGGTGCGCGGCTTCCATCAACACCAGGGCCACCAGGAAAAGCACGGCGTTCTCCTTGCTCAGCAACGCCAGCGCCAGCGCCGCAGCAGCCCATCGCAGCCGATGGCGCCGGTACAGCAGCAGGGCCGCGAGCGAGAAGGCCAGGGCCAGGGGATCGGGCAGGTCGTTCTGGATGCTCACCACCATTCCCGCGCTCAGGCCTCCGGCAAGCGCCCACCAGGGGCCGAGCGCTGTGTCCTGTCTCAGCAGTGCCCCCAGCAGGAGGACCGTCGCCCCGAGCGCCATAAGATTCACTGCCAGCAGGGAATAGGACAGGGCGCCGGGCTGCCCCGCGGCGAGCAGGCTGGCTACCAGGGGGTACAGGATGCGCTGCCGGCGATAGGCGTCGGGGAGAATGCCGTGGAGCAGGAACGGGTCGCGGGCGATCAGGTAGTAGTACTGGCCGTCGTACCCGTCAGAATCCCGCCACACGATCACCCCTGGGGCGATGCGCTCGGCGAAGCCGAGGCCGGCCATCGTGCGCTCTCCCACGCCGATGAGCGCGCTCGCATTGTAATGAAAGCGAGATAGGAAAAGGGCGAGAAAGACGGCGCAAAGGGCGACGGTCGCCAGGGCCACGGTCAGGCTCGTGCGGCACATCCCGCCGCCACGGCCGGCACGGCCGACCCCGCGTGCCTCGGTAATCAACGCCATCAACGCGGCAGCAACCGTTGTCCCCGCTCTGAAAACTGGCCGGCAGAGGTCTCCGAAGGTCGCCATAAGCGACCTTCGGAGACCTCTCCCCTGCGGGGAGAGGGAAGTGATCCAGCCTCGTTTTCACCCTTCGTGGCGTCGCAACAAGGGAATGAGGCCTCAGGGGAAGAAGCCGGTCTGCGCGCCCTTCCCCGCGCTCTTATGGCAACAGGCTGGCCTGACGCCATTTCTGAGGCCCCTCCCATTCCAGACTGGACCGGTCGCGCAGCGCTACCCGCACGGCGACCGCATCCAGACCGGCCATTCGCAACTGGGCGGATACCGCCTCCTTCGCCAGCCGCGGGGAATTGTTGTTTGCGCTGAGATGGGCAAGCCACACCTCCTGCAGCCGGCCATCCCCGGCGGCCACGATGGCCTCGCCGGCCTGCGAATTGGAGAGGTGCCCCACGTCGCTGGCGATCCGCGCCTTCAGGAAGGGCGGGTAGGGCCCCTCTTCCAGGCTGCGGGGATCGTAGTTGGCCTCCAGCACGGCAAGATCGGCCGCCCGCAGGTAGTCCAGCAGCTCATCAGGCACGTAGCCCAGATCGGTGGCCAGGCAGACCTTAGAGGTATCGTCTTCCAGCCAGAAGCCGACCGCCTCGGCGCTGTCGTGAGGCACGGGAAACGACTGCACCCGCAACGGCCCCACGCGCTGCTCCCCACCGGTGCGCAGCACCTGCCCATCGTAGGGGCTGAGGGGCAGGCACCGCAGCGTCGCTTCGTTAGCCATCACCAGCGTCTCGTAACGCCTGAGGATGCCATCCATCCCCGATATGTGGTCGCTGTGCTCGTGCGTCAGCAGAACGGCGTCGAGGGAGCGGATGCCCCGCCGGGCCAGCTCCTGGCCCAGTGCGCGCGAGGAAATGCCTGCATCCACCAGCAAGCATACGCCTCCCGCTTCGATGAGCGTGGCATTGCCAGAGGAGCCGCTGCGGAGGACGCTGACCCGCACGGGCTCAGGCCTCATCCGGGATAGGCATGCCCTCTCTAGCCCAACCTTCCCAGACGGCCACTAGCGCCCTCTCCGCGGGCGTCAGGTCAGCCGTGGGCAGGAGGTCGGGACGGCGCCGAAATGTGTGGAGCAACGCCTGACGGCGCCGCCAGGCGGCCACGGCAGCGTGGTCGCCAGAGGACAGTATGCCCGGCACCCGCCAGCCGCGGAACTCGGCCGGGCGCGTGTACTGAGGGTACTCCAGCAGGCCGCTGGTGTGCGACTCCTCGGCAGCCGACTGCTCGTCGTGGAGCACGCCGGGCTGGAGGCGGAGCACGGCGTCGATCACCACCATCGCCGGCAGCTCCCCGCCGGTGAGGATATAGTCGCCGATGGAGATCTCGTCGTCCACCAGGTGCCGTCGCACCCGCTCGTCCACGCCCTCGTAGTGCCCGCATATCAACAGCAGATGGGGCAGGCCCGCCAGCTCGGTAGCTATCGACTGGCGGAAGAGACGTCCCTGTGGCGACATCAGTACGATGCGGCGTGCCGAGGGTGGCGCCGCCGCCAGCACGGATTCGACGGCCGCGAAGATGGGCTCCGGCTTCATCACCATGCCCGGCCCGCCGCCGAAGGGATAGTCGTCGGTGGTGCGGTGGCGGTCGGTAGCGTAGTCCCGTATGTTATGCAGATTGATCTCCGCCAGACCCCGGGCCAGAGCTCTCTGGATGATGCTGTGGGAGAAGGGCCCTTCGAACATGCCCGGGAAGAGCGTGAAGATATCAAAGCGCACGGATGTGCCCGGCAACGGCTTTGAGAACGGGATCGAGCCACAGCCCATAGAAGCGCTGCCGCCAGGACGTGGCCCTGAAGCCCGCCTTGCTGTACAGGCTCTGGGACCGGTGATTGTCGGCCTGCGTGAGCAGGCTCACCCGGCGCACTCCGCGCTTCCAGAGCTGGCTCAGGCCGAACGCGAGGGTCGCTTCGCCATAGCCGCGCCCCTGGTAGCGGGGCAGGATGGCCAGCCGGTCCACGTGCCCCACCCCCAGCGACAGCGTCATCCCTAAGAGGCCGATGACCTCGCCGTCGGGGTGCTGGCGGACAACCCAGAACTGCGTCCCCATAAGCCCATCATACCAGCGCAGCTCTTCGGCGCCGCTCCACCATATCCAGGGGAACGCCTCTCGCTCCAGCATGACGACGGCATCCCTATCGCCGAGCGTGTAACGGCGGAAGTGAAGCGCACGGATGTCGGACAGGGGCTCTTCGGTCAGGACGCGCTGGTATTGGACCACCTCTTCTACGACCTGGAACCCGTCCCAGCCCCGGACCTCGCACTGCGATTCGATGGGGGTTGCCAGGACGAGGGCCGCTTGCTGCTGGCGGTAGTCGGCCAGGGCCTTAGCCAGCAGAAGGTCCCGATGCGGCCCCTCGGTGAGCTCATAGACGTAGCCGATCTCCCGGCGGTGCCGCCAGTAATCGCAGACGATCTGCTCATTGGTCCCAGGCACGCGCCACAGGAACCCCCACTTGCCGTAGGAATACCGTCGCAGCTTGTCCCAGCCGGCAGCGGCCTCCCAGCCGGCATCTGCCGCGGCAGAGCCGGCGGAGCCGGAGCCATTTCCTGTTGTGTTCCTCACCAATCTGCCTCTCGGGCTACTCCACGGGCCTGCCTGGATAGGGCGTGCCGTCCAAATGGAAGATATGCACCGCAAAATCCCTCGCGCTCACCGGGCCGGCATCGCCGATGCTGGCGTCCAGCGCCTTCTGCACCGCGGCACGGTCATGCTGCCCGTCAATGTCGGCAGCCGAAGCCGCATCGAGGATGGCGCGGGCAGCGCGATACCCGACAGCCGCCAGGCCGGCCATTTCTTTCGGCCCTTGATATTTTGCCATAAAGTCGGCCGATGGAGAAGCGCGCTGCGATAGGTCGAAGGGCGTGACGTAGAAAAGCGGAACAGAGCCCGGCCCCACCAGGCGGGATAGCCGGTATCCGTCGCCTATGAACAGCACTGCCGGCTTAGGGCTGGGCAGGGCATCGATTAGCGCACCGGCCTGCTCGGCATCCCCCCAGAACAACACGGCGCGGGGCCCCGCCTCCCGGGCTCGACGGGCGAAGGAGGCGAAATCCTGGGTCCTGGCCGGAAAAGTCGTCGCCTCCACCGACATCTTGCGGCGCTCCACCGCCTTCTGCAAGTCGTGGACCCGCCGGTCAAGCGGCGGGTCCTCCTCTATCGCCGCCAGGCTCTCCGCCGCTCCCAGGGAATGCTGGGCGTATTCCAGCGCCCGGTCCACGAGCTGGACATCCGACGCGCCGAGACGGTAGAAGCCCGGCTCGGCCAGCTCCTCCGCCGTGGCCGGGCTGAGAAGCGCCATCCCCGCCTGGCGGTATTCCTCGATGGCCGCCAGGACGCTGTCGCTGGTGAAATGGCCCGCCACCGCGACGACCAGCGGATCGGCGATCAACGCTCGCGCCCGCAGGCGCGCGGTCGCCGGGTCGTTGTGATCGTCCAGGGCCACCAACTCTATCCGGCGGCCGTTCACGCCTCCGCGCTCGTTAGCCTCATTTTGGGCCACAGTCATACCTTCCAGGAAAGCGCTGGCCCGGGCGCTGTCCTGCCCCTCGAAGGGCGCCACCAGCCCGATCTTGAGCAGCCCGCTCCAGGCGGGCGACGGGGGTGAGGGCGAACAGCCGGCCAGCAGGCCCATGGCCGCCGTCAGCGACAGCAGCCCCGGCCATCCCACCCGGCTCAGCAGGTGAAGGGCCGTGGCTAGGCTCACCAGGTATCGGCCTGTAACCTGCCGTCGGTGCAATACTCCGGGGTCCACCGCTACATTGTAGCCACTGGCACCCTCGGCGGCAAGCCGTGAGGGGAGAGTGTTGAATGGGAACCAATGAATCGCGGACTGTCCCCACTCGGCCCAAGTCATGCCCGACCTGTGGGGCGCATAGGGCTTGATTCGAGGCCAAAATAGGGATGGCCTTCGTCGTTCTCATTCT
>JAMCWG010000185.1 GCA_023475235.1 Chloroflexota bacterium
GCTGCCCACTCGGTTCAGGAGCACGCCTGCCAGGTTCAGCTCGCGGTCGAACTGCTGATATCCGAGGGCCACGGCCGCGGCGCTGCGGGCGGTCTTGCTCACGTCCAGCACCAGCAGGACGGGGGCCCGCAGCAGCCTGGCCACCTGGGCGCTGCTCCCGCTCTCGTCCAGCCCGTTGTGGCCGTCGTACAGGCCCATTACCCCCTCGACGACGGCGATGTCGGCGCAGCCGGCGGCGCGAGCGAACAGGTCTCGCAAGGCTGGCTCAGGGACCATCCAGGAATCGAGGTTGCGCGAGGGCCGGCCGGCGACCTGGGTGTGATACGAGGGGTCGATGTAGTCCGGCCCCACCTTGAAGGGCTGCACCCGCAGGCCGCGGCGGGCGAGGGCGCCCATAATGCCGGTGGCGAAGGTGGTCTTGCCCACGCCGCTGGTGGCGCCGGCAATCACGATGCGGGGTATGCTACCAGCCATGCCACCACACCTCCGGGACGGCGGCGGCCGCCGCCAATAGCACAAGCACTTCGGTTACCTCGTTGATGGCACCGTACGTGTCGCCGGTGAGGCCGCCGAGGTTGGCCTGGAAGTAGGCTCCCCCCAGCCAGGCAACCACCGCAGCCAGTGGCAGCAGGGCCACGCCCATCGGACCGAGGGCCATGCTCGCGGCCAGGGCGATGGCCGTCGCCGCGGCGACCTGTGGCCAGCCTACCCACGACTTCACCAGTTGTCCAAGTCCCTCTGGACGGGCGCTGGGGAAGGCGGCCGTCGCCAGCACCATCGCCCAGCGGCCCAGTGTGGGGGCCATCAACAGCCCCACCAGCGCTGGGGAGAGCCGGAGAAGCTGCATGCCGGGCGCCAGGGATAGCAGGACGGCGAACTTCAGCACCAACAGGCAGACGGCCCCCAGCACACCGTAGCTGCCGGCGCGAGTGTCCCGCATCACGGCCAGCCGCCGGGCTGGGTCCGGCTGGCTGAACACGCCATCGCACACGTCCATCAGCCCGTCCAGGTGCAGGCCGCCGGTGAAGAGGACCCACGCCCCCAACAACAGCGCGGCGGTCACCGGTGGCGGAAAGCCCCTCGACAGCACCAGGCCAAGCCCCCCCCAGGACCAGCCCCAGCAGCAGGCCGACCAGCGGATAGTAGGCCATCGCCCGGCCCAGCTCCCGCGGCTGCGGCTCGCGCCGGATGAGGGTCGGCACGGCGGTCAGGAATTGCAGCGCAACCAGAAACCCCATCGGCTACTTCCGCTAGCGAGACTGCTCGCTACTTCACTCTGCTGTCTGCCTCATCGGCAGCCGTCTCTGCCGCCTCGGAGACGCCGGCCTCGCCGAAGGTGGCCATCTCTCGCAGCACCTTGACCGAGGCCGAGACGATGGAGATGGCCAGCGCGGCCCCGGTGCCCTCGCCCAGGCGCATGTTCAGGTCCAGCAAGGGGACCAGGCCCAGGTGTCGCATCACGGCCCGGTGGCCGTGCTCCACGGACAGGTGGGCGGCTATGAGGTAGGGTTTGACGGCGGGGCACAGCCCGGCGGCGATGAGGGCGGCCGCGCCGGAGATGAACCCGTCGACGACTATCGGCACCCGATGGGCGGCGCCGGCCAGGATGACCCCGGCCAGACCCCCGATTTCCAGGCCTCCCACCTTGCAGAGCACGTCCATCGCATCGTCGGCGTCGGGCTGGTGAAGGCGCAGGGCGGCCTCGATGACGGCGATCTTGTGGTGCAACTGGGCGTCGTCCAGTCCGGTGCCGCGGCCGGTCACCCCCGCCACCGGCTCACCGGTGATGGCGGCGACGATGGCGCTGGAGGGCGTGGTATTGCCTATGCCCATGTCACCCGTGGCCAGGATGTCGGCGCCCGCGGCGATCTCCCCCTCGGCCACCTCGATGCCCGCCTCCAGCGCCTGGCGCGCCTGGGCGGGGGTCATCGCCGGCTGCACGGCGAAGTTGGCCGTGCCCGGCGCCACCTTCCGGTTGACCAGCCCCGGATGGGGGGCCAGCTCGGCCGCCACGCCGACATCGACCACCACAACCTTTGCCCCGACGTGGCGGGCCAGGACGTTGATGCCCGCACCGCCATTCAAGAAGTTGTATACCATCTGTGGAGTGACCTCGGCCGGGTAGAGGCTCACGCCGTCGGCGGTAATGCCGTGATCGCCGGCCATCACGATGACGGTCGGATGCTCGAAGGCCCTGGGCAGGGCCTGACCGGTGATGCCGGCCACCTTGATGGACAGCTCCTCAAGTCGCCCCAGCGCACCCAGAGGCTTGGTAAGGGTGTCCTGGCGGGCCTTGGCCGCGGCCATAGCCGCGCTGTCGAGCGGGCCCACCCCAGCGATCGTTTCTTCCAGCTTTCCCAACGGTCTCTCCTCTCTTCTGTTCCTCTATATCATCCTTGTTTTTGCTTGCATTCCGGTCATTATGGATGCTTCGGCCGCGGCGATTGGGATGGTGTGACTATCTTAGCTGAGTCTCGGTGACCATTGGAGCGAGCTACCAGCGTCACGGGCAGGCCGTTGTGAGGGTGCGGCACCACGTCTGCTTCGATGCCATACACTGCCTCGATATTCTGGGCAGTGATCACTTTGGCCGGCGTGCCCTCGGCGAAGAGACGGCCACCGATGAGCATCACCAGGCGATGGCAGTACTGGATGGCCAGGTTCAAGTCGTGTTCCACGATCAACACGCCCAGACCCTGCTCGTGGGCAAAGCTGGCCACCAGATCGAGGATAGCTACCTGATGGCTGAGGTCGAGGTGAGCGGTGGGCTCGTCCAGGAGCAGAATGGAGGGCTGCTGCGCCAGGGCGCGGGCGATGATCACCCGCTGCCGCTCGCCGCCCGAAAGCTCATTCGCCAAGCGATCGGCCAGTCTCCAGGTGTCGGTCATTTCCATGGCTTGCCTGGTGACCGATAGGTCGTGTTTTCCCTCGGCCTGGAATGGGCGAAGGTGAGGCGTCCGCCCCATCATTATTACTTCTGCAACTGTGAAACCATCGGGCAGGCTGTGGCTCTGCGGGACCACGGCGACCATCCGGGCTAACGCCTGGCGTTCCAGGGAGGCGATGGACCGTCCGCTCGCCCGAATCGACCCAGAGGCGGGTTGGAGAAGCCTGCTCAACAGGCGGATCAGGGTGGATTTCCCGGAGCCGTTGGGCCCAACGACGCCTAATATCTCGCCGCGATGCAGCGTGAAGCTGATATCCGCCAGCACCGCAGTGCGGCCATAGTTGAATGACAAACCCTCAACCTCCAGCAACAAGCTGTCAGTTATGCAGCTCTTCTCATGCGCATGCATCAAAAGGCCGTCCTCTTGCGCTGGCGGAGCAGCCATAAGAAGAAGGGCGCACCGCAGAAAGCGGTCACCACCCCGACAGGCAACTCCACCGGGGCCAGGATAGTGCGGGCCAGCGTGTCTGCCCAGACCAGGAATATCGCACCCAAAAGGGCCGACATCGGCAGGAGAAGGCGGTGGTCCGGCCCCCAGATGAGACGTACAGCGTGGGGGACGATGAGGCCCACGAAGCCGATGAGCCCGCTCACCGAAACCGCCGCGGCGGTCATCAGGGTGGCGGCCATCACGAGCACTTGCTTGAGCCGTTCCACGTCGATGCCCAGTTGGGCGGCCTGTTCCTCGTCTAACTGGAGGACGTTTATGAGCCGGCTGTGCATAATGATGACCACAAAGCCCAGGACCATATAAGGCAGTGTCACCAGAACCTGCTGCCAGGAGCCCATTGTCAGCCCACCCAGCAGCCAGGCGTAGACCGTGTGGAGCTTCTCAGCGTAGGTATACATAAGAAAAGAGGTGACGGAAGTGGCGAAGGCTCCCAGGGCCACGCCGGCCAGCAATAGGGTGAATGTAGGAGTGCTGCGGCCCACGCGGGCCAGGAGGTAAACCAGCGCCACTATAATGATGCCACTGGCGAAGGCCATCCACTGAACCACGCCCAGGGGGTACAGGATGGCCGGCAGGGGCAGCACAATGGCCGCCACGGCGCCCAGCCCAGCTCCCGAAGCCACGCCGATGAGGTAGGGGTCGGCCAGCGGATTGCGGAAAAGTCCCTGGTACGATGCCCCGGCCACAGCCAGCGATGCGCCCACCATGCCGGCCAGCACGGCCCGCGGCAGCCGGATCTGAAGCACCACGGCTTCGTAGGTCGCTGGCCAACTGGGGGTGATTCCCAGCCACTCGCCCAGCCGCGGCACCGACGCCGCGATGATGCCGGCCACCGCGCCCATCGGTATCGGCACGGACCCCTGGGTGACAGAGAAGACGACGCTGAGAATGAGCGCCAGGGCGGCCAGGCCGACGAGGGGGCGGACATATTG
This sequence comes from Chloroflexota bacterium, assembly GCA_023475235.1. Taxonomy (GTDB): domain Bacteria; phylum Chloroflexota; class UBA6077; order FW602-bin22; family JAMCWG01; genus JAMCWG01. Next base: position 4,331 of record JAMCWG010000185.1, read on the forward strand.
GGGGCGATGGTAGCGAAGGCCCGCCAGGACAACCAGTGACCGGAGGGAGGGGACGGCGCTCACCGGAAGACCTCGGGATGGAATATCTTCGCCAGCTCCTCCAGCCCGTCGACGGCGCGCGGCCCGGGCCGGTTGGTGATATCGACGTCTACCGGCGCCACCCGCTCGTTACGAACCGCGGAGATCTTGTCCCAGCCTGGTCGGGCTTTCACTTTCTCCACGGTTTCGCCGAAGCCGTGATCGGCCAGAACAATCACCTCCGGGTCTCGCAACACGATGGACTCGGGGCTGAGCCTGGGCCACTTGCTCTGGGCATCGGCGGCAATATTATCGCCGCCGGCTTTGGTGATGAGATCGTCCAGGAAGGTGCCGGGCCCGACCGAAGTGGGAGTGGCGTCGACTTCGTAGAAGACGCGCGGCCGATTGCCGGCGGTGGCAACCTTGCCGGTGATAGCATCAAGGCGGGCTCGCAGGGCATCAGCCGCCTGATCTGCCTCCTGTGCCTTGCCACCCATCTTGCCCACCAGTTGCAGGCTCACCAAGACGTCCTCCAGTCTCTCCGGCATCAGAACGACAACTCTAAGGCCCCGGCGCTCCAGCTCTGGCACCACTTGTTGCACGTGTATCTCGGTGGCGAGCACCAAGTCCGGTCCCAGGGCGACGACCTTCTCCAGGTTAGTATTGGCGAATCCCCCTACCTTCTCTTTGGTCCTCGCCTGGGGAGGATAATCGGAGTAGTCATCCACGCCGATGACGAGATCCTGCAGGCCGAGATAATAAAGGATCTCGGTATTGCTGGGGGAGAGAGAAACGATCCGCTTCGGAGGCGACGGGATGGTCACCGCCCGCCCGGCGTCGTCGGTGAAGCTCAGCGGGAAGTCTCCACTAGATGGATGGACTGGAGGCGCTGCTGGCCCCCGCGCGCAGCCCGCCGCCAACAGTGTGGCCAGCGCCAGAGAGATGAATAGACCGCGCACAGAATCTAGCACCTAATTCCTATCGAAATCCTGCATGTGCCCTCTGAGGAGACCGGGTGGCAGGAATGGCGCCGCCAATAAAAAGCCCCCCACCACGAGTCGGACAGGGGGACTTCCGTCTTTTGGACCGAGTCTGCCCACGCCTTTCCTCGAAGGCTCGCGGCATCTAGCGTGGGCAGGCGATCTGGCTTGCTGAGGTCAGCGACCGGCTCAGCTCACAGTTGCGGGACAGCGTCGGCCTTGCACCGACTTCCCCTTTTTGATCCGGACTGGTCCGGACTCCCACGCCACATGCTGTGCAATTTTCGAAGCTATATTAGCATCGGGACAGAGGCGTGTCAACTTAGCGAGCAATTCGTTGGGCATTGGATGCCCGCCCGGCTTGCAGTAGCGACGATGCGCTTCGGGGAAGGGACGGTGATCGGTTTGATGCAATCTCGGGTGGCCGGCCCGGAGGGCCTACGCCCGCCCCCGATGCGTCTAAGCACGTGAGCATAAGTATGGCGTTGGAATCACGAATTGATCGGCAGCATTACAGGATGGGGCTGCAAGTCCCTGCTGAAGAAGCGCCGTGCGCCAGCAACCAGTTCACCAATGTTACCAGCGAGACGGTTCGCAGCCACGGCGTCTTTCATCAAGCCCCAGATGCGCTCGGCGGGGTTCTCCTTGTGAGCGGTGTACTTGGGCAGCCAGAGTACCTGCACGCGTGGATGTGCAGCCAACCACG
>JAMCWG010000111.1 GCA_023475235.1 Chloroflexota bacterium
CGTATTCCGCAATGCCTCGCGCCTCTCCTGCCCCTCCACTCCGCTCAACCGGCTCGAGAGTACAGTTGACTATTCCGGTCAACTTAGTCAACTTTATACTACTTCCGCGTGAGTCTGTCAAGTGTTTTGGGCCAATTCTTTTCGCAAATTCTCTCGCGTGTGCGCTTGCCGGCGGTCAACGACACGTCGACGCCATCTACTGCGGCGGTGGGACCAAAGTGAAGGCGCACCGCCGTTTCTCACGAGCGTGCGCCGTACTTCTCACCGGCCTGCCATTCCTTGAGCGGCGGCACGGGCCAGCACAATTCTCGCCCGCACCAGCCCATACGCTGCCCGCTACGCGCGCCGGCCTGCCATCTTGGCCGCCAGCAGGATGGCGTCCACCAGGCTCTGCGGGTTGGCGATTCCCTTTCCCGCGATGTCGAAAGCCGTCCCGTGGGCCGTGGTGACGGCAATGTACGGCCGGTCCAGCGGCACGCTCACTCCACCCCCGAAGCCCAGCAGCTTCGGCGGCATCGTGGTCTGGTCGTGATACATCGCCATCACGCCGTCGAACTCGCCGTTCTTGGCCCGCACGAAGACCGTGTCACCCGGAATCGGCCCGGTGGCGGCAATGCCTTCTGCTCTGGCCGCTTCGACGGCAGGGCCTATGATGTCGACCTCCTCCCGGCCGAATAGCCCGCCCTCTCCGGCGTGGGGATTGATGGCCGCCACGGCGATCCGCGGCGGAGCGAAGCCCATCCGCCTCAGCGCCTCGTTGGCCAGGCGGGTAGCGTCCAGAATCCGCTCGACGGTCAGCATGTCGATGGCCTCGCGCAGCGAGACGTGGGGGGTTACGCCGAAGATGCGAAGCGGCCCTACCTGCACCATCCGGCGCGGGCTTTCGTCCAGCGTCTCCCACTCCAGGGCACTCTCCCGCATCGCATCCTCGTCACGGACCATATGGATGGCCTGCTTGTTGGTGGGGGCCGAGACCATCGCAGCCACCTGCCCGGCGGCGGCCAGCCGTGCCGCAGTGACGACGGCCTCCAGGGCAGCGCGCGCCGTAGCCGGGTTGACCTTGCCGACGGGCACCCGGTCCGCCTCGACGTTGTCCAGGTCCAGTATCTCCATCTGACCCTCGGCGAAGACGGCCTCCGATGGTGACTTGATACAATGCATCGCCACGTCGATGCCGGCTGCCTTGAGGGCATTCCTCATTACGCCGACATCGCCGATGACGAGCAGGCGGCAGGCGGCGCTCACCTCCGGCCGGGAGAAGGCCTTCGCCGTAATCTCAGGGCCTATGCCCGCAGCATCTCCCATAGTCAGGGCAATGGCCGGCCTGTTATCCACAGCTCTCTCCTAACGTAAGACAGTACCGCTTATTCGCGCACCGCCACGCGAGCAGCGCTCGAGGGCTAGTCTAGCACAGATTGGGCTTGCGGCGAGAGGAAAATCAAGCGCGATGCAGGGTCTCTCTCTCTTCTGAAAATGACGCGGATTTAGGCCGCGGCTACGGGTGCAGCACACCATTTTTTCATCCGCGGTGGCGTCCCGAAGGGACATGGAAACTTTTCATTCTCGCGTTGCCCTGCCGCGATTGGTGGCTCGCGCACCCTCACCCGCCCTCGCTTCGCTCGGGCGACCTCTCCCAGAGGGAGAGGTGAGGGGATAATACGGGCTCAAGGCACCCTCTCCTCGCCCAGGCGAGTCGTGCCCGAAGGGTATCTCGCCAAAGGCGAGTCGCCTTCGGAGACCTGCGGTGCGGCGTTGCGCCGCTCCGCTACGGACCTGTGGCGACCTCTGGGAGAGGGTCGGGGTGAGGGCGTGCCTGTCCCCAAGGCGCTCCTGGACCGAGAATGAAAAGACCCCAAGCGCGATGGACGCGCCCTTGCGCAGGTTCTCCGAACCTGCGCAAGGGTCGTGCAGTGTCCTCGATCTATCGAGAGGACACAATGGTGCTGGTTACAGGCAGACTAGCAAAGGCATTGGGGCGGTGGTATATCTCCGCCGCCCGGCGAGCAGGGACTCTACTTATCGATCCAGACGTCGTGCATCTTGACTCTGGTGAAGTGATTGGGTTCCCAACCCTTTACGGCCTTATTGACGACAATAACGTAGGGCGTAAACCATACCTGGTCGTAGGGCGCGTTCTCGAAGAGTATCTGTTGGCATCGCTTGTAGATCTCGGCCCGCTTGGCGTCGTCCGCCGTGTTCCGTCCTTCCTCCATGCACTTGTCCATATCGGCGTTCTTGAAGTGGGCGAAGTTGAAGGTGCCTTCCGAGGTCAAGCGATACGAGTATGCATCGGGGTCCGATTCACCCCACTGCCGGATGGAGTTCGCCACCTGGAAATTGCCCACCTGCAGCTTGGATACGAACGCGGTCCGCTCGGACAGGTTCAGCTCGGTGCGGATTCCTGCCTTGTCCCAGGTCTGCTTGAAGGCCTCGGCGGTGCGCTGCATGAGCTCGTTCTGGAAGAAGTCATCCACTACATCCACACCGCTAGCAAAGCCAGCGTCCTTCATCAACTGCTGGGCCTTGTTCATATCGAAGGTGTAGTGGGGCAGCTTGTCGTCATACCCCAGGTCTGCCGGTCCCCAATAGTAATAGGACGGTACTCCTATGCCTTGGCCAGCACCCTTGGCAATGCCTTCCCGGTCGATGGCATACAGTGCTGCCTGGCGGACTTTGATGTTGTTGAACGGAGGCTTCTCGACATTGAAGATCAGATAGTTTACGAGGCCCACCCAAGGGAACTGCACCAGGTCGAGTTTGGGATCAGCTTTGATGACAGCGAAGTTGCGCGGTTCAGCCTGACCGTAGATATCCAGGTTGCCGGTCCTCATCTCGGTGACGCCAACGGTCTCATCGACGATCACCCGCAGGACGGCGCCGTCCAGGTAGGGCAGCGGCTGGCCGTCTGCACCCTTCTCCCAGTACTTGTCCCATTTCTTAACGGTGATGCGGTCGCCCGTCAGCCATTCGACGAACTGCATCGGGCCGCTTCCCACCGGGCGGCGGGTAAGGGCATTCTCCCCATCCCGGTCCACGGCGGCCTTGGATGCAATCCAACCCCGTAGGCCGAGGGTATCCCCCAGGCGGTACAGGATGCCGGCAGGTGCCCCCTTGAGGTTTATCCGGATGGTGTAATCATCCACGATGTCGACGCTATCGATGACCGCGACATCCGTCTTAGCCGCGGACTTGGCCCAGGTCCGCATCCGGTCCAGGTTCCACTTGGCGACCTCGGCATTGAACGGGCTGCCGTCCTGGAAGACAACGCCCTTCCGGAGCTTCATAACGATAGTCTTGGGGTCGGGCTGGTCCCAGGACTCGGCCAGCCCCGGCTTATTGGTGCGCTTGCCGGTCTTGACATCCAGGGAGGTCCGAACCAGCGTATCGTACATCAGCTCGAAGCCGAAGGGCACCGAGGTCATGCTGTGGGGATCGAGGGTAGGGGCCCACTCCTCGAAATACGCCGCCCGAAGGGTCCCGCCGCGCTTGACCTTGGGCGCGGCAGCGGCCGGGGCTGTGGGGGCGGGGGCAGCCGTGGTAGCGGCAGCCTGGGGCGCCGCCGTGGCGGCAGCAGGGGCCGGCGGCTTGGCTGGTATGGCCGTGGGCACACCCGGTGCCGCACAGGCGGCCAGCAGACCGAGCGCCACCACCATTGATGCCATAATCGTCCTGAACTGAGCCATCATCGAGCCTACTCCTTCATTCTGTTCTCATTGTGTTCTGAGCACTCGTTCCTCTTTGGGGCACCACTAAGGACGAGAATGGTGCACCATTTCAGACTAGTCCCTAACTAAGTGTTCGCCGCAGCACTGGTCTACCACCTACCTTGACATATTCGCCTCCTTTTCCTCCAGTTCTGCCAGCACGTCGTTCAGCGCCCGCTGCATCTTGTCGGCCATCACTCGACCGGCGGTGGCCCCATCCCCCTCCAGAAGGGCCAGCCGCAACCGCGTCAAATCAGGGGCCCTGCGCTTCACAGCTATCAGATCGTCGATTGCCCACAGCTTGATGTGCGCCGGCTGATTCACAAGTTGATCGTAAAGTCTCGCCAGAGTCTCATTCTGAGAAAAAGCGACTGCCCGCCGCCGAAAGTTAGCCACTGCCACGCCGTACTCGGAGATCCGGCCTTCCGCCAGCCCGCGCTCCATCGCCTCCACCAGAGCCAGGAGTTCTGACAGTTGTTCGTCATCGGCGCGCTGCATTGCCAAGGTCAGCGATAGTTCGGTCAGAGCGATGAGCACCTCGTAGATCTCCCGCACCTCACGGGCCGTCGGGTGATTCACTCGATACCCCTTGTATGCCTTTCCAATCAAATAGCCCTCTTGGGCAAGGCGCGCTATCGCCTCCCGCACAGGACTCCGGCTGACACCAAGTGTCTGTTCCAACATCTTCTCCGTGATCCGGCTGCCAGGAGGCAGTTCTCCCGAAATAATCGCTTGTTTTATGCTCGCATAAACCGAGGCACTAAGGGTATGACGCTGTAGCGTTTTGAGCGCAGATTCGGCTGCCATCGCCAGACTGTCTCCTCAGTTGCCAAGCTGACCGGATTTTATCTGACATCTTGAACGCTCGCGGCGTTCGTCCTATCCGTCTGCTCGACACTCCAACCAAGAATAGCTCAATCGCAAGATTGTATGCAATCGACCGTCGCATTATAGACACTGATTTTCCTTGCGTCAAGTGCTTTTCGAAAACGTATTCATGGGCAAGGGGCATGGGCTGACCTGAAACGCGGGCGTGCTCGGGTCACATGTCGTAATCCGAGGTCTGCCTGAGACTGTGTGCGGAGTTATAGCAGGGACGATTCGCCAAAGGTGAATCGTCCCTGCATCGATAGGGCTACTGGTCGAGCCAAACGTCGCGCAGCTTGACCCGGCTGAAGAAATGCGGCTCCCAGTCCTTGACTTTCTTGTTGACGACTATTGCGTATGGGCTGAACCACACCTGGTCATAGGGCGCATTCTCAAACAGGATCTGCTCGCAGCGCTTGTAGATCTCGGCCCGCTTAGCGTCATCTGCCGTGTCCCGGCCTTCTTCCATGCACTTGTCCATGTCGGCGTTCTGGAAGTGGGCGAAATTGAAGGTGCCATCCGAGGTCAGGCGATACGAGTATGCATCGGGGTCCGACTCGCCCCACTGCCGGATGGAGTTGGCGACCTGGAAGTCACCTACCTGCAGCTTAGACACGAAGGCCGTCCTCTCCGACATGTTCAAGGTGGTGCGAATCCCCGCCTGGTCCCATGTCTGCTTGAATGCTTGGGCGGTACGGTCCATCACCTCGACGTGGAAGTAGTCGTCGGTCACATCTACGCCATTGGGGAAGCCCGCCTCGGCCACCAGTTGCTTGGCCTTGTTCATATCGAAAGTGTAGTGGGGCAGCGTCTCGTCGTACCCCAGGTCGCCCGGTCCCCAATAATAGTACGATGGGCGCCCATCCCCCATGCCAGCAGCTTTGGCGATGCCCTCGCGGTCGATGGCGTACAGAGCGGCCTGGCGCAGCTTAACGTTATCAAATGGCGGCTTCTTCACGTTGAAGATGAGGTAATTCACATTACCGACCCAGGGGAACTCCACCAGCTCGAGGTTGGGATCGGCCTTGATAGCGGGAAAACTCTGGGGCTCGACGTAGTCGAAGAGATCGACGTTGCCGCTGCGCACCTCGGTGACCCCGACGGTCTCTTCCCGAATCACGCGCAGAACAGCCCCGTCTAAGTATGGGAGTGGCTGTCCATCTTTCCCCTTCTCCCAGTATTTGTCCCACTTCTTCAAATCGATGCGGTCGCCCGTCACCCAGTCCACGAACTGCATAGGGCCCGTTCCCACTGGCCGGCGGGTGAAAGCCTCATCACCATCCCGGTCGGCTGCTGCCTTCGATACCATATAGGGTCGTATGCCGACAGCATCCCCCAGACGGTACAGGATGCCGGCCGGCCCGCCCTTGAGGTTGATGCGGATGGTGTAGTCATCCACAACATCGACGCTATCGATTTGAAGAAGTGGGACAAA
>JAMCWG010000015.1 GCA_023475235.1 Chloroflexota bacterium
GAGGCAGCATGATCAACATCAGCTCGATAATGGGGCACATCGTCACCGCCCGCCAGTCCGGCTATTCCTCGGCCAAGGGAGCGGTCAGCCAGTTGACCAAGGTGCTGGCGGTGGAGTGGGCGCCTTATAACGTCCGGGTGAACGCCATCTGTCCAGGGTTCACCCGCACGCCGCTGATCCAGCCACTGGTGGATACGGAGGGCTGGGAAGCCGGCATCATCGCGCGGACGCCGATGGGCCGGCTGGCCGAGCCGAGGGAAATGGTGGGTCCGGCCGTCTTCCTGGCGTCGGAGGCTGCGTCCTTTGTCACCGGCGAGACCCTGTTCGTCGACGGCGGCTACATGGCCCTGTAGCTGTCCCTGCCTGGGGAAGCTGCACCTGGACAAAGTGGTAAAGGAGGGATACGCGATGCCGATAATTCGTGTCGAGCTGTGGGAAGGGCGCTCCAATGAGGACAAGGCGAGCCTCATCAAGGCATTGACGGACGCCACCGTGGGGGTCATCGGTTGTCCCGAAGGGGCCGTGCAGGTCGTCATATATGATGTGCCGAAGGCGAGCTGGGGGATCGGCGGGGAGAACTGCGTGAACCGGCCCTCTTCAGGGCAGCGGTAGGCCCTGCACCCTCTCCCCTTGGGAGAGGTCGCCATAGGCGACTCGCCGTGGCGAGGCTGGGGTGAGGGCCATTCTTGCAGGAGATCCAGGGGCGGGTAACCCGCCCCCTACAAGCAGACCATTCCCCTGTGGCTCAACGTCCTGTCGCTCTTCCGGGCCGATTGGCGCTAGGACAGGGTGACAACAGAAAGGCCCCGTCGTGTTTAGATCGAGGAGCGCACCCGGCCCGCCCGGTAGACGCGGCCGTTCCGTACGGCCGTCAGCGGCACGATGCGCTGTCGCCCCACCCGGGTGTTCCCCTCGCAGTCCTCGAGGTGGACCCGCCCCTCCACCAGCTCACAGATGGTGACGTCGCCCTCGGCGCCCGGCTTCAGAGTGCCCAGCGTGTCTCCCTTGCCGATGGCCCGGGCGGGGTTGGTAGTGGTGAGGCGAACGACCTCCGGCAGGGACAGTCCCAGGTAGAGGAACTTCGATAACGTCGTGGCCTGATCGAACACCGGCCCGTAGAGGCTGTAGGTGTGAAGGTCGCTGCTGATGGAGTAGGGCACGAGGCCCTGCTCTAAGGCGCGCTCCACGACCGGGAAGCTGAAGCTGCCCCGTCCGTGGCCCACGTCGAAGAGCACTCCGCGCTGGACGGCGTCCCACACCTCGGGCCTGACCTTGCCCTCCGCATCCAGGATGCCCTGGGCGCGGCCGTGGAAGCAGTGAGTGAGGATATCTCCGGCGTTCAGCGACGAGAGGATATCGCCGAGCGTGCCATCCGGATCGTTGGGGTGGACGGCCAGCGGGAGCCGGACGGCATCGGCTGCCTGGCGGGCGCGGCTCAGGGGCTCCAGCCCGCTCGAGCCGACGTAGCTGCGGCTGACGCGCACCTTGATGCCCATCAGCAGGTCGCGGTTGGCGTTGACCACCCTGACCGCCAGCTCTGGGTTGAGGAAGCGGAGCTCCTCGTTTTCCCCTACGGCCTCCGAGATCATTCCCGCCGAAGATATATTGAGGAACGCGTAGAGGCGGGTCCTGGCCCGCTCCATGATGAAGCGGCGAAAGGCGGGGAACGTGTTGGCGCCCGCCGACCCAAGGTCTACTGCCGTGGTGACACCGCGGCCAAGGCAGGTGGCATCCGGCTCAATGCCGTAGTGCGAGACGCCCCAGTACACATGTACGTGGAGGTCGACCCAACCGGGGGTGACGACCTTGCCGCTGGCATCCAGCACGCGCTTGGCCTGCTGGGCGGGCAGGCTGGGCTCTACGGCCACCACCTTCCCGTTGGCGATGGCAACATCGCGCACCCCGTCGATATCCTGGGCCGGGTCGATAAGCCGGCCGCCCTTTACTAGCAAATCGAAGACGCCATTGCTCATATGCTCCTCTCCTTTAGCCGCCCAGGTGATGCGACGACTCTATGTTACCAGCTTCTTCCGTTGGGCCTCGTACATCTCGATGATCTCGGCCACCGTGGTGGCATCCTCGGGGCGCTTGTCGGCGCCGCGGAAGGATACCAGCCGCGGGAACCGCAGGGCGTAGCCCGGCTGATCGCCCCCCTTGCCGGCAGTATGTATCGGTGAGCGGGTGATCTCGTCGGCCAGCACCTCGATTACCACGGTCGGCTCCACCCACACGCTCGGCACGATCAGCGAGTTCACCCGGGCCGGTCGCTCCGGCACCGGCGTGCACAGCTCCCTGATGCTGCGCCACTCCTCGTCCGTCAGGCCCGTGCCGATCTTAGTGACCGTCACGAACTCGTCCTTTTCCGGGTCGTAGACACCCGTCAGCAGAGCGCCGGCACCGAAGGTGGCCCGCTTGCCCCGGCCGTATATGTAGCCGAGTATGACGCAGTCGACCGTGTCCTGGAGCTCGCCGCCGGAGCTCCGCTTCAGCTTCACCCAGTTGAAGTTGCGGGCGCCGGCCTGGTAGATGGTATCGGGCCGCTTGGCCACGATTCCCTCCAGCCCCTTCTGGATGTTGTCTAGGAAGTAATCGTTCAGAACTTTGGCGCTGTCGGTGGCGATCGAAGGCGAGACGGCCAGGACGGTGTCCTCGACCAGGATCTCGGCGATCTTCTCACGGCGCTCGATATAGGTGCAGTGAGTGTAGTCCTCGCCGTTCACGTACATCAGGTCGAAGACGAAAAGCCGCAGCGGCAGCTCCTCCGCCATCCGGTCGATGTCGTGCTTGCGGCGCCGCCGGGTGGTCTCCTGGAACGGGTAGAACTCCTCCGACTCGGCGTTGTAGGCCACCGCCTCGCCCTCGACGATGGCCGTCTCGGCGTGTATCTGGGTGCGGGCCGCACCCACGATCTCGGGGAACATATCAGTCATATTCTCCAGGTTGCGAGAGAACACCCGGATGTCGCCGCCCATCTTGTGCACCTGGCAGCGAAAGCCGTCGTACTTCGGCTCGGCGGCGCAACGTCCCATCTTGGCGATGATGGCCTCCGCCGAGGGCAGCCGCTCGGCCAGGGCGGGGCGAATCGGCTTGCCCAGCACCACGCCGATGTGTTGCACCGCCTCGATACCCTCCTGCCAGAAGACGTGAGCGATGTAGCCGAGGTCGGACGTGAGGTTGTAGGCCCGCTCCAGTTGCTTGCGCAGGCTGGTGTCGCCGACCCTGGCGAAGGAGAGAGCATCGAGCACCGTGGGATCGCCGATGCCCAGGCGCAGTCTGCCCAGCGGGATGCGGACGAGGTGCTTCGCCGAGAGCGGGTCGAGGTGCCGCAGCAGCTCCGCCAGCCGGCCCACCTTCGACTCCACGGAGCCGCTGCCGGCGGTGGTGGCAATGGCGTAGAGCGCATCGTAGACGTCGTCGACCGACAGCGTGTCCGGCTCGATGGTGGTTTGCCCCGCCAGCTCCGCGGCCACCAGGCCCAGGTCGCCCAACTCGCCGAAGCGGCGCAGCACATCCTGCCGCGGCTTACCATAAGCATTGGCGAGGGCTTCGGCCACCATCTTCTCGCCCATGCCGATCTCCAGCGGCTCGAAGAAGGGGACCAGCCGGCCCTGGCACAGATAGGCCAGCTTGCTTACCTCGTTGGCGTCGGCGGCGGCGAAGAGCCGCGCCAGGATCTGTACCAGGCTTTTTCTGCTGGATGTCTTCTCGAGCTCCTCGAAGAACTGGGTCAACTGTGCGAACTGCATAAGTGCCTCCGGGGCGATGTTGAGACCGGGACGCCGGCCGCCATTCGCCGGCGGCTAAAGTATATCACGCCGCTGCCCCAGTGGGCGAAGACATTGCCATCAAGAAAGGGCCTTTTCAAAGTCCGCTGATCCGGCTGCTTGGGGGCTTACCTCACCCCCTGGCCCCTCGCCGTGGCGAGGGGTGGCCGAAGGCCGGAGGTGAGGTAAACTGCCATTGGCAAGGCAACCGAAGAGCTGTCTGATTCCTGGCCGGCGACTTTGAAAAGTGCCCATGTCCCTTCGGGACGCCACCGCGGATGAAAATGCTTCGCTATTTTAAGAGCAGGCCCTGCCATCAAGATAGCAAGGGTTGCCGGCCACGCAGGCCAACGTGTATTCTGTATGGCCGACTATCACTTGACAACTTCATTACCGGCAAATATAATTTAAGCAAATCCCGTCGCTTGCTTCAGGTAGTGGCTGACCACTCAGCAGAAGGGGGCCGATGGGAAATATGTTTCAAAGTGAGGTGATGCACACATCCCAGCAAAAGACTTGCGCATCAACGATCAGATCAGGGCACGCGAGGTGCGTGTCATCGGTGAGGAGGGAGAGCAGATCGGGGTAGTTCCCCTGGTCGAGGCTTTGCGCATGGCGCGAGAGCGAAATGTCGACCTGGTGGAAGTGGCTCCGGGCGCTGTCCCTCCTGTCGTTCGTCTAATGGACTACGGCCGGTTCAAGTATGAACAGACCCGCAAGGAGCGGGAGGCCAGGAAGCACCAGAAGACGGTTCTCATCAAGGAGGTCCGTCTCACCCCCAAGACCGACGAGCACGACCTGGACTTCAAGACCCGCGCCATCCAGAGATTCCTGGAGGAGGGGGATAAGGTCAAGGTCAGCATCCGGTTCAAGGGCCGGGAGATGGCCCATCCGCAGCTAGGCCGCCAGCTCCTGGACGATATCGCCAAGAAGCTGGAATCGACCGCCGCCATCGAGCGCACTCCAGTGATGGAAGGCAGGATAATGAGCATTATCCTGTCCAAGGGCTCGGCCAGTCCCAAGCGGAAGGTGCCGGAAACGGGCGAGCAGGTCACCAGCAGCAAGGCCGTCTAGCGGAACAACTACATACCCATCTCCCACATCTCAGGCCGCTGAAATTCCCTTGTCGCAGCAGGCACAGGTTTGTTTTGCCATTTCTGACCACGATAGTGGCGTTGCCTCATGCTGGAACAAAGAGTCCGCTGGCACACAGAAAGAAGGAGCGTCGGCAATGTTTGCTTATATTCTGCGCGTGCATCAACCACCCACCGAGCAAACGGCGGAGTTCTTCCGTCGCTTCAAAGAGATACCCGGCCTCCTCCACGCCTACAGCCTGCAGGGGGTGGAGGACCCGAACGACAGCGTGTCGGTCGCCATATGGGAGAGCCGAGAGGCCGCAGAGCGCTATCTACAGAGCTCGCCCCTGAGGCGTGATGTGGACCGGTCCGTGGCCGGAGTCACGCGCACCCTCTACAACGTCCTCGACAGCAAGTAGGCCTGGCCCTGGCCCTGGCCCGGCAGTTCTTTCCGCTCTGAAAAACAAGACAGCAGTCCATATGGAGCATTCCGGTGAGCGGGCGCGGAGCAACGAGCTCATTCATCGCGCGTCGCTCCGGGTGCCCGCCTCTCTTTTTCGCAGTCAAGTAGTATTTGACTCGGGCGGGCAACGCCGGGAGACGGTCCCTCGCGCATATGCGCCCCCGGGGCATGTTACCCCTGCTTGAACTTCTCCCAGTCCCTCATAAACGCCGCCAGACCATTGTCCGTGAGAGGATGCTTCACCATCTGCATCATCACCGGATACGGGATGGTGGCGATATGGGAGCCGGCCAGGGCTGCCGCTACCACATGGGCGGGATGGCGGAGGCTGGCCGCGATCACCTGGGTGGGGATGCCGTACCGCTCGTAGACGTCCACGATATCGGCCACCACTTCCATGCCCTTGTTGCCGATGTCGTCCAGCCGGCCCACGAACGGGCTGACGAAGGTCGCCCCCGCGGCGGCGGCCAGCAGCGCCTGGTTCACCGAGAAGCAGAGGGTCATATTCACGCGCACGCCCTTGCCGACGAGCACCTTGGCCGCCTTCAGCCCGTTGGGGATGATCGGCACCTTAATGACCACGTTGGGATGCCAGGCGGCTATCTCTGTGCCCTCCCGCACCATCTCCTCGGGGTCGGTGCTGGTCACTTCGGCGCTGATGGGCCCGTCTACGATAGAGGCGATCTCGGTGATCACATCGCGGAAAGAACGGCCCGCGTTCTTGGACATCAGGCTGGGGTTGGTGGTGACGCCGCTGACCACCCCCCAGGAAGCGGCTTCCCGGATCTCGTCCACGTTGGCGGTATCTACGAACAAACGCATCGCTCTCCCCTCAATTTCATCTTCATCGGTTTCTGCGTCCACCCAGGCGGGAGTCGCAGCCCGCTGGGCGAAATGAACGTCAGCCTCCTACATCTCCGATTGGCAGCGGCACCTGCTCTCCCTCGCGCAGGGTCTCCTTCGCCGCCGCCACGAACTCCCGGAACAGCGGGTGCGGCCGCGTGGGGCGCGACTTCAGCTCGGGATGGAACTGGCACCCCACCATCCACGGGTGGTCGGCCATCTCCGCTATCTCCACCAGCCGTCCGTCGGGCGACATCCCGCTGATCACCAGCCCGGCGTCCGTCAACAACTGGCGGTAATCGTTGTTGAACTCGAAGCGGTGGCGGTGCCGCTCATACACCACCGGCTCCCCAAAGGCCGCCGCGGCCTTCGTTCCAGGCACCAGGCAACAGGGGTAAGTCCCCAAGCGCATCGTGCCGCCCTTGGCCGCAACGCCCCGCTGCTCGGGCATCAAATCGATCACGGGGTAGCGGGTGTGCTCGTCGAACTCGGTGCTGTTGGGCTCGTCGTTGCCCAGGGCGTGCCGGCCCAGCTCGATGACCATTATCTGCATCCCCAGACACAGCCCCAGATACGGGACCTTGTACTCCCGGGCATAGCGTGCCGCCCTGATCTTGCCGGCAATGCCGCGCGACCCGAAGCCGCCGGGCACCACGATGCCGTTCACCTGGCCCAGGCGGGCCTCGGCCACGCCGTTCTGCTCGAGCGACTCGGAATCGACCCAGTCTATCACGATCTCGCAGTCGTTGTAGGCACCGGCGTGGCGCAGCGCCTCGACCACCGAGAGGTAGGAATCGTGCAACTCGATGTACTTCCCCACCAGGCCGATATGCACCTGCTTCCGGGTCGACTTCATCCGCTCCACCATCGTGCGCCACTGCTCCAGGTCGGGAGGTTGGGCAGGCAGCTCGAGCTTCCCCACCAGGTACTCGCCCAGGCCCGCCTCCTCCAGGATCAGCGGCACCTCATAGATGGTGTCCACCGTGGACAGTGGAATGACGGCCTGCCTCTCGACATCGCAGAACAGGGATATCTTGTCCTTCAGATCGTCGCCCATCGGCCGGTCCGACCGGCAGATGATGACATCCGGCTGGATGCCGATGCTCCGCAGCTCCTTTACGCTGTGCTGGGTGGGCTTGGTCTTCAGCTCGCCGGTGGCGCCCAGATACGGCAGCAGGGTGACGTGCACGTAAAGCGCGTTACGGGTGCCCATCTCCCGGTGCATCTGGCGGATGGCCTCCAGGAAGGGCAGGCTCTCGATATCGCCTACCACCCCGCCCACCTCGGCCACCACCACGTCCACGCCCGATTGGCGTCCGACCTCGGCGATGCGCTCCTTTATCTCGTTGGTGATGTGGGGAATCACCTGAATGGTCCCGCCCAGGAAGTCGCCGCGGCGCTCCTTGAGCAGCGTCGACGAGTACACCTGGCCGGTGGTGACGCTGGAGGCCTTGGTGAGGTCGGTATCGATGAAGCGCTCGTAGTGGCCCAGGTCCAGGTCGGTCTCCCCGCCGTCCTCGGTGACATAGACCTCTCCGTGCTGGTAGGGGTTCATCGTGCCGGGGTCGACATTCAGGTACGGATCGAGCTTGACGGCGGAGACAGAGAGGCCACGGCTCTTGAGGAGGCGACCGATGGAAGCGACGGTCACCCCCTTGCCGACACCTGAAACCACGCCTCCCGTAACGAAGATATACTTAGTCATCGCCGTCCCCTCGTATCAAGCCTGCTTCTCCATCTCCAAACATCAATTCAATTCTACCAGATTGCCTGTCAGCCGACATAGCATTCTCACGACGCCTTCCTGGCCCGCTGCCGGCGCACTCGGTTCCGCCGCATCAGATCGACGAAGGCCTCCAACCGGGTCTGGAGCCCCGCCTTGCCCATCTGCTCGTCCAGGATGACGCACAGCACCGGAATGTTGTGCTCGCGGCTGACCTTCGGGAGAAGGTTCTGGGCCACGATCTCCGGCATACATGTGAAGGGCTGCAGATGGACGATGCCGTCGAAGCCCTCCTGCGAGTGTAGCACCGTCTCGCCGACGGACTGCACGGCGTCGCCGCTCACGTCCCGGCTCAGGTACGGCGCGGCCGCCTTCTTCACCTTCTGCCCGTGGCTGATGCCGAGCGCTTCCAGAAAGAGCCATATCTTGGCCCAGTCGCTCAGCCACGCGCCGCGGGTGACCTCTACCCCCAGCCTGCCCAGCTCTTCCTCCAGGTCCAGATTGCAGAACGGCTCGATGGCCATGAAGAACTCGCCCAGCACGCCCACCCGCAGCACCTCGCGCTCCCGGTCCAGCTCGACGGCGTCGAACTCAGCCAGGATCTCCTTCTTCGCGCGGTTGAGGTCGCCCGGCGAATGGGCCGCACAGATGCGGTCGGGCACCGTTCGCCAGACCTTGGTCACTGCCCCGCGACGCACCTCGCGCGGCCGCAGCTTGTGGGTGAGCTTCTCCAGATCGTCCAAAAGGAATAGCTGCTGAGTGACGCCGAATTTCACGTCCCCGATGACCGTCGGCCAGGAGCGGTTGGGGAACAGGCGCTTGATGAACTTGACCAGGCCGACGATCTGGGCCTCCTGCCAGTCGAAGGTCAGCATCTCGAAGTCGTAGCCCAGCTCGCGCAGGGCGGTCTCGTGGGTCCGGGCGTACTGCCCCAGGCGGCACAGCCCCGGCCCGGCCACTCCCAGCAGCGTGTCGGCACCGGCTTCCAGCGCCTCCATGTAATTGCCCAGGTTCACCTTGTACGGCATACACATCCATTCCGGCGAGTACTTCGCCCCCAGGGTGAGGGTGCGCCGGCTGGTAGGCGGAGGGACGACGCATTCTACCCCCGCCTTATCGAACAGGGTCTTCAACGGCACCCAGATATGTCCCATATGGGGAAAGGCTATCTTCATTGTCGTCTTCCTCGTTTTCCCGCTTGCAGTCGTCGCAGCGCCGCCCGCGCCACCTCCACCTCATCCCAAGGTCGCTCTTCGTCGCCGATGGCCAGGGATCGCTCGTGGCCCTTCCCTGCCAGCAGCACGACGTCGCCCGGCCGGGCCAGCCCTAGGGCGAACGCTATCGCCTCCTCCCGGTCGCCGATCATCCAGTAGCCGTCGCCCTCCCGGCGGCCCGCGGCTGCGCAGCCCGCAGCGATCTGCCGCATTATCTCCTCGAGGTCCTCGGTCCGGGGGTCGTCGGCGGTGATGACGGTGGCATCGGCCAAGCGGCCCGCCATCTCACCCATTATAGGGCGTTTCTGCGCGTCGCGCAGCCCCGCACAACCGAACATCACGATTACGCGCCCATCGGTGAGCGAGCGCGCCACACCCAGCGCTCCCTGCAGAGCATTGGGCGTCACGGCAAAGTCCACCAGCACCTTGAAGTCCTGCCCTTCGTCCACCGGCTCCATCCGGCCCGGCACGTTGCCCACAGCCTCGATCCCCCGCTGGATGGCCTCCCCGGCAATGCCCTGGCTGCTCGCCACCCCCAGGGCGGCCAGTGCATTATAAACATTGAACCGGCCCAACAGCCTGGTGTGTACCTCGAGCTGGCCATGAGGAGTGTGGACCAGAAAGCTGCTCCCCTCCGGGGTGACGCGAATGTCGCCGGCCCGGAAGTCGGCCGGCCCATCAAGGGCGTAGGTGTACTGCCGGTCCGCCGGAACGCCCTTCAGCGCAGGGTACGATCCGTCGTCGGCGTTGAGTATGGCGGTCTTGGGCACGCCGGGCTTGCGATATGCCTTCGACAGGGAGCGGAACAGTCTCGCCTTAGTCGCCAGGTACTGCTCGGGCGTGCCGTGGTAGTCAAGGTGCTCGTGGCTGAGGTTGGTGATGAGCGCCACGTCGAAGTCGCAGCCGGCCACCCGCTCCTGGTCCAGAGCGTGGGAGCTGACCTCCAGGACGCCGTATTCGGTACCCGCGTTCACCATTTCCGCCAGGTAGCCCTGCAGCTCCAGGGCCTCCGGCGTAGTGGTATGCAGGCCCGTCTCCAGCGAGCGCCCGCCGATACGGGCCTGGACTGTGCTCACGAAACCCACCTTGCGGCCAGCTTCTCGAAGGATGGAATAGATGAAGTGTATCGTGGTGGTCTTGCCGTCGGTGCCGGTGACGCCGATAAGTCGAAGATGGCGAGATGGATATCCATAGAAGGCGGAGGCGGCCTGGCCAAGGGCCCGCCGGGCACTCGGCACCACGGCCTGCGGCACCGCCAGCTCGGGCAGCTCTCGCTCCACGATCAGGGCGGCTGCCCCCCGCTGCACGGCGGAGGCGGCGTAGGCGTGGCCGTCGTGGGTTATGCCAGGGATGGCGACGAAGAGACATCCAGGGCCGGCATGGCGGGAGTCGTCGACGATGCCGGTGATCTCCACCTGGCCCTCTCCTCGCCAGGTGAGCACATCGATCTCGGCACAGAGCTCGGCCAGTCTCAGGGTCTCTCCTCCCGGTAATGCTCTCTGCTGGCGGGTCCCGCAGCCATCTCGCGCGCTACTCGGCCAGGCATCTACTGCCGCCGGCCGACGACGTACTCGGCCGTCTCCATCAATGCCTGCCGGTACTCGTTGTCGGGGAGCACTTGCAGGGCGGCCTGGGCCCGGCCGACGAATTCTCGGGCCTCCGCGTAGGAGCGCTCCACGGCCGGCGAGTTGGTCACCATCTCCACCACCTGGCGCACCTTCTCCTCGCGGTCGGTGTCGACGGCAAACAGATCGGCGACGGAGCTGTCGTCGGGATACAGCTCCATCAGATAGATGGCCGGCAGGGTGAGGGTGCCCTGGCGCAGGTCGTTGCCCACCGGCTTGCCCATCTGCCG
Source organism: Chloroflexota bacterium (assembly GCA_023475235.1). Taxonomy (GTDB): domain Bacteria; phylum Chloroflexota; class UBA6077; order FW602-bin22; family JAMCWG01; genus JAMCWG01. The sequence goes on from JAMCWG010000015.1 coordinate 10,939, forward strand.
CTCGTCGCCCACGAAGTCGAGCACGTCGTCCACGATTTGAAAGGCCATTCCCAACCCGTGGCCATACTCCGCCAGCGCCCGGCAGATGTGCTCCGGCGCGTCGCTGAGGATGCCGCCCACCTCGGTGGCCGCGCTGAACAGCGCCGCCGTCTTGCTGTCGATGCGCCGATAGTACTCCTCCCTGGCATTGTTGAGCTGGCCGGCCGTCAGGACCTCCCGCAGCTCGCCGTCGCAGATGGTGACCAGCGCCCGCGAGAAGGACTTCATCGCGGGAATATTCTCCGACGAGACGGCCAGAATGGCTGACTGCGCGAAGAGGTAGTCGCCCACGAGGACCGTCGCCCGCACGCTGGTCATCGTGTTCAGGGTGGGCGATCCGCGTCGAGAACCGGCGTTGTCGATGAGGTCGTCGTGCACCAGGGTAGCCGTATGCAGCAGCTCGATGGCCGCCGCCGTGGGCACCAGCACCTCGGGCCGGTAGCTGTGGAATTTCGCCGCCAGCAGCACCAGGGCCGGCCGCAGGCGCTTGCCCTTGCCCAACAGGGTGTGCTGCAGAAGGTAGGCCATCGGCAGATACTCAACCGATGTCACCTTCTCCAGCAGTTGTTCCACCTCCTGGAGGTCGTCCTGAATCGCTTCCGGCCACGGTTGCCTATTCAACGACTGCATCCGCGCTCCCCTGTCGGCCACGTGAGTATCAAATCCTGCACACCCACCCTTTTCTCATGCCATCCGGAACAGGGCCCGGGCATTGGCGCTGGTGGCCGCCGCCACTTCAGCCTCCGGCTGCCCGCGCACCTCTGCCACCCGGCGCGCCACGAGCTGCACATACGCCGGCTCGTTCCGCTTCCCGCGATGCGGGGCCGGCGTCAGCCAGGGACAGTCCGTCTCCAGCAGCAGGGCCTCCAGAGGAACGCGCCGGGCAATCTCCACGGGGCCCCGAGCGTTGGGGTAGGTCAGGGGCCCGCCCAGCGATATGTACATCCCCAGCGCCAGCACCTCTTCCAAGAACGCTTCGCTGCCAGAAAAGCAGTGCATCACCCCACGTATCCGGCGGCCGGCGGCGTGCTCCTTCAACGCGGAGAGCGTGTCGTCGTGCGCGTCCCGGTCGTGGACGATCACCGGCAGGCCGCGCTCGCTCGCCAGGTCCAGGTGCCAGCGAAAAGCCTCGAGCTGCTTCTCGCGCGGGGCACGCTGGCGGTAAAAGTCGAGGCCAGTCTCACCGATGGCCACCACTGCCGGATTGGCCGCCAATTTCGCCAGTGCCGTCTTCTCCTCTGCCCCCAGATGCTGTGCATCGTTGGGATGTATCCCTATCGCCGCCCCCAGCCCCCGGTGCTGCTCGGCCAGGGCCACCGCCTGCCGGCTGGTGGGAAGGTCGAAGCCGACCACCACGATGCGCTCCACCCCTGCTTGTCTGGCCCGCTCGATGACCGCCTCCTGGTCGTCGTCGAACTCCGCCGCCGTCAGGTGGGCGTGTGTATCTACCAGCGTCACGGCCTACTGCAAGCGCGGGAATAGGGGCTGGGGCTTGCCCGTCACCGTCGCTCCTGCCGGATAGCCGCCCCAGGCGACCATTTGCTCCCACGCGCCCTTCGTCTGGAACTCAAAGCCCAACTGCGCGGCGATGGCCGCCGCCGTCTGCGGCATAACCGGATAGATAGCGTAGGCGATCAGCCGCAACGATTCGGCCAGGTTGTAGAGCACCGTCGCCAGCCGCGCCCGGTCGCTCCTGGCGAGGGCCCACGGCGCGTTCTCCTCCACATACTTGTTGGCCCGGCCGACCAACTGCCAGGCCGCGGCCAGGGCATCGCTGTAGGCGAGGGCGTCGATGGCCTGCTCCATCACCGGGAAGGTGGCCGCCGCCGTCGCCTGCAGGTCGGCATCCAGCTCGTTCGGCTTCCCCTCGGGGGCCGGGACGCTCCCCTGGAAGTAGCGGTTGATCATGCTGGCCGTCCGGTTCAGCAGGTTGCCCAGATCGTTAGCCAGGTCGGCATTGTACGCTTCCACGAAGTTGTCGATGGAGATGTCGCCGTCGGTGCCGAAGGGGAAGGCCGAGAGCACCAGGTAGCGGGCGCCGTCCACCCCGAAGCGGTCGATGAGCTGCTGGGGACGGATGACGTTGCCCAGCGTCTTGCTCATCTTCTGTCCGTTGATGGTGAAGTAGCCGTGGGCGTAGACGCGCCGCGGCACCGGCAGGCCCGCGCCGATGAGCATCGCCGGCCAGATGATGGCGTGGAACCAGAGGATATCCTTGGCCATCAACTGTACGTCCGCCGGCCAGTAGCGCTTGAACTGCTCGGTCCGCTTCTCCGACCCGATGCCCGTGATGTAGCTGAGCAACGCATCGACCCACACGTAGGTGGTCTGGCTGGGGTCGAAGGGCAGCGGGATGCCCCAGGGCAGGTTGGCGCGCGAGATGCTGATATCGGACAGGCCCACCCGCAGCTTGCCCAGCACCTCGTTGCGGCGGGCCGGCGGCTCGACCTCGAAGTGGTTCAGATCGCCGGGGTCCTCGATGGCCCGCGTGAGGATATCGCAATACTTGGAAAGGCGGAAGAAGTAGTTCTCCTCGGCGTACCAGACCGGCTCCCGCTGATGGTTGGGGCACTTGCCCTCCACCAGCTCGTCCTCGGTCATGAACTTCTCGCAGCTTACGCAGTACATGCCCTCGTAGCGGCCCTTGTATATCTCGCCCCGGTCGTAGAGCTCCTGAACGAACGCCCGGACCCCGGCCTCGTGACGGGCGGAGGTGGTGCGCAGCAGGTCGTCATTTGAGATGTTCAGGGACTGCCAGGCGGCCCGGAAGGCGGCGTTTATCTCGTCGGCGTACTCCTGGGGGGACTTGCCGTGGGCAGCCGCCGCCTGGGCGACGTTGGCCCCGTGCTCGTCGGTGCCGGTCAGGAAGAAGACATCGCGCCCGCGCAGCCGGTAGTAGCGGGCCAGGGTATCGGCGGCGATGGTGGTGTAGGCGTGGCCGATATGGGGCACATCGTTCACGTAGTAAATCGGTGTTGTAACGTAAAACCTGCTCACCGGTCCTCTCGTCGTGGTTGGCTCAACACTGGGTGTTATTATACCATCCGCTCCGGCAAAACAGAAGTGGAGCAGGACCCGGCGAGATGGCAAGACCTGGTGCGGCGACCCGGTCCACAACCACCAAGGACGCGGAGGGGCGAGGCATGCCTCGCCCCTCCGCGTGGCCGAAGTCACTGCGCAGTAGCAAAAGTAGGACAGGTATGGAAACCTGTCCTACCAAATGGTCAAATGATGGGATAGAAGATGCGGTCTAGAAGCGGTCGGTACGCTTCATCGGCTCGTACTTGTAGTCCTGCGCCGCCGACCACGGCTTCCAGGGACGGAGCCCATCGTTGCAGCTCGCGCCCTCGACCTTCTGCCAGCACTCGGCGCAGACCATATCGTCCAGCGGCGTCTCGAACTCTCCTTCGGCGGACTCGCCGCACCAGGAACATACATTTGCCATCGTTTCACGCTCCCCCAATAACCGCATAAGAACCTTTGAGCCTAGTATAGCAATTCGCGGGCGCTCGTCAATGCCTCGGGCGTCACACAGCAATTATGCTCGCGCGAGGGATGAGTTATTCAACCCGTCCCTCGCATCATCTGCTGGTATCGGTGACTGCCAAGTCTCCGCCTTCAGACCTCAGCCCCTCGGACGGTAGCATGAGCAGGGAAGGTGTCTGACGTTCCCCCTCTCCGCGTGCAGAGAGGTCGCCACGGCGACTCGCCTCTGGCGAGGGGACATGGGGCGAGGTAGTGCCTAGCCCTGGGCTTTTGCTGTGAGAGCCGACCAGAGATGAGGGCCGCCGCCTGGGCTAGTTCGACTGGGCCGTCTCTTCTTCCTTTTCCTCTTCGCCGGCTGCCCGGGACAACTGCGCCAGCTTGGAGACGAAGGTCCGGGAGTAGGCGCCCGGCTCGTACTTGGGCACCAGCTTCAGGGCCGCCCGCTTGACGGCGATGTGGGCCAGTGTCTTCTCCACGATCCGGGTGGCCTCCCTCTCGAACTCGAGCTTGCCACCGACCTGCTTCTCCCAGCCCGCGCTGACCAGCCGCGTGACGCTCTCGCTGTGGCCGATCGGGTTGTCGCCGCCCATGATGACGTAGACGCCTGAGGCCACGGCATATGTGGCGATGGACAGCGCCTTCTCGTGCATCCACTCCGGGGCGATGCCCGCCACCGGCAGATCGCTGATGTCGTCGCCCAGGCCACCCTCGGCCACCATATGGGAAAGCGCGGTGAGGATGCGGGAGTTGTCGACGCAGGAGCCCACGTGCAGCACCGGCGGCATACCGACCGCCTCGCAGACCTCACGCAGGCCGGGGCCGGCGTACTCCATCGCCTCCGGCGTGAGCAGGCCGTACTTGGCGTTGGCGATGGCGCCGCATCCGGTCTGGACGATCAGCACGTCGTTGCCCAGCAGCTCCTTGACGACCGTGTGGTGGTTGTAGTCCTGGGTCTCCCGCGGGTTGTTGCAGCCGACCACCGCCACCACGCCGCGGATGCGGCCCTGGACGATGGCGTCGTTCAGCGGACGGAAGGAGTCGCGATAGATGCCGCCCAGCATGTAGCTGATATACTCGTGTGAGAAGCCGGCGACCAGGTCCTCCGAGTACTCGGGGATGCGGGTCTTAGGCCGGTTGGGGTAGTTGTCGATGGCCGTGCGCACGATGAGCTTGGCGATAGCCATCGCATCGTGCTCGTCGAACTGGATGTGCATCGCACCCGGTATCTTGGCCTTGGGCGAGGTGGTGATGAGCTTGGTGTGGAAGCGCTCGGTCAGCGGCGACAGGGCCTCCATAATGCACTGCACGTCGACGATCATCGCCTCCACCGCGCCGGTCACCATCGCCAGCTCCTGCTGGAGGAAGTTGCCGGCGGATGGGATGCCCTGGCGCATCAGCACCTCGTTGGCCGTGCAGCACAGCCCGGCGATGTTGATGCCCTTCGCCCCCTTGGACTTGGCGTACTCGATGACGTCCGGCTGGCATGCCGCGGCGACGATCATCTCGGAGAGGGTAGGCTCGTGGCCGTGCACCAGGATATTGACCTCGTCCTCCTTCAGGACGCCGAGGTTGACCTTGGTGCGCAGCGGGCTTGGCGTGCCGAAGAGGATGTCGCCGATATCGGTGCCCAGCATCGAGCCGCCCCAGCCGTCGCCCAGTGAGGTCCGCATGGCGTGGGTGAGGATATGCTCCGGGTCCTGATCGGTGCCCATACCGGTGCGGTGCATCGTCTCCACGATCTCCCGGTCGATGCCGCGGGTGGCGATCCCCTGCTGCCGCCAGACCTCTTGCCGCTTCTGGGGCGCTCGGCTGAGGTAAATGATCTCGCCGTTCTGGTTGCCGAACTGGGCCAGGGCGGCATTCGCCACATCGATGGCGATCTCCTCTTTGCTGCGGCCATCGATCTTGATGTTCATCAAATGGGCCACTTTGCGCAGCTTGCGCTCGTCATGGATGCCGTAGCCGGGTGCCTTCCCGGTGGCGGTGGCCAACAGCGTCAGCGCCATGTCCCGGCCGTGGTCGGAGTGGGCGGCGGCACCCGCGGCGACGGCCCGCGCGAAGTAGCGCGCGGCGATGGTGTCCTGGGTGGCGCCGCACACGCCCGTCAGCTCTGATCCAGGGCGGGTCGCGAGCCGGCAAGGGCCGGCGAAGCACACCGAGCAGCAACCGGCACCGCGGCCGATGGGGCACGGACGCATCGCCTCCGCTCGACTGAAGGCCGTTGAGATACCCTCTGCCGTAGAGATATCCAGCATTGCCTGCGCGGCGGGATCGATAGTTTTCTCTTTTTCCCCTGTTGCCACTGGCTTTTTCGCTCCTCTATAATACTGCTGATAATATCTGATAGCTGGGCGACTTCCCCAGGCTGCTCCGGCACCGGACACCCACGTACGGGTCGTTCCGTACCTGTCCCGGCGTCGAGCGCGCTCAGGTCAGCCGCACCAAGTCAAACGACGTATTGTTAGCATACTATCGCCGTTCGAGACTGTCAAGTTAAAAGGCGGAGATTGCAGGCGCATGAGGGATTGGAGGACAGGCTGTGATGGAGGGAAAGTCCCGAGTTGCTCTGGTCAAGGGCGATAATCGGTACGATAACATTCGGAAGGCGCTGGCGCTGGTCGACGAGGATATCGACCTGCGGGGGAAGCAACGGGTGGTCGTCAAAGTCAACTTCGTCTCCGCCAGCCGCCAGTTGGCCGCCACACACGTGGATGCGGTGCGGTCCGTCCTCGACTTCGTGCGGGAGCGCTACCGGGGCAAGCTGGCCGTCGTCGAGGCGGCCGAGCTGGGCACGACGATGGACGGCTACCGCAAGTTCGGCTACCTCGACCTGCCGAAGCGATACGATGTGGAGCTGATCGACCTCTACGGCGACGAAGGCGTCGACTGCAGGGCGTTCGACCGCGACCTCCAGCCCATCAACCTGAAGGTGAGCCGCTATCTGGTCGAGAGTGACTACCGCATCTCGGTGGGCCCGCCCAAGACCCACGAGAGCACCGTCGTCACCCTGTCAGCCAAAAACATGGTGGTGGGCTCGCTTATCAAGAACGCGCAGGGCAACGAGCGCAAGCGGTTCCACCAGGGGTATCAGGCCATAAACCTCAACATGTACCGGATCGTGCAACTGGTGTACCCACACCTGGCCGTCATCGACGGCTTCGAGGGAATGGACGGCCACGGTCCCACCGGCGGCGATCCGGTGGACCTGCGGGCCGCCATCGCCAGCACGGACTTCGTGGCCGCCGATACCGTGGGGGCCATGGTGATGGGACAGGACCCGTCGGCGGTGGGCTGGCTCAGCTATTGCCACAAGGGCGGCCTGGGGCAGGGCGACCTGAGCCGCATTCAGGTGCTCGGCAACAGCATAGCGGAGTGCGCCGTGCCTTTCCGCCGCCATCCCGACTACGACAAAGAGAGCCACTGGCAGGTGGAGAACGTCGAGCGGTACCTGTAAGCGGGGGGCATTCGCCCCGGTAGTCACGACTGCAGTCGTGCCCGTAGTAGCGACTTTAGTCGCCAGACCGGTCACGACCGAGGTCGTGACTACCAAGGTAGGTGCCTTGTCCCAGTACGCATTCTGGCTGATACTCTGAGGAGGCTGCCGTGACCAACAGACCATCTCGCGTGGCCCTGACCAGGGGCGAGAGCCGATACGATAACGTCCGCAGGGCCCTGGAGCTGGTTCAGGACGACATCGACCTTCGGGGAAAGCGGCGGGTGGTCATCAAGCCGAACCTGGTGTCGGTCCGGCGGCAGTTGGCCTCGACCCACGTGAACGCCGTGCGGGCCGTCCTCGACTTCGTGCGGGAGCGCTACCGGGGCAAGCTGGTCATCGCCGAGCGCCCCGAGACGGGCACGGCAGCGGAGGCATTCCGCAATTTCCGGTACGCGGACCTCCCCAGGCGGTATGACGTCGAGCTGGTCGACCTGAGCGACGGAGGCGCGCTGGACTGCCAGGCTGTCGACGCCGAGCTCAAGCCCCTTACGCTGCGGGTGAGTCGCTATCTGGCGGAGAGCGATTATCGCATCTCAGTCAATCCGCCCAAGAATCACGATTTCGTCCTGGTCACCCTCTCGGCCAAGAACATGGCCGTGGGCAGCCTGGTGAAGGACGATCGCGGCAATGACCGCAAGCGGTTCCACCAGGGCTACCCGGGCATAAACCTGAACCTGTACCGCGTGGTGCGGCTGGTCTACCCGCATCTGGCCGTCATCGACGGCTACGAGGGGATGGACGGCGACGGTCCGGTGAACGGCGATCCCGTGCCGCTGCGGGTGGCCCTGGCCAGCACGGACTTTGTGGCCGCCGACGCCGTAACCGCCTCGGTGATGGGTTACGACCCGTCGCAGGTCGGTTACCTCACCTACTGCCAGAAGGGCGGGCTGGGCATGGCCGACCTGAGCCGGATCCAGGTGGTGGGCGATCCCCTGACGGAGTGCCGCCGTCCGTTCCGCCATCATCCCGATTACGCCGTGCAGTTGCAGTGGCAGATCGAAGGGGTAGAGCGCTACCTCTAGGCGGCGCTCGGCGAGCCTTCTACCCTCGGCGACCGGTCTACTCCTGGACGATCACTTTCCCCTGCATCTGGGGGTGCACCGAGCAGTGGTAGTCGAAGGTGCCGGTCTGATTGAACACGTGGATGTACTGCTGCCCCTTGCTCAAGAGGCCGCTGTCGAACCCGCTGCCGGTGACGGTGTGCTGCGCGCTGTCCTCGTTGGTCCAGCTTACCGACTGGCCCGGCTTGATCCTCACCTCTGCGGGCTGGAAGGAGAAGTTCACGATCTTGACCTCGGCAGCAGGAGGCGGCGGAGCGATAGTGGGCAACAATGGGACTTCGGTAGGTATGCCTGGGGGAACGGTCGGCAAGGCCGCCGGCTGGCTGCACGCTCCGACGAGCGACAGCAGGGCGATGAGCGAGCCCACGAGTAGCAACAGTTTCGGGAAGCGGGTCGACATACGGTCCTCCTATAGAAGAGCAGTCAGGGACATCCGGGACAGAGGGGCTTGCTTCAGCGTCATCTTACCCTTAGTTGACGATCAGCTTACGATTCCAGTGTATCACGCGATCGCTCCGAGGTGATACAGGTGGGGAAGGAAGGCGCGTGTCCACCCTGCCAAGAAGCCAGGGTTGCGGATAAGCCGAGACGCGTCCGGCCTCAGCCCTGGCCGTTGTCCCGCTGCCGGCGCAAGAACTCCTCGGCGTCGCGCACGAAGTCCTCGGGCTCGCCCTCGATGGGCTCGTGGTACCGGACTTCGACGAAGTTCTTCTCCAATTCTTCCACGTAACGCTTGAGCTTGAGGTTTCGAGCGACAATGCCGTCGAGCTTGGCCTGCAGTTCCCGGCCCGCTTGGTCCAGGTCGGACAGGTCGAGGCCCAGGCCGATCAACCGGTTGAGGCGCCGCAGCAGGGCGTAGATCACCTTCGAGTTGTGAGGGATGCTGATGTTGAACTCTGGGTAATAGGTAGACCGGCCGGTCAGGTGGATTGCCTCCAGGCCCTTGTGCCTGCAAGCGGCGATCAGCGCGCTGTTGAAAGTGGAAGGACCCTTGTAGTTAGAGTAGCTGACGGCATACGGAGCAAGCTCCGCCTTGAGCTTCAGGTCGCTCACGCTGCACGACACCAAGGGCTCACGGGTGTGGGGGCTGGTGTCCAGCACCCCGCCCACCGAGTACAGGCGCTCCACACCCGATTGCTCGGCCACGCTGAGAACGATATCGGTGTACTCCTCCCATTGAAGGTTTGGCTCGGTGCCCCTCAGCAGCACGAGGTCGTGCGGCATGTCGACGTTCTCCGAATGCCAGTAGTGGAACAGACTGGTCGGATACCGGACCTCTACAATCAAGCCGTCTTCGGTCTCGACGTTGGGGCGAAGGAACTCCATGCCCGGCAACTGATAGGCAGCGAAATCCCGCATCGAGATCTCGGCCAGGCGGCGGGTGGACAGCTTCTGCACCAGATAGTCTACCGGGCCGGTCGAGGCCTCGCCGCCATCGAGCCAGCCAGTGAAACCCACCAGCATCACGGGTTTCTTCAGGGTCGGTCGTTCGTACCAGGTCAGCCTCTCGCCCACAGTCATCACCCCCTGACAACAGGACACCCGGCCTCGCCAGCGGCTCAGCGCTCAGTGTGGATGATTGTAGTATAGCACATTGTGTGGCCGCCCATAGCGTTGGAGGCCCCTTCGGCTTCGTGCTGTGTTTCGGTGCCCTCCACTGATTGACGTTTGACAGGGTCGATGCTACAGTAGGCCCTGCTGAAGCCAGCGGCAGGGGGCAGCTTCGCAGGCGATGGCGCTTGACTGGATGGTGTTCCTGGAGGCCCGAGATGCTGGGCAACGTGGGGCCAGTCGGATATGAGAGAGGCCAGGGCTGGCTGACACCATTGCGGGGTCTGGAGGCCAGATAGGACTGGAGAAGGGGGTGTTATCGGTAAAGACTGGGCTACAAGGGTCCTTCGCCTGCTGCTGTTCTTAGACCGTTTCTGGCAATCTGAGGTCAAGGGCCTGCTATCGGGCAGCGGGCAGGCCGTTATTCTGGCGACGAGCTTTAACGCATTAACCTTCGTCGATACCTTCGTGATTTAGGGCTGGAGTGCAGAACTGAGACCCTTTGACGAAAGGAAGGACCTGATGAAGCGTTTTGTCACCGGAACCGTGATCGTGCTTGTAACCCTGGCGCTGGCCGCCTGTGCCCCGGCTGCTCCCACGGCAGCCCCCACCAAGCCCGCTGGTGCGCCCGGCGCGCCGACGGCAGCCCCGAAAGCAGCCGCGCCGTCCCCGACCGCGGCTGTCAACATCAAACGCGGCGGCACCCTCCGTGTGCACCGCCAGAACGACTGGGAGAGTATGGACCCGCAGACCAGCCAGGTGGGCCGGCCGGATGCCACCCTGGTCTACGATACGCTGGTGAGGGCGGTGCGCAACCCCCAGACCGGCGTGTTCGAGATCAAGGGCCTGCTGGCTGACTCCATCGACACCAGCAACCCCAAGGCCGTGATATTCAAGCTTCACCAGGGCGTGAAGTTCCACGACGGCAGCGATTTCAACGCCGAGGTGGCCAAGTGGAACCTCGACCGCCTGCGGACGCATCCGAAGTCCACGGCCAAGGAGTTCGTGGCCGACCACGAAAGCGTGGACGTCATCGACCCTTACACCGTAAGGATCAACCTGAAGGCCCCCAGCGCCAGCGTCCTGGCCAACCTCACCACCCACTCCGATGCCCGGCCCGCTATGCTATCCAAAGCGCACTGGGAGAAGGCAGGGGATGAGGGCGTATTCCGGGAATCGGTCGGCACCGGTCCCTATCGCTTCGTCGAGTGGAAGACCGGCGACCATGTCACCTATAAGCGCTTCGAGAACTACTGGCGAACGGGCGATGATGGCAAGCCCCTGCCTTACATCGACGAGGTGCTGGTCCGCTTCATCCCGGACTGGGCCGTGGCTATAATGGAGCTGAAGGCCGGCAACATCGACCTGGTGACGGACATCGCCGGCAAGGACGTGGCGGGCCTCAAAGCCGACCCCAACCTGGTCGTGCTGGAGCGGCCCTGGCAGGGCACGATATACTTCTGGAGCTTCAACGCCAAGTCAGGCGCGAAGTTTGCCGGCGACAACATGAAGAAGGTCCGCCAGGCGATGCAGTGGGCCATTGACAAGGAGGCAATCGGCAAGGCCCTTGGTTTCGGCATCGGCAAGGCGGCCTACCAGCACCTCAGCCCCGGCCACCTTGGCTACAACGAGAAGATTCTCTCTTACAGGCACGATCCGGCCAAGGCCAAGCAGCTCCTCGCCGAGGCGGGCTTTCCTAACGGCATCGATGCGGCTTTGTCTATGGTCGCCCGTCCGGAAGACCTCCAGAACGCCCAGATGTACAAGCAGATGCTGGACGCGGTGGGGGTCAGGACCACCATCGATCAGCAGGAGCGTGTCGCCCTGGTGAAGCGCTCCCTGGCGGGCGAGTACGAGTTCGATGCCTGGCGCAGCGGCTTCCGCCTGGACCCCGACGCCGTGCTCGGGTTCCGCTACTCCTCCAAGGGGAGCGGCAACTACGCCCTCTGGGAGAACGCCGATATGGACAAATGTCTGGAGGAAGGTCGCTCGACGTTCGACCAGGCCCAGCGGCAGAAGATCTACGAGCGCTGTGAGACCCTCGCCAACGAGGAGGCTTACTACGGCTGGATGTGGACCAGGCTGCAGGTGGATGCGATGAGCAAAGCCCTCAAAGGCTGGGAGGCGGTCTGGAGCGATTGGGGGCTGGACAAGGCCTGGCTGGACCGGTGATTGCATAGACAAGAAGGAGGTTAAGGCGGAGGATCTTATACTCGACGGGGCCTTGAGCGGAAAATCGAGACCATCATGGCATGGACTGGCTCGTGGCCAGCATTCGGCCACGAGCCCACATTAGCATGGTAGCTTGGTAAGAGGAGGACCTGGTGGCAAGACCCAACGTAGGCAAGACTACATACGTGTCTTTCGTGGCACTCATCATCGCGGCATTCTTGTTGTTCGCGTGTGCACCGGCCGCACCCACCGCACCGGCGAAGGCGCCGGCGGCTGGAGCGCCCACCGCTGCACCGGCATCCCCTGGCGGGGCATCCCCAACCGCCGCACCGAAGCCGGCCGCGACGGCTGCGCCGGCGGCCAAGATAAAGCGGGGCGGCACGGCACGGGTCCACCGAATCACCGACTGGGAGCATATGGACCCCCATCTCAGCCAGATCTCGCGGCCGGATGCGCTGCTCGTGTACGATACCCTGGTGGACCTGCAGAAGGACGAGAAGACGGGCACGTTCGTCCCCGTCCCCATGCTCGCTACTTCGTGGGACCTGTCCAATCCCAAGAGCATCGTCTTCAAGCTGCGGCCGGGCGTGAAGTTCCACGACGGCAGCGACTTTAACGCTGAAGTGGCCAAGTGGAATCTCGACCGGCTCCGCACCCATCCGAAGTCGTTCGCTAAAGAGTATACCGACGCCCATGAGAGCGTCGAAATCATCGACCCTCAGACCATCCGGCTGAACCTGAAGTACCCCTACGCGCCGGTGCTAATGAACCTGACCAACGCCCCCGACGACAAGCCGATGATGGTGTCCAAAGCCCAGTGGGACAAAGAAGGTGACGACGGCCTGGCCAAGAAGTCAGTTGGCACGGGGCCTTTCTCCTTCGCGGAGTGGGCGACAGGCGACCATGTCACTTACAAACGGTTCCCTGACTACTGGATGAAGGGCGATGACGGGCAGTCCCTCCCCTACCTCGATCAGGTGATCGTGCGCTTCATTCAGGACACCAGCGTCGCTGTAGTGGAGATGAAGGCGGGCAACCTCGACTATATGGAAGAGATATCCGCCAAAGATGTGCCCAGCATCAAGTCAACGCCGACCCTCGTGTATGAGGAGTGGCCGTGGCAGTTCTCGCTCTACATGTTCGCCTTCAATGCCAAACCCGGCGCCATCCTTGCGGGCGACAAGATGAAGCCCGTGCGCCAGGCCATTCTGCAGGCCGTAGACAAGAACGCTCTTGCCAACACCCTGGGGCTGGGCATCGGCCGGCCGGCCTACTGGCACCTGGGCCCGGGCAACATCGGCTACAGCGAAAAAGTCCCCAAGTACGACTACAACCTGGATAAGGCGAAGCAACTGATGGCCCAGGCCGGCTACCCCAACGGCATCGACCTGAACGTTGATATCACCGCCCGCACCGAGGACATCCAGAATGCCCAGATCTACCAGCAGATGCTGGAGAAGGCCGGCGTCCGGATAACGATCACCCAGCAGGACCGGGTGGCCTGGGGAGCGAAGATGAGGTCCGGCGACTGGCAGATGACCACGCTACGCAGCAACCTGCGCGCCGACCCCGACCAGGTGCTGGCCTTCCGGTTCGGAAGCAAAGGCAGCGGCAATTACGCGGCCTGGTCCAACGCGGACATGGACAAGTGCCTGCAAGAGGGTGCCTCCGAGTTCGACCCGGCCAAGCGGCAGACAATCTACGAGCGCTGCCAGGGCATCGTGTACGATGACGCCTATTATGGCTTCGAATGGGCCCGGGTGATGACCAAGGCCCGGAACAAGCGATTGCAGGGCGTGCCGGAGCGATGGTGGGAGTGGTATCTCACCAAAGCCTGGCTGGAGTAGGCACCGGCCTGGCGGTGCGTCGCTGTACATGGTAAATTAATTGCAGCCGGGGCGTTCGCTCGAACGCCCCGCTGAGGTACAGGATGGCAGGATAGAAAGGCTGTTAATTGGACGGCTGGCAAAGCTGGCTTACGGAAGCGGGAGTAAGCCTGTATATAGGGCTGTTCATCCTGCTCGTCGTCGAGGAGGCGGGGGTTCCCTTCCCGCTGCCCGGCTACGCGGTGCTGATGTACCTGGGCTTCCGCGCGCACGAGGGCAGCGCGGACCCTCTGCCGGTCCTGGTCACGGCCATACTCGCCGTGACCAGCGGCTCGTGCATTCTCTACGGCGTGGCGCACGCCGTCGGGCGGCCCCTGCTGGCCCGGTTTGGTCGCTTCGGCCGCGCCCAGACCGGCCGCATCGACACCGTCGAGCGGTGGTTCGAGCGGCGCGGCATACTGGTGGTCGTCGTCGGACGGCTCATTCCCAATTTGCGCAATCCCACCAGCCTGGCCGCGGGGTTTCTGCGCCTGCCGCCCCACGTGTTCTTTCCCGGGGCCGGCCTGGCGGCCATCTTGTGGAGCGTCGGTTACTTCTGCCTGGGCCTGCTGCTTGGCCAGCCTGGGAGCATCGTTGCCAACATGCTGGGTACACACTGATGCCTGACGGGGTCCAGTGTTCAGCCCCGGGAGACTTGCGTGCAGTCTGAACTGTTCACACTGACAGGAAAAACTGCGATGATCACCGGCGCCTCGCGCGGTATCGGCCGCTCCATCGCCCTCGCCTTCGCCGGTGCGGGCGCCGACCTGGCCCTGGTGAGCCGCACGCGTGGCGACCTGGAGACGGTTGCCGCAGGGGTCCGCGAGCTGGGGCGCCGCGCCCTGCCGCTGGCCTGCGACGTCAGCCAGGCGGCGCAGGTGCAGACGACGGTGGAGGCGGCCCTCGCCGAGTACGGCCGCATCGACGTGCTGGTGAACAGCGCCGGCATCAGCCCGGTCTATAAGCGGGCGGAGCAGACCGCAGAGGCCGAGTGGGATCAGGTGCTGGCCGTGAACCTGAAAGGGATGTTCCTCTGCTCGCAAGTGGTGGGCAGGACGATGCTCAAGCAGAAGAGCGGTCGCATCATCAGCATCTCCTCCATCGGCGGGCAGGTTGGACTGCCGCGGCTGGTGGCATACTGCGCGGCCAAGGGGGGCATCGAGCAGGTGACGAAGGTGCTGGCGCTGGAGTGGGCGGACCGCGGCATCCAGGTCAATGCCATCGCGCCGGCCTACGTCGAGACGGACCTCACGCGCGGCCTGCGGGAGAACCCCCGCCTCGCCGAGGGCCTGCTGCGCCAGACGCCGCTGGGCCGCTTCGCCCGCCCGGCCGACATCATCGGCGCGGCGCTGTTTCTGGCCTCCGAGGCCGGAGCCTATGTCACCGGAACCACGTTGCTGGTAGACGGCGGCTGGACGGCCGGCTGACGCCAGGGCAATCCAACCGAGCCCCATCACACGGTGGATGCGAAATTAAGCCTCAGACATCGCGTTCCTCTGCGGTCGATGGCCTGATCGCTCCTCGTCACCGGCCGCCGTCCTTCCACGTCGAGGTCACGGTTTGATGGTGGCCCTTGCGTTACCTCCTCCGCCCCACGCTCTTTATGCTGTTCTGTTGGCCTATGGCTGGGTTCCTCCTGTAGCGGCGCGGCGGGTCCACCAGCAATGGCGGGATGGCCGCGTTGTAGGATCGGGTTAGCGCCGTAGTAGCCCCAGACCTCACCCCCTGTCCCCTCGCCAGTCGCCAGACCCGCCTGCCATAGGCAGGCCCGCCATCCTCACCAGCAGTCAAAGAAGGCGACCCCTCGCCACGGCGAGAGTGCCGCAGGCATCTTGGCGGGAGGCGAGTCGTCTGC
>JAMCWG010000096.1 GCA_023475235.1 Chloroflexota bacterium
TCCTGGCCTTGCAGATGTTCAAGATGGACCTGGAAGCGGCACAACGGGCGGGGGAACGGGTGGTGGCATGGGTAAAGGACAAGCTATGGATCTACCACCCGTTGCCACCCCCTTACAAACTGCGCTACCGCCGCTTCCGCAGCAGTTGCCTACACTAAAGTGGGTCCCTGCAAGGCACCCGGCCCGCTTGTCGGGCCTGATGATGGCTTCGGCCTTGTTCAGTCTCGGCTTCCTACATTGTTTCTCACCACTGCTTAATATGGGCTAAATCTGTTGATATGCCGGCTCGCCGTGCTGCGAGATGTCCAGGCCGACGGCTTCCTCCTCTTCGTCCACGCCGAGGCCGAAGACAGCGTCGATTACCTTCAGGATGACGAAGGTGGCCACGAAGGAAAAAACCCACGTGACGGCGGTGGCCAACAACTGCACCAGGAGCTGATGCGGGTTGCCGTAGAAGAGGCCGTTGGCCCCGGCCGAGTTGACGGCGACGGTGGCGAAAAGCCCGGTGGCCAGGACGCCCCAGGTGCCGCACACGCCGTGCACGCCCCATACATCCAGGGCATCGTCGATATGAGTCTTGAGGCGCAGGTGACAGGCCAGGTAGCAGATTATGCCGGCGACCAGGCCGATGACGAGCGCGGCAGACGGAGTGACGAAGCCGGCTGCCGGCGTGATGGCCCCCAGCCCGGCTATGGCGCCGGAGGCTGTGCCCAGGACGCTGGGCTTGCCGCCGTGCCACCAACTCATCGTCATCCATGCCAGCGCGCCCATCGCGGCAGAGGTGTTGGTCACCACAAAGGCGCTGACGGCCAGGCCGTTGGCTCCCAGGGCGCTGCCGGCGTTGAAGCCGAACCAGCCGAACCACAGGAGGCCGGCGCCAAGTATGGTGAAGGGAAGGTTATGCGATTCGGCCGGCTCCTGGTCCATGCCCCGGCGTGGCCGGACGACGAAGGTGGCAGCCAGAGCGGCGACGCCCGAGCTGATATGCACGACCGTGCCTCCGGCGAAGTCCAGCGCACCCAGCTCCTTCAACCAGCCGCCGCTGCCCCAGATCCAGTGGGCCAGCGGGTCGTACACCAGCGTAGCCCAGACGAGGCTGAACAATATGAAGCTCCTGAACTTCATCCGCTCGGCGAAGGCGCCGGTAATCAGGGCCGGCGTGATGATGGCGAACATAGCCTGATAGATCATAAACGCCTGATGGGGGATGGTGCCGGCATAGTCGGGATTGGGGGTCAGGCCCACATTGTTCAGGCCGAACCAGTCCAGGTTGCCGATGATTCCCTTGACGTCCGGGCCAAAGGCCAGGGTGTAGCCCCACAGTACCCACTGAACGCTGATGAGCGCTACGATGACGAAGCTGTGCATAATCGTGCCCAGCACGTTCTTCCTCCGCACCATCCCGCCGTAGAAGAACGCGAGGGCCGGAGTCATAAGGAGCACGAGCGCAGCCGAAGTCAACACCCAGGCCGTGTCACCTGCGCTCACTTCGGCGCCCTGCTGGCTGAAGAACTCGCTCGCTGCTCGCAACGCCGGATCGACCGTAAACATAGCCTTCCCTTCCACTGGTAATCTCGGATGCTGTCGCGAAGAATGACGGCTCCGAATGTTACGATTATGATTTTTCGATGTTATCGACCGATTACGGGAATATTACGAACAAGTAACAGACTGGCGTGGCCTTGACCGAGCGGCTTGCCATCGCCTACACTAGTGTATTGCGTAGAATCGCCACATTATTGTGAAGTGCTTATCTCAGGAGCGTTACAGTGAAGCTTGCCGACAAGGTTGCCCTGGTTACCGGCTCCGCCACCGGTATCGGCCGGGCCATTGCACTGGCCCTCGCCTCCGAAGGCGCCGATATCGTGGTGAACTACTCGAAGTCGCAGGCCGAAGCCGATGCTACCGCTGCCGCAGTGCGGGAGCTGGGCCGGCGCGCCGCGGTGATCAGGGCCGACGTCGGGCAGATGGCGGAGATCCGGGCCCTGGTGGAAGCGGCCGTGGTGGAGCTGGGCCGCATCGACATGCTGGTGAACAACGCCGGCTTCACGGTGTTCGTGCCGTTTGCCGATCTGGACGGCGTGAGCGAAGCCGACTGGGACCGTATCTTCGCGGTGAACCTGCGTGGACAATTCTTCTGTGCCCAGGCCGTCGCGCCAATCATGCGCCGGCAGGGCTCCGGCTGCATAATCAACGTGGCCTCCACCGCCGGACTGCGGGCTTCGGGGTCTTCGATCCCCTATGCTTGCTCTAAGGCGGGCGTGGTCATGCTGACGGCCTGCCTGGCCAGGGCCCTGGCACCTCAAATACGGGTGAATGCCCTGGCACCTGGCCTGGCCGACACCCGCTGGAATGCGGGCGCACCGCCGGGCGCCTGGGATGGCCGCATCGAGGCCACCCCTCTGAAGCGCATCGCCAAGCCCCAGGATGTGGCCCAGGCCGCCTTGTTCCTGGCCGCCAGCGCCGACTTCATAACGGGTCAGACCATCGTGGTCGATGGCGGTTGGGGGATATGAGCCGCATCGCTGTAGCCCCCCTCACAGAGTTGGCGCGCGCCTTCGCCCGCGCCGGCAAGCAACTGTACCTGGTCGGCGGCTCGGTCCGGGACGAGCTCCTGGGCCGCCCTCACGCCGACCTCGACTTCACCACCGACGCCCTTCCGGAGGAGGTGAAGGCCCTGGTGCGCGCCGCCCGTCCCGACGGCGTCTACACCGTCGGCGAGCGATTCGGGACCGTGGGCCTTGTCTTCGGCGACCTGCACGTGGAGGTGACCACCTTCCGTGCCGAGCAGTACGAGCCCGATTCCCGCAAGCCAGCCGTGCAGTTCGGTACTTCTCTGGTGGAGGACTTGTCCCGCCGGGACTTCACGATCAACGCGATGGCCCGTGACCTGGCTACCGGCGAGCTGGTCGACCCGTACGGCGGTCTGGCCGACCTGAAGGCCAGGCTCATCCGCGCCGTGGGGGCAGCGGAGGAGCGGTTCGCCGAAGATCCCCTTCGACTGCTGCGGGCCGTGCGATTCGCTGCCGAGCTCGGCTTCGACGTCGAGCCCGGCACCCGAGCCGCGATCATCGCCTGCGCCGAAAAGCTGCGCACCATAAGCTGGGAGCGCATCCGCGACGAGATGAACCGCATCTTGCTGAGCGAGCGGCCGGCCCTTGGAATACGCCTCCTGTGCGAGCTGGGCCTGATGGCGTTCATCATTCCCGAGATGCTGGAGATGCGCGGCCTGCGCGACCGGGAGAAGCGCCACAAGGATGTCTTCGAGCATACCCTGGCGGTGGTGCAGCGCGTCCCGCCCGTCCTTCACCTGCGCTGGGCGGCGCTGCTCCACGACATCGCAAAGCCCGCCACCCTCAGCGTAACGGATGGGGAAGTGCATTTCCTCGGCCACGAGACCCTGGGGGCAGAGATGAGCCGGCGCATACTGGGCCGGCTGCGCCTGGACCGGAATACCATCGGGGTCGTGGCCAAGCTGGTCCGCATGCACCTGCGCATCAATCTGTACGACAGCAACTGGACGGATGGCGCCGTTCGCCGCCTGGCCCGGGAGGCCGGCGATCTGTTCGACGATTTGTTCATAATCTCCCGCGCCGATGTCACCAGCCAGCGGGCGCAGCGCGTCGCCCAGGCTGCCCGGGCGGCCGACGAGCTCGAGGCCCGCTACCGGGCCCTGCAAGAGGAGGCGGATCTGGCCAAGATCACCAGTCCGCTGAATGGCGATGAACTGATGTCATTGTTCGGGCGGCCACCCGGCAAGTGGATCGCGCCGGTGAAAGACTACCTGCTTTCACTGGTGCTGGACGGCACGCTCGAGCAGAATGATAAGGAAAAGGCCGCGGAGCTGGCTCGAGAGTTCGTGGCCAAGATGGGCATCTGAGGAGGACTGATTTGATTAATATCACTTTTGACCCGATACTGGCGGCCATCGGCCCGTTCGCCGTTTCCTGGCACGGCCTGTGGGGAGCCGTGGCGGTGGCCGTCGCCGTCCTCGTGGGCATCAAGGAGGGGCGTAATCGGGGCATCAGCAGTGATGACATATACAACATCGCCGTCATCTGCGTGCCGGTGGCCATCGTCACCGCCCGCCTGGCCCATGTCGTAGATAAGCTGGGCTTTTACCTTTCCAACCCCGGCTACATCCTGGCCATTCAGGAGGGCGGCCTCTCCATTCAGGGCGGGCTGATCGGCGGCATCCTCGCCGGCATCATCTACTGCCGGGTCCGCGGCTTGTCCGCCTGGCGGGTGGCCGACGTCGCCGCGCCGGCCGTCATTCTCGCCCAGGCGGTGGGACGTCTCGGCTGTCTGATGAACGGCGATGCCTGGGGCGGGCCGACCGGCCTGCCCTGGGGTGTAGTCTACACCCATCCGGCGGCGCTGATCCCCATCCAGTTGCACAACGTCTCCACCCAGCCGTATCCGGCCTATGAGATCATATGGGACCTCATCGTGTTCGGTGTGCTCTGGAAGGTGGGGTTCAGCCTCCGGCCCGACGGCTCTCGCTTGCTTCTCTGGGGCATCCTCTACTCGATCGGGCGCTTCCCGCTCACGATGGTGCGGCAGGAGGACGTCTTTATGTTAGGGATGCAGCAGGCCCAGTTCTTCTCGCTGCTGACGCTGGTGGTTGCCGTGCCTTGGCTGCTCATTCGGATGCGACAGTACCGCCGTCAGGAGGAGCAGGCGCAGCGTAGCCCCGTAGGGTAGGCTCTACATCAACGGATGACAGCGCCGACGGCACAGCTTGGCTCCGCCGGAAAACGAGGCTAATCATCCGCTGACTTGACTACAGGGTTGCTCAGCCGGGCAGACCTCATCCCCATCCCTCGCCTCTGGCGAGGGATGGGGATGAGGGTGAGATGTACCCTCACCCTAGCCTCGCCTACAGTTCCCTATCTCCCAGGGGGGAGATAGGGAACTGTAGGCCCTACGATTCCCCCGCCATCGCCTCCAGGAGCTCCTTCGCCCGGACGGGATTGAAGATGCCGCAGACGCACTGGCGCGCCATCTCCCTCGCACCATCCTCAGGTGTGGTCTCGCCCTCGCGTATCTGCTGGGCCAGGGCTTCGATGAGGCGGGTCGACACCAGTCCATGTCCGCACATCGTGGCTATCTCCAGCACGGGCTCTGACGGCAGCCGCTCGACTCGCCCGATGATGCCAAGCGACTGCTCGATGCCGTAGGGGTGGAGGCCAGCCCGCCCGCAGCATTCGCCAAGCGTCTCGAACAGCCCGCTCACCGTGACCGACAGCCCCAGGTCGGCCTCCTTCAATTCCTTCAGGAGGGCAGCCAGGACCGCCGGATCGGTGAAGACGGCGTGCACCATCGACGTGTCCCAGACCTGCGCTGCAATGTCGTCGACCTCCATCTGATAGCTGCTACCCGTGGCCGTCTCGCCCAGGTTCGCCGGATGGTACCGGCGGGCGATCTCCAGGAAGCGCCTGATCCTAGCCGCGCCGCCGGCGTCGTTGATCCCCTTGGCAGTGGTGGCCAGTATGACGAAGTCGCTAGCCAGGTTACGAGCATTGCCTTTGCGGTACAGTGCGTGCGACATCGCTAGCCCTCCGCCCGCGGCCGTCCGAGGCCGACGTTGATCTTCCCGTTGGGGTAGGCGGGAACGCCCAGGTCGGGAAGGCCGCCGTCGGGCGCGAAGCGGCGCATGATGCCGACGCTGACCACGGTATCCAGCTCCGGCGCAACCCGTTGCAGGATTTCCACCACCGCCGGCACCTGGCCCAGCGGTACCTTGAATTCCACGTTGATGCGCGATGCCTTCTCGTCCCGCACGTCACCCTTCAACCGGCCCGTGGCCATATCGGCCATCATCAGGCCGGTCGTCTTGCCCGGCTCCACTGGAAACCCCTGCGTTGCCATAGCCAGCGTGATTCGCTCCAGGTCGCGAAAACGGGCGCCGATGCCCGGCCTGCCCAGCTCCACCAGCAGCCACCCGTAGCCGTGGCTGTACTTGCCGTT
>JAMCWG010000128.1:0-16887 GCA_023475235.1 Chloroflexota bacterium
CCGCGCGAGCTGCTGCAGGAATGGGAAGCGGGGGTCGGCCATCGCCTCGAAGGCCGCCAGGACGATGGGGAAGTACTCTGGACGGCAGCCGGCCATGACCGCGTTGACCGCCAGCCGCCCCACGGTGATGGCCGCGCCGCTGGGCTGCGTCTCTGCCAGGATGACGGCATCGGCGGGCCGGTCGCTGTACCCCAGCATCCGGCGCACGCGCTCCGCCGTCGGCGGGATGATGGGCAGCCCGTCGCCGATGCGGGCGTCGCACAGCGCATCGTAGACGTCCTCGGCGAAGCCCGCCGGATCGACGGCCGCCTCGCCGTTTTCCACTGCGGCGGACCGGCGCACGGGAAAGGTGAGGGTCCCGCCGGCATAGGGCAGCGTCTCCACCGGCGCTGGAGCGACGGGCGGAGCACCGGTTGCCGGCGTCGTGATCCCGGCCACGATCTCGTGGGCGAGGGGCACGGCGCGCTCCCGCACCTGCTCGGCGGTGGTAGAGGTCGTCAGCTCGATGTCGCACAGCGGCAGGCCGGGGACGCGATAGGCCGCCACCACTTTCGCCAGGGTGGTGCCCGGCTCGGCGCAGACCACGGCCACGGGCGTGCCGCCGCGCTCCAGCTCGGCCGCCAGCAGGACGGTGGCCGGCGTGACCCCCATATCGGCCAGGGCCAGCACGGCGGCGTCGGCGCCGGAGGCGCGGACCTCCTGGGCCGTGGCGGCGATGACCGTGCTGCCGCAGCCGCGCAACTGGCGGCGCAGGTGCACGATGGTGGCCGCGCCGGCGGCGCGCAGGTGCTCCTCCACTATCGGCACCAGCTCGCGGTAGTGGCCGAAGTCCAGCTTGGTGTTGTCGAAGAAGACGAGGGTGAGGCCCTCCAGGCTGGCGGGCCGGGGCGCCAGCTCGACCGGCTGGGGTGTCGGCCCCCGCGGGTCGAGCACGGGCTGCGGACGGAGAATTATTTCATCGGTCATTGGACGCCTCTTTACTTTATTGTGGAGCATTGTGGCAGCTTGGCTGCCAGTTTCATCACTAGTCAATGTGTACCAGGTAAGCGAATCCGGCGACTCCAAACGGGATTCCGTAATGACCTGTTGATGACGTTTATTATGTGGTCATCCGATGGCCACTACGCGACCACGATACCCTTCAGGCGTAGATAGCGCCCTTCGGGCGTCACGCTAAACATCAGATTCACTAGAGTCTGCAAGGAGGGGTAAGTTGGTTCATCTTGTTCCATCCTGCTCGCCATATCTTCTAGTGCATCCTCAATCTTCTCAAAGAAACGCTCGGGGAGACCTATTACCGGTTCCTGCTCCTGTGATAATGTGTTCAGTCTTTTCTGAATCGTGTCGTTCACGCCGAATAGGACATAATCTACAAAGACTAACTCGGGGTCGAATTCAATACCAATTAGCCTACTCGCGGTTCTACGAAGAGCGGCAAGGTAGAACAGTTTTACCTGTGGCGCTGTGGCCCCCTTCATTTTATTGACAACGAAACGAGTCTCATCCCTCAACAATTTTCGTACGTTTTTTGACAATACCATTTAAATAGCTCCTTTATGCTGGCCGATTGACGAAGCAAGAATGGTCACAGCGTGAGTCCAGTAAATGACTAGTTCTACTACTTACAATGCCGGGAACGCTGCCGAGACCGGCTCGCTACCATCCCCGTACGCTGACGGATCACCGTCCCACGGCGAGATATCTCCGGTCTCCGTGCCATACTGTTGTGCCAAATTCCACTCATTCTCCAATTCAGGAGGAGATGAAGGATATGTATGTTTGGCGATGGAGATATCAGCAGAAGCTACCAGCGCCTCAGTCTGTACCACCAATCGAAGCCCGATGGTCGCGAGCAAGGTTCCCACCGTCGCGATGGTGGGATTTGCCTCGCCTCCCTCGAGCTTGGCAATATAGGGCTGTGAGCGCCCTATTCTTTTCGCCATTTCTGTCTGGGTCATCCCAAGACGCCGCCTGGCCCTCGAGAAAGTAATTGCCAGATCCGTTTTGGCTCTTTCAGCACCGAACAACTTTGCGAATTCTGCATCTTCTAAGTCGCGCAGAAGATCACCGCGTGGATTTCGAATCATATAAGTAACCCCCTCTACGTTGAACGATACTCGTTGAGCAAGCGACATGCTCTCTCGATAGCTTCGCGCTGGTTCTGTTTCGTCTTCCGCCATCCGCATAGCAAGACAAACGTGCCACGCGACCGATCGTAATAGGTAGCCACTCTGCACGGCCTGCCCACTAGTTCGAAGAAATCTCCACCATATCCTGTGATCAGTTTAAGCATGTTGGTCTGCAAAAGCTCAAGGCCGTATTCTTCGAGTGCCTCTATCTTGGCGCGGACCACAGAACTAGCTTCCCTGTCGATCTCATCAAGCCATTCGGCAACTGGCGTGTGTCCATTAGCTCTAGTATAGTATTCGACCCTGTACGTCGACATTATAACCTCTCGGGTTATATTTGTCCATAGATGAAAGTTCCTCTTGGTGGCTCTTTGGGCGTCAGCTATTCTAACTAACCGAGCATAAGTCTTGCGGTTTTCGTTGGCATTATGCCCCGCACTGAGGGATCCCAATACCGGAGTATGCCTATCCGGTTAACTCCCAGGGTTGTGCAAAGTGCGCATTCAGGTAGCAGTATGTGATGTAGCATCTCTGCCTCTTGTGTTATGCTTACGCCAAAATTGTAGTATAGAGGGAATTTGATGGAAGAATTTACGATGTCCCCTAGTTTCCAAGAAGTTATCCGACAGATTCCCAGTCTCGTTCAGCAAAACATTGACAACCAAATGGCGATTGCGAGATTGCAGTTGGACGTTCATAGAACTACCACAAAATGGGCAACTGTCTGGCTGCTCGTGGCTACTGTGGTCCTCGCTGGAATGGTCATTGCGCCCACTACTTGGCTCACTTACATTGGGAAGTTGTCTGCTGATGCTGCCGCTTTCCTCTTTGGGGCTATTATCGGAGCTGCCTTTACCTTCTTGCGAGATTTTTTCCCTCGCAGTAGCTAATTTCGGCTTAATATATAGCTCGTTGTAACCGACAAGAACGCATAAACCCATTATCGCTAGACCATCCAGCATTGGGTCTCGAAACACAATGCCAAGTGGTTGTTGGAATGCCCTACCCTGTTGCCAAACCATTATCGCCCCCCACGCGCTTGTGTAGATTGCACAAGCCCTTTTCGCTTTAGGAGTTAACCCGATAGGCATAATGCACGTTTATTTAGATCCCGGTAGGGTTTTGTAGCGCTCTCGAATGTTAGCTGCGCTCTGCTACGTAGCTAAGTGTGATTATGGCATCATACGCTTGGTGTACGCCCGGCCGGCCTCCATCACCTGCTGGATGCCGCGGCCGCAGAAGATGCGCACGCCCGCATCGATCATCGGGCAGAGCTCCTCGGGCTTGATCCCCTCCAGGAAGACCACGTTGTTCGCCCGGCAGGCGGCAAAGATGCGCTCCCGTGCCTGGGCCAGTTGCGGCGGCAGCGGGTCGCGGGGGGCCCGCTCCAGCCCCAGCGACCAGGACATGTCGCCCGGACCCCACTCGGCGAAGGCGATGCCGGGGATGCTCGCCACCACCTGGGCATTCTCCAGCGCCCGCTTGTTCTCCAGCTTCAGCCCCAGCATTATCTCGCCCTGCGGGTTCAGCGGCCAGATATCCGCCTGGTAGATATACTCGTCCTGCGGGATGTCCCAGATGCCCGCCGCAATATCGTAGCCGGAGCGCCCGCGGCGTCCCTCGCCCAGGCCATTGCCGACGCCGGTGCGGTTAAAGGGATAGCGCGCCGCCTCCACATAGGCCCGCACGGCGCCGGGGTCCTCGGCCCCGCACAGCATCAGCCCGTGCACGCCGGTGTCGAGCACCTGCCAGATCAGCCATGAGTTGGCCCGGATGACGGCCTCGCTGCTGCCGTCTATGGGCAGCGTGACGTACACCGCGGGCGTGGGATGGCCGCTGGCGGTAGGGCCGCCGGCCCGCAGGCCGCGCATGAAGGCGGCCAGCAGCCGCACGTCGAAGGGCCGGCGCTCCATATCGACGTCGATGAGGTCGGCCCAGGAGCGGGCCAGCTCCACCCCGGCCTCGAAGGGGTGGTCTTCCGGGATGTCGTAGTGGATGTTCAGGTAGACCGGCTGGTCCTGCTCCAGCAATTCGATGGCTTTGTTGACTCTCGGCATGCTCTATCACCTCTCTCCAGGCCGACGCCGCTCACCACGGCATCGTGCGCTTGGTATACTTCCGCCCGATCTCCGACGCCTCCCGTGCCTGTCTGCCAGCGCCGATCATCACCCCTTCCTGGATTCGCTCTACCACATTGTGCGGGCTGACGCTATTGAGGAAGGCGATGTTCGCCGCCTTGCAGGCGGCCAGCACGCGTGCCCTGGCCTGCAGCATCGGCTCCGGGTAGGGCTCGTCGTGGTTGTTCGGGAAGCCCAGCGACATGCCCATATCTCCCGGCCCCCACTCGGCGAAGCCGATGCCGGGCACCTTCGTGCTGGCCTCGGCGTTGGCCAGGGCCCGTTTGTTCTCGATCTTGATGCCCAGCAGAATCTCGCCCCGCGGATTGAGCGGCCACACATCGGCCTTCTCCAGATACTCTTCCACCGATATGCCCCAGATGGCCGCCGCCGACGCCTGACCCGCGCTCCCCCGCCGTCCCTCGCCCAGACCCTGGCCGACGCCGATGGCGTGGAAGGGGTAGCGCGCCGATTCGACGAAGGCGCGGACGGCCTCCGGCGTCTCGGCGTGGCAGAGGAGGATGCCGTGGACGCCCGTGGCCAGCGCCTGCTTGATCATCCAGGCGTTGGCCCGGACCATGCTTTCGTCGCCCCCCTCCAGCGGCAGGGTGACGATCACGGCCGGCGTGCGATGGCTGCTCCGGGTGGGGCCGCCCGCGGCCAGGCCGCGCATGAACTCGGCCAGCGCAGGGATATCAAACGGGGCGTGCTCCATCTCGTAGTTGAGGTAATCGGCCCAGGTCCGTGCGGCCTTCACGCCGCCCTCGAAGCTATGCTCCTCTGCGCCGGTGTAGTAGATCGGCTGGCCCTGCTCCAACAGCTCGATAGCTCGATTGGTCCGCGGCATATAGTACCTCCTTGAATGAGATTTCGGCGTCACCTGGCCCCAGGCATAATGGGTCTGCCCCACCCGGATGCGCTGCGCCGGAGCATTCCGGTGATGGCATTCTAGACCAACCATCTGCGCAACTCAACACAAGCGGCCCTCCCTTGCTTTTGAGAAGGCTGTACCCTAATATCGAGTTAGGACAGGGGCGTATGCTAACCATCGGGATGGACCCGGCCGGAAAGACGTTAGACAGGAGGACGTGATGTCTGTGACGCGAGAAGGACACCAGGGCACCTCTCTACCCTCAATCTCAAGGCGCGATTTCCTGAAGCTGGCGGGGGCAGCCGGCATACTGGCTGGCACCGGTCAGCTTGGACGGCTGCCCGGTGCGGCAGAAGCGGGTGGCACTTCGCTTCCCACTCCAGCATCCGATCTCCGGGTGGCGAGCGCGTGGATACCCAAGGGCGGATACGTCAACGCAGGCGACACCTTCCAGCAGGTGGTGGAGGCGGCCACGGACTTCTCCTGGCTGTCGCGCGGGGATAGGGTATTCATCAAGCTGGCGCTCAACTCGGGCAGCCCCTACCCCTCCACTACGGACCCGTGGGCGCTGCACCTGATGATCCGCATGCTGCAGGAGAAAGGCGCGGGGAAGGTCGTCGTGGGCGACCAGAGCGGCCCGATCGTCAACTGGACGCCGCCGCAGCAGAGAGGCTCGTCGCGGGAGTGCGCGAGGACGGCGGGCCTGCTGCAGGTTATCGAGGAAAACGGCGCGGAGCCGGTGTTTTTCGAGGAGCGGGGCTGGGACGCCGTCATCGAGACCACTCCTGTTGGCGAGCACCACTGGCCGGAGCCGCTGCTGGTGACGTCGCTCGTGGAGGAAGTCGACCACATCGTCTACATGCCGCGCGTCAGCTCTCATATGCTGGGCGAGATCACTTCCGGCCTGAAGCTGCCCGTCGGGTTCCTCCGCAATGACTCTCGCCGGGTCTTCCACGGGGCAGGAGAGAGCTTCTACGCGATGTACGAGGAGATCAACCACGTGCCAGAGATCGAGTCCAGGCGGCGGCTGATCGTCTCCTCCGGCAGGCTGGTGCTCTCGATGCGCGGCCCGGACGGGGGGCCTGTGACCGAGCCGGACTACGGCCTGGTCTTCGCCTCCGAGTACCTCCTGGCCCACGAGATGCTAGCCTACGCATGGCTGCAGTGGAACCGGGAGTTCGCGACGCCTCCCGACGAGCTGGCGACTGCCGGGGCCGGGATGCGCAGCGCCTATCGTCCCGGCGACATCTATCAGCATCCGGCCGTGGTCAACATCATGCGCCGCAAAGGCATCTCACAGCCCGGCATCGGCTGGGAGCAGTTGAACCAGGGGCCCGACGATTCGGTGATCGAGTACCTCAAGAAGCAGATGAAGGCGTAGGCCGACGGCGTCGCCCGGTCTTTCGGAAGCGGGAGGCCGGCAGCGCGGCCTCCTCGTCTAGTAGCGGGCCTGCACTATGGCGTCGAGGTGGCCGTGAATAGCGGCGTCATCCCCCGTCTCGCCACCATCTGCTCCATCTCTGCGTCGGACGGCGCCGACTGGAAGCGACTGGCGGCCTCCAGTATCTTGGGCAGCAGATGGATGTCGCTGGCCGTGTTTAGGAAGATGCCCGGCCTTCCCAGCACCCAGCGCACTGCCAGGTCGATGTCCGCGTCCTCCAGCAGCGGATCGTACCAGGTAGCGTGAACGCGCGGCCTGTCGCCCAGAGGACCGATGGCGATGGCTTTGATGGTCTGCACGGCCGCGTTCCTCTCCCGGCACAGGGCCAGCAGGGCGGCGAAGTCGGCCGCGTACTCCGGATTCTGCGACATCAAGTAGTTGAAGGGCAGCAGCACGGAATCGA
Source organism: Chloroflexota bacterium (assembly GCA_023475235.1). Classification (GTDB taxonomy): domain Bacteria; phylum Chloroflexota; class UBA6077; order FW602-bin22; family JAMCWG01; genus JAMCWG01. The sequence continues at coordinate 6,962 of JAMCWG010000128.1, forward strand.
AGTCGAAGCGCTTCAAGCTGGCGAGGTGCATTTTCGGGGCGCGGACGCCGTGCCCGGTGACCCCGATGAAGCGCACCAACCCCTGCTCCCGCGCCTCGACGGCGGCCTCCAGCGCGCCACCCGGCCCCATCGCCGTTTCCCACTCGGCCGGGTCGGTCAGGTTGTGCAACTGGAGCAGGTCCACGCCGTCCACCCGCAGTCTCTCCAGCGAGTGATGGAACTGGTCCCGGGCCCTCTGGTAGGTGCGCTCGCCGGTCTTGGTGGCCAGGAAAAAGTCCCGTCGATGGCGCGCCATCCACGGCCCTACCCGCAATTCTGAATCGCCGTAGCTGGCCGCCGTGTCGATGTGGTTCACGCCGTACGCCAGCAGCACCTCCAGGGTGCGGTCCGCGTCGTCCTGGCTGACCTTCCCCAGCGCAGCCGCCCCGAAGATGGTGCGGGTGCTATCGTGGCCGGTACGGCCGAACGGTTGTACAGCAATCATTACCTTCCCTCCCATAGCGCCCGTCGAAGGCCGCTGCTGGCACCGGCACAGATCGCTCGCTCGGCCCAAGCAGCGGCCTTCTGGCCGGTGTCCTGTCGTCAGGGACATTCTACACCAATCCACATTTGTTGACTGATCGGGGTCACTCTGCTAGAATTCCCAGTGGAAACAAGAATAGGTCCTGGGTGCCCTCGAAGGGGAGAATAGGGAAGCCGGTGCGAAACCGGCGCGGGCCCGCCACTGTGAGTGGGGAGCGACCCCGCAAGGTGCCACTGCCGTAAGGTGGGAAGGTGCGGGGAAGCGATGATCCACAAGCCAGGAGACCTGCCCAGGGTTATTCGACCAGACGCTCGAGGTTAGGCGTATGGCAAGCCGCTTGATGCCTAGAAGCCCTCGACCAGATCTTTGAGGTCGAGGGCTTTTGTTTTTCGGTCCCGCGTCAGCGATACGTCCGCGTGCTGATCCAGCCTCCTCCTCGGCGCTGTCCAATCGAGGTGGCCCTTGGGCTTTATCCTGGATGCATCCATAGACCGATTTCAGTACGTGCGGGGAACGTACCCGGCAGTCCGCGACGTGAATCTGAAGGTACGCGAGGGGGAGTTTGTCGTGATAACCGGCCCGGCAGGGGCCGGCAAAACGACGCTCTGCCATTGCCTCACGGGCGTTATCCCCCATTTTGTTAGCGGCGACTATCAGGGCCTCGTCAGGGTAAAGGGCCGAAACATCACCGAATTGAGGCTGCCCGAAATCGCCGGCCTCGTGGGACTTGTGCTTCAGCGGCCCGAGAACCAGCTCTTCAATCTGACCGTCGAGGAAGATGTGGCCTTCGGTCCCGAAAACCTCTGTATGGATGCCGACGACATTCGTAGCCGGGTCGACAGGAGCCTGGCCTTCGTGGGGATGCGCAATTTCGGCAGGCGGATGTGCGGGGCCCTTTCCGGTGGCGAGACGCAGCGTATCGTTTTGAGCTGCATTCTGGCGATGGACCCCGACCTATTTGTTTTGGACCAACCTGCCGCAGAGCTCGATCCTCTTGGCCGCAAGCAGATATACGAGAATATCTGCCGGCTCAACAGGGATGAGGGCAAGACCATCATTCTGATCGAGGACCGCCTCGGCGACGTGCTGCCCTACGCGTCCCGCATGGTCCTTCTCCACGAAGGGCGCATCGTGAGAGATGCCCCGCCGGAGGAGTTCTTCGCCGACGAAGATATTCTCTCCTATGGGATCCGCGTGCCCGATGGCGTCAGGCTGCATCACTCGTTGAAGAAGCGCCGGTTAGCGCCGGAGCGCGTTTGCCTGACCCCCCAGGATATCGCCGGCCACCTCAAGCCGCTTGTGCGTCCGGGAAGGGCCTTTTCAGAGTCCGTCGATCCGGCTGCTTGTGGCGTTTACCTCACCCCCTGTCCCCTCGCCAGAGGCGAGTCGCCGTGGCGACCTCTCCGCGCGCGGAGAGGTCGCCGAAGGTCCGTAGCGCTGGGCCGTCACGGCCCGGCGCAGGTCGCCCAGGCGACTCGCCTTTGGCGAGATACCCTTCGGGCACGACTCGTCTACCAGAGGCGGACCCGCCTTTGGCGGGCCGTGGCGAGGGGTGGCCGAAGGCCGGAGGTGAGGTCAACTGCCGTTGGCAAGGCAACCAAAGCCCCGTGTACTTCCTGGTTGACGACTCTGAAATGGCCCTGGTGTCCGGCAAACGTCGAAGGCGCGTCCGACCGGGCCGGGGAGAGCAGCCAGAGCACGTGCGGCAACAGTGCTCCGTGCGTCGTTCAAGTGCGGGCCTTGAGCTTCCGCTATCCAGGCGCGGAGAGATGGGCTCTAGAGGACGTGAACCTCGACTTCAAACGTGGAGAGCTCGCGGCCATCATCGGGGGCAACGGCGCCGGAAAGACTACCCTCGCCAAGCATTTTATAGGGCTCTTGCGACCGGCCCAGGGCAAAGTGATCGTCAAGGGACAGGATATCGGCCGCGTTCCGACCGCCCGCATTTCTAACACGGTCGGTTACCTTTTTCAGGACCCTGATTTTCAGATATTCTGCAACTCGATTTTCGATGAGGTTGCCTTCGGCCTGAAGACCAGGAAGGTGCCGCCCGATCAGATTGAGACGCTGGCGAACGAAACGCTGCGGAAGGTGGGGCTCTTCGCCCTGAGGGAACGCCATCCCTATCTGTTGAGTCGCGGCCAGAGACAGCGCCTCGCATTAGCCTCCATCCTGGCTCACGGCCCGGAAGTGCTGGTCATCGACGAGCCCTCTACCGGGCTGGACTATCGTGAGACCCTCGAGATAATGGACCTGCTGGCCGAGTTTCGCGACCGGGGTGGGACCGTGATCATGATCACGCATGACATAGAAATGGTCGTTCGTTACGCGCAAAGGTCGATCGTAATGGCCGGTGGAAGGGTCCTGCTGGATACGCCCACGACGGACATCGGAAAATATTCTGACGTCCTGATGCGGGCGGGTATCCAGCTTCCCCAGTTCTATCATTTCGCTCAAGCGCTTGGCCTTCCGCCGACGTGCCGCGACATAGAGGAGGTGGTGCGACTGCTAGTCGAGGATTGTCGCCAAGTGCATTAGTTAATCACAGGAGCTTAAGGAGGATGGTATGACAAGCGAAGCTATTGGGACAGCCGTAGCAAGGGGCCAGTACCGGGCTGCCGGTTTCTGGCGGTTCGACACCAAGGCCATCGTGGGAGGAGTCTTCTTCGGTATAGTGATGGTCCTCTTGGTGGGGGTAAGCGACAAGGCCGACGCCACTCTTTCCGGTGGGACCTTTCTCATCTTCGGCGGCATCACCTGGGCTACGGTGATGGGCATCTCGACCCTGCTCTGCCGGCAGCCGGCCGGGGTCATCGCCGGCTTGATGGAGGGGATCGTGGCCATCCTCACCGGCGCGTCACCTATGGCACCCACCTTCCCCGTCGTCAACGCCGTCGGGTCGCTGGTCTACTCTCTGGCTGCCTGGAAGCTGCCGATGCGTAGCTGGGGCCACCACCTGTTGGCTCAGATCGCCGCCAACCTGGTCGGCAACGCCCTGGTATCCGTCGGCCTCTTCTACATTCTGGACCTCCCGGTCAGCGTCATTCTTGTGTCCAGTGGCATCACCGCCCTTGCGAGCATCATTGGCGGGACCGTTCTGACCAAGCTGATCGCCGATACGGTAAACAAGTCCGGCGTGCTGGACTAGCGAATCGGCTCGCCGCTTCCCGGGGCTCGCAAGGCCCCGGGAACACCCACTATCGTGACTGACAAAGGGGTACCGTGCCGTTACTGACTTCCTACACCTTCCAGGATACCGTCTTCCACCGGCTCGACCCGCGCACAAAGATGGCCTGGCTGGGGGTGATGCTGGTGCTCTGCTTCGCGACACGCCAGGGATTCCTGCTGGCGGGGTTTATCGTCCTCGTCCTAGCGCTATCCTGGGTTGCCAGGCTCGACCTCAAATGCTTCATACCCGTGACCAGAGTCTTCGCGTCCCTGGCTCTCGGCGTGGTCCTCATCCAGACCATCTTCTACAGCGGCGAGGATACCCCGTTTCATCTGGGCCCGGCGGACCTCCACGTCCAGGGGTTCTGGCTCGCCGTTCGGGTGACGCTCAGGCTGTACTGCGTCATCCTGCTGTTCCTGCAGTTCCTCACGTGGACCCACCCGACCGACCTGTCCCTGGTCCTGGTGAAGGCAAGGCTGCCCTACAGGTACGCTATGTTGATCGGGCTCACCCTTCGCTTCTTCCCCGTTCTTGAGGAGGAGCTGGGGAACATCCTCGCCGCGCAGGAAGCACGGGGGATGGAACTGCAAGGCTCGATGCGTCGAGCCCTCAATATGGTCCCCGTTATGCTGCCGTTCTGTCTGCGAGCGCTTCGCCGCGCCAATGAGGTGGCTTTGGCGATGGAGCTGAGGGGCTACGGCTTCCGTCCGCAGCGGACGTTCCTGCGCTCCGTCGAGTATAGGCCGGCAGATTACGCGGCGACCATCGGGATGCTGATCTGCCTCGTCGCCTACTTTGTGGTGCGCTGGCGCAGCCCCAGTCTTCTTTAGTGCAACGAGATTCTTCGGCCCTTCCCCACATCTTGACTAATCGTGGCGGGTGTGCTGTACTTGCCTCCGGCTTCACGAACTGATGCGATGTCACGTCCCGTCCAGCGGGTACGGCACGCGAGATGCCCGAGGACCGGGGAAAGGGGTGAGAGTATGGCCGACCTGGATGCACTGCGAGATGGCCTGCGACGCAGCCTGCCCGAGCTAGGGCAGATAAAAGATGCCGGGCTGCGGGAGAAGGTGGTCGAGGCGTGGGCCCTGGCCCTGTCACAGTCCGAGTTCACACGGATCGAGGAGATCCGGCCGTCCGGCAACCCCGACAGCCCGCCCTTGAAGCATGGGACACAGGCCGACCACCTCCGCGGCGTGGCCCGCGTTGCCCTCGGCATTGCCGACGGCCTGGAGCAGGCCGTGGGTCCCATCGGGGTGGACCGCGACCTTCTGCTGGCCTGCGCCCTGTGCCACGATCTGGGGAAGCCCTTCGAGTTCAGTCCGGCGAACCAGGCCCGGTGGCGGGCGAACCCGGCGGCATCGGGTTACCCGGCCCTTCGTCATCCTGTATATGGAGCGCACATCGCCCTGACAGCCGGGCTGCCCGAGGCGGTGGCCCACGCCGCGGGAGGGCACTCCGGCGAGGGCGAGCTGGTCATCCGCAGCCTGGAGAACACGATCGTACACTATGCCGACCGGGCATTCTGGAGGGTGCTGGCGCGGGCCGGGTTGCTGGAAGGCAACTACGACCAGCCGGCCAGGTGAGCCGGGCCGCGTCGGCGCATCCCGCCGTAGCTTCTCGCTGCCGGGGGAGCGCCGGGACCTTACTTAGCGTACGCCGTATAGTCGGGGTCGACCTCGCCTATTCGCACGGGCCGCCCTCTCTGGGCAGAGAGAATGACGGCCAGGGCGCATTGCACGGCGTGGACGCCGTCTTCGCCGGAGTAGCGCGGCTGCGTATCCTGCCGGATGCAGTCGATCAGGTGGCGCGTCGAGCTGATATGCCCCTGGCTGTAGTAGCAGATGTCCGAGTCCCAAACATCGTCGCCGCCCTCGTCGAAGCGGAAGCAGACGGGCTCCTTGCTCTCACGGTGCAGGATGAGGTGCTGCTGCCGTCCATCCCACAGCAGGTTGTGCCCGCCCTCGCCGAGAACCTCGATCACGCCCCTGTCGCCGATGATGGTGGTGGAGAAGCCGCGCATGTAATCATACTTGCCGTTGAGCCGCTCTGCCCGCGCCCACAGGCCCTGGCAATCCGGGTTTTCGTACTTCCACGTGTAGATGGGGATATCGATCGCTGCCGTGGAGTATGGGTCGTGGCGCGCCCCGGCGCGGGCCGTGCCGTGAACGGTAGACGTGACCGCGTACACTTCGCTGACCACCTCGCCCGGCATCAGATACTCTGCCGTGGCGAAGAAATGCACGACGTGGTCGAAAATCCAGGGATACTCGCCGCCGCCGGACTTCTCGGCATCGAGGCGCCAGGTGCGCTCAGCCGGGCGGATGTGCGCCACCGGCCTTTCCCGCTCTATCCAGGGGCCGAGGCGCTGGCGCACTTGCAGGGGACGCCCGATCTCGCCGGCCTCGATCAACTGGCGCGCCTTCATGCGGGACGTGATGAAGACGTAGGATTCGCTGACCACGAGCTTCACCCCGCTCTCCCGTACCGCCTGGCAAGCCGTCAGGCCCTCGCCGACGCTGCGGCAGAACGGCTTCTCGCAGTGGATGTGCTTGCCCGCCCTGGCCGCTTTCACGGTCATCGGGACGTGCAGGAAGGTGGGCGTGGCGATGTCTACCACGTCGATATGCGCCTTCTCCAGCATCTCGTCGTACGAGGTGTAGACCTGCGGGATGCCGAATGCGGAGGCGAAGCGCTCGGCCCGTTCCCCCTCCAGGTCGCAGACCGCGGTCACCTCGGCGCCCGGGTGGCCCGCGTATCCCTTGTAGTGCGAGGCCGATACCAGCCCCAGCCCGACAATCCCGACCTTTATCTTCTCTGGTCGCATAAGCTTCTCCCCTCCGGCTCCGGCGTCAGCCGCTCACTCTGGCATTGCGCCAAAGTCCACTCGCTGCCCATCGTCACAGACCGATCTCGTGTCGTAGCGCCTGGGCCTCCTCGCACCAGTTGCCCACGTTCCAGCGGCCGAACACGCCCATCCCCCCTAGCTCATTGGGGCCGTAGTACACGGGCACATGCACCAGGGACAGGCCGTCGTAGCTCCCGGCCCGGTCCAGGGCGGCGACCAGCGCGTCCGGGGAACGCCCGCCGTCTATGGCCTGGACGCCTTTGATGGCCCCGGCCCAGGCCAGATAGTCCACCCGGACCGCATCGCTCGTGGCGAAGTCGGTGCCGTACTGCGCTTGCTGCAGACCCGAGATAGCGCCCATTCGCCGGTTGTCCAGCAGGAGGATGCACCCGCGGGCGCCGTGCTGGACGCCGTCGATCAGCACCTGGGGGCTCATGGTGAACGAGCCGTCGCCGCTGAAGGCCACGGCATAGAATGGCCGCTCGGCGGCGGCCGTGGCCAGGAGGGCCGAGGCGGCGAAGCCCATGTAGCTGGCGCCCGTCTCGGTGAAGGTGCGTCCCAGGCGGTCGTCCTCCACGATCTGGAAGCCGTTGGCCTGGACATCGCCCGCGTCGAAGAAGCACACTGCATCCCTGGCCCTGGCCCAGTCGGTGGCGATCTTGATGGCCGCCGGTTGGGTCAGGACTTCGCCGCCCCACGCCTCGTCATAGAGGGTAGGGGAATTGAACCGTGCTGCCTTGAAGTCCTGCCATGCCTGGCGCTGGCGGGTGCAGTCCACCAGCCAGGGGGAAGGTGTGGCCCCTATCTTGCCGCCGCGCTGCTTGAGGACGGCGTTCAAGTGGCGCAGCGTCGGAGCCGCATCGCCGAGCAGGGCGATGGTCCTGTTGTAGTGCGTGGCCGCCGCTTCGTCGGTGTTGATGTTGACCACGTGCTCCACGTTAGGAAAGCCGGTGCGCGAGCAGTCCGACTGGCAGACGAAGCGCATTCCGACGGCCACCAGGAGGTCGGCGTTCTCCATGGCGTAGTTGCCGCACAGCGAGCCCTTGGAGCCGCCGACGCTCATGTTGCGGAAATGGGCATAGGGGACCACGCCGGATACGATGGGATTCGTCACCACCACGCCGTCCACCAGGTCCAGGAGCTGCAGCAACTCCGGTCCCGCGCCTCTACTGCCGCCGCCGACCTTCACCACCACGCGCCGGGCACTCAGCAACAGGTCGGCAGCCTGCTCGTAAGCGCCGTCGTCTGCCGCTGCGCCCATCCGCGGCACCCTGCCGTCCGGCAGCTCATCCAGATTGAAGCCGGCCAGCCGGGCCGGCTGGGTGTTCATCGGCATCAACAGATAGAACGGACCGGCGCGATGCGGGTGATTGACGGCCGTCATCCCCCGCCGGAGGGCCGTCGATACGGCCAGCGGCGTGTGCAGGACGTACGCCTCCCCCATTGCGGCGCAGAGCCGGAGGAACGGGTGCTGCTCGTGCTTGGGTATCTGCTGCATATTCGGGCCTTCGTCCTCGGTCGTCTCGTCGCCGAACAGATACCATACGCCGATCCCATCGGAAGCGGGAGCGATAGAAGCGGCCAGGGCCTGCAGGGCGCCGGGGCCGATGGAGGTGACGACCGCCGCCCTCTCGCCCGTGACCCAACGCATGGCCGCCGCGGCGTGGGACCCCTCGATCTCGCTGCGGATGCCGCAAACGCGCACCAGCCCGGCCCGCTGGTAGACGCGCAGGACCTCGCCAACCTCCGTCGAGCCGTGCCCAAAGACGGTGAAGAAGACCCTCACCTGCTGGCGCAGCAGCCCCAGCACGATGATCTCGGAAAGTGTCGCGTCGATGCGCCTGGGCAGGGCGCCCGAAGCGAGGGCCTCTTCGATCCCGCCCGCTGCCGCAATAGCGCGGGCCCGGGCCTCCCGCTGCCCGGTCAGGTCGGGCTGCTTGGTCTTGATATCTGCCATCCGCTCCTCCTGTTAGCCTGCTTCCGAGAAGCAATTGGGCCGGTCTGGTTCCAGGCCAGCGCTCCCATAATAAATATAACACAGACAAGCAGCCCCAACCCGGCCGTCTTGGGCCGACGTGTTTGACACGACGTCGGCCCGCTGGTATAGTCGCTGTGGTAATTCCCCGACGATAGTTCCCAAGGAGGAGCATGTGAGCGAAGCGGTCGTCAGCGCGGCTGGCGCCATCGGAAGAGTAGTGGCGGCCCGCCTTACCCCCGGCACCGACCTTATCCCAGCCATTCTCGATCTGGCCCGCAAGCATGGCATCCGGTCCGGTATCATCCTGAGCTGCGTGGCGAACACAAACCACGTGGTGCTGCGTAACCCCCCCGCTTCCTTTAAAGACGGCGGCCCTCCGGCAGGCAACCGCTCCTTCCTGAGGGTGGACGATCCCGCCGAGCTGGTGAGCCTGGGCGGCAACATCTCCTTCCATGAGGCTGGCACGGCGGTCGCCCATGTTCACGCCTGTATCTCCTCGGCAGCCCGGGGGCCCGAGGCGTCGGCCCTGGGCGGGCATTTGGAAGAGATGACGGTCATGTCTACGGCGGAGATCGTCATCGGCGAGCTGGCAGGCATCGATATGGTGCACCGCCCGGACCCCTCTGGGCGCGCGCCTCTCCATCCCGAGGCCCAGGAATAGGGCCCATTTACTTGCGCGTGGGCCGGCCTTCGCGCCGGCCCACCACACACGCTAGGAGGTTGGCCTCGTGCCCGAGATTGAGGTTAGTCCCATTCTCTTGGTGCCCGGCTTGTCGATGATCCTGCTGGCCCTGGTGTTCGTCCTGGGCTGGAAGATCACCGAGCGGCCGCCCTGGTCGTTTTTCCTCTGGGGGGCGCTGGCCCTCATCATCTCGTTCATCATAAGGACGATCATCGAGGTCTTCGGCACGGTGCCGCTTTTCCAGGCGCTTACCGGCCTGCCCGAGACGCCCGCCAATCTGCTGTACCTGCTGTACCTGGCCATGCTCGTCAGCGTGTTCGACACCGGCCTCATGCTCTTGTTCGTGCGCGTATCCGGGGTCGGCCGCGCCAACTGGCAGCAGGCCGTGGCCTACGGCATCGGCTTTGGCGCCATCTGGTCATTGATCCTGGGCATCAGCGGCGCGTTCACGGCCCTGAGAGCCATAGTTTCGCCGGAGCTCACGCCGGTGGATCAACTGCTGCAAATGCAGTCGCTCGCCGATAACTTCTGGCTGGCCTTCCCCCCTCAGTTTGTGGAGCGCATCGGGGCCATCGTCGGCAACATCACCGCGGCGGCGCTGATCATCTACGCCTATCGCTCCGGAGCATGGCGCTATTTCTGGGCGGCCCTCGTCTATGCGACGCTGGTGGAAGGCATGCCCGTCTGGGTGATTCAAGCCCTGCGCGGCGCCGATGTCACGGCCCT
>JAMCWG010000128.1:16897-26272 GCA_023475235.1 Chloroflexota bacterium
GGCGTCTCGGGCAGGCCGGTAAGCGCCTGGAAAAGCGGCACCGTGCCGAAGACCTCGATGATCGTCCTTATGATGAACGAGATGATGAGGGCCAGCGCCCCCCAGAGGAAAAACGACCAGGGCGGCGCCGATTTCACGGACCTGTGGATCACTGTGGCTGGTGTAGCCGTGTTGGCTATCGTCGGCCTCGTCGTTACAGCGCTGCTCAGGAGCAAGTACGACGACCTGGAGGCAGCGTCAGCCGTTGAAGAGGCTCATGGCGACGACGAGACCCCCGCGGAGGACACACTCTAGGGCAGCGACGGCACGCTGCAGGACCTCCTCCAGCTCCGGCAGCTCCTCCGGCCGGAAGCTACCCAGGACGTGCTGAACGGCGTGGCCCTCCTCCGGGCTGGCCAGGCCGGCGCGCGCCGTGGGACGGCCGATGCCGATGCGCAGCCGGGGAAACTCCTGGGTGCCCAGGCGATCGATGATGGAAAGCATCCCCTTGTGGCCACCCGCGCTGCCGCCGGGCCGCAGGCGTATCTTGCCCAACGGCAGGTCCATATCGTCATAGACGACGACCAGGCTTGACGGCTTCACCCGGTGGCGGGCCAGGAGGCCCAGGACGGCGTCCCCGCTCAGGTTCATAAAGGTGCGCGGCTTGGCTAGGACCACCTCCACGCCCAGAATGCTGCCGTGGGCCACCAGCGAGTGAGCGTAACGTTGGCTGAAGGTCAGGCCGTGGGCTCGGGCTAGGACGTCGACGCAGCGGAAGCCTACGTTGTGGCGGCTGTTGGCGTATTGCCGGCCGGGGTTTCCCAGCCCTACGATGACCGCTCCGATCATCTCCGCCGCCTGATGGTGGCATAGGCCAGGCCTGCCAGCAGCATAGCGTAGGCTGCTGCCGCACCCAGCAGCAGGTCCTCGATCCAGGGATCGGGGTTGAAGCTGAACGGCAAGTCGTTGAGCAGGCTGTCTATGGCGCTCACCGGCGTGCGCCGCGTGGCCACCATCTGCCGCGAGGACGCGGCAACGCCGGTTGGCGCCGGGGTATCCTCAGGCTCCGCCGCACCCGGCCCCCCCTCGAGGCCCGCTGGCGGGCTCGCCTGGGTCTGGCTGCCCGGCACCGGTGGCGGCGCGGCATCGGTGCCGGCTGTGCTCTCCACGAATTCGATCACCGTTACCGAGCTTGGCTCGAGCTGAATGTTCTCCGCGGCCCGGCCCGGGTGCTCTTCGACCTGTATGTTGTACAGGCCTGACGGCAGCCCGACGAATCTGTACTCGCCATCCTTGCCGGTGCGGTTCGTCCTGGTGAGGCTGTCATTCCAGACGCCTACCGTCAGGCCGCTGACCCCAACCTTGTTCCGATTAAGCACCCTTCCCCGCAATGAAGGCAATGGACTGGCAGACTCGTCATCCTCGGCAGGCGTTACCGAAATGTAGGCTGGGATGAAGGCCCCGAACGGCTCTCGGTTCCGGGCTATGGGAGAGGGACTGGGGGTCTGCGTAGCCTGCCGTACGGCCGTGGCCGCAAAGCGGGTCTGTGTCGGCGTAGGCGTGCGCGATTCGCGGACTACGGTCGGCCCACCGGTGGAGGTGGCGATTGCCATCCCCCTGACCCTGGTGGGCGTCACGGGAGCGGGCGTGTCTGTAGCCGGCGGCTCTTCGGTGGGAGGAGGCTCCTCTGTGGGCGAAGGAGCCTGCGGGGCGCTCGTGGATGACGCCACGACCTCCGGCGTCGAGCTGGGGACCGTCTGAGGAGCGCGCGGGGAGGCCGTCGCCGGTGCGGCGAAAGCCACCCCCACGTCGCCGGCGACGAAGCCGGGCACGGCTGGCAGCAGCGCCGCCAGCAGGAGCACGACGGCCAGATAGTACGACCTAGTAAGCATTGTCGCCCCGCAACACCACCAGGAAGGTGCGGAGCAATATCTTTATGTCCAGCCAGACCGTCCAGTTCTCCACGTACCAGAGATCATAGGCGGTCCGTTCCTCAATTGAAGTATCGCCCCGCAGCCCGTTCACTTGAGCCCAGCCGGTGAGGCCCGCTTTCTCATTGTGGCGTTCCAGGTAGCGGGGGACACGGGTCTGGAACTGCTGCACGAAGTAAGGCCGCTCGGGCCGCGGGCCGACCAGGCTCATCTCGCCTATGATAACGTTGATGAGCTGGGGCAGCTCGTCCATAGAGAACCGCCGCAAGAAGCGACCGACGAAGGTGGTGCGCGAGTCGCCCGCCCGGGCCCACACCGGTCCCGTCTCCTTCTCGGCATCCGGCCGCATGGTCCGGAACTTCAGCGTCTGAAAGGGCTTGTTGTCCAGTCCGACCCGCTCCTGGGTGAAGAACACCGGACCGTGGGGCGAGGTCACTTTCACGATAAGCGCAATCAGCATCATGAAGGGCGAGAGCAGGACCAGCAAGGCAGCGCCGATGGACAAGTCCATGGCCCGCTTCAACAACAGGTTCCACCCCCGCAGCGCGACGTCTCGCACCGTAACCAGAGGCAGGCCGTTCAGGTCTCCGATGTTCACGGCCGAGGCCATTATCTGGAACATATCGGGGAAGACCTTGATGCTGACGCGCGCACCGTGGCACTGGTTCACCAGCTCCAACAACTGGGAGCTGGACAGCGTGGGGATGGCGATGATGACCTCGTCCACGGCGTACGATTTGATTACGGCGCCTAGCTCAGGCACGCCCCCCAGGACCGGAACGCCGTGGAAATTGCCGCCGGTCTCCGTGGCGGACAAAACGCCGATAGGCCGGCATCCCAGGCCGGGGGAGCTGCGCATCTTCTCTAGCACCAACCGGGCGGTGTCGTCGGTGCCCACCACCAGCACGCGGTCCTCGCCGATCCCCAGCGAGCGCAACAGGCTGTTAGTGTGGTGGGCGACGAAGCGTACCATAACCACAAACATTATGGTCAGCGCCCAGGTCAGCGCGAGCAGCGGCCGCGAGAAGTCGAAATCGCGCATCCCAAGGCTGGTGATGGCCGTTACCAGAACGGTCGCCATAGAAACACCGGCAAAGATGGCGGAGATCTCGTCTGTCCAGGAGACGCTGCGCCGGGCGCGATACAGCCCCTGCATAGCGAAGATGGGTGGGGTGAGCACGGCCTGCGTCGTGAGCAGGATCAGGTAAAGCTCCAGGGGCTGACTCTGGGTGACGGGGAGCCAGCCGGAGCGAAAGCGCACGTAGTACCCGACGAGATAGGCGAGGGCAACCATCGCTATATCGCCCAAGACCAGGACCAGCGAGTAGTAGAAAGGGCCCATCTTACGCATCGGACACCTCGCGGCGGGCGCGCCGCCCGCCGAAAGCCAGTGCCAGCTTCTCCCAGCCGGCGCGCAGATGAATGCCGCCCACGACCATCCAGCTCAGGGGGAACCGGGTGGTACGTTGGTAGTGCTTACGATAGAAGATGAGCATCGCCCGGTAGAACTCGGTGCGCGCCCGTCGTCTCTCCTGGCGGCTGCTCTCTCCCTTATGATGGACTACTTCGACGTCCCCATTATACAGTACCTTCCAGCCCGCCTGCTTGATACGCAACGCCCAGTCCAGGTCCTCCCCGTACATGAAGAAAGCTTCGTCCAGCAGGCCCACCTCGGACAACAGCCGTCCACGGACCAGCATGAAGGCGCCCACCACGGAGTCGACCTCGACCACGGCGTAAGGATCGAGGTAGGTGAGATTATAGCGGCCGAAGCGGCGACTCCGCGGAAACATCCGGCTGAGGCCGAGCATCCGATAGCACGAGACCTCCGGTGTGGGAAAGGAGCGGCGGCAGGCCAGATCGAGCTCGCCGCTGGGCCGCACCAGCCGCGGGCCGGCCGCGCCCGCTTCGGGATGGGCGTCCATGAAACGCACCATCCCGGGCAGGGCGGTTGGGGGCAGGTAGGTGTCAGGGTTAAGCAGCAGGACGTAGCGCGGCAGCGGGCCCGGCCCTTGCAGGATACGGCGCAGCGCCAGGTTGTTGGCGTAGGCATAGCCGCCGTTGGTAGCGCTGGCGATGAGGTTGACTTGCGGGAACTCCTCTCGCACCATCTCCACGCTGCCGTCAGACGAAGCGTTGTCCACCACGTACACCTCGCACGACAGGTCTGCGAGGCCCTCGAATGTCGACTGCAGGCACCGCCGGAGCAAGTCCCGCACGTTATAGCTCACTATGACGATCGAAAGGTCGAGCGATGGCTCAAGCACTTTGTCTGTTCCAAGCTGGGGGCCGGTGACGCCGTCGCCACCGGTAGCCCACCGGATAACCGGCCATTTTGGCCGCGTCGCCCACCAGGCGGATGACTGGCACCCAGAGCGCTGCTAGCAGCTTGTCGGCCAGGGACAGCCCTCCCAGCCAGCGGGAGAGCTGACGGTAGGGGCCGTAGAGGTAAGCCGCCGCGGCCAGCAACAGCCCTAACCATATGAGGTTATACCAGAACCCGGCGATTAGAGCAATTGGGGCCAGCGTGTAGGTAGCGTAACGTATCAAATGGCGTTTGAGGTACAGGTCGGCCTTGCCGTCGCCTCTGGCATACTGGTAATACTGCCGGACGAAGGCCCGCAGGGTCGAGCGCGGCCGGAAGCGGGCCAGGGCCTGGGGAGCGTGGCCGAAGCGCAGGCCGGCCCGGCGTAGCTGCAGATCGAAGACCACGTCCTCGCAATAGTCCAGCCACTCGGGATAGCCGCCGGCCCGTTGCCAGGCGTCCTTCGTGAAGGCCACCGAGCGGCTGGACGGCAGAAAGCGCGCCGGGTCCGCATCTCCCCACTCCGGCGCACCGAGGCGCCCATCGCCCGCTCGAAGGCGCTCTGCGGATCGGGAGCGAAGAAGCCGCAGACCACATCCGGCGGTGACTGGGAGGCAAAGGGCGCCGTAAGCTGCGCCAGCCAGTCCGGCTCCAGGCGCACGCCGGCGTCGGTGCAGGCGATGATGTCGTGGCTGGCCGCCTTGATCGCCAGATTGCGGCCCTGGGAGATATTGGCCCCCGGCGCCTCGCGCACCACCAGGCGCGGCGCCGAAAAGCCCCGCAGCAGGTCCAGGGTGCCGTCGGTGGAGCCGCCGTCCACCACCACAATCTCGTCGGGCGGGCGCGTCTGGTCCAGGAGAGAGCGCAGCAGGGCCTCGATGCTCTGGGCCTCGTTGTACACGGTGACGATCACCGACGCCTTGAGCTTGTCTCGCACCTTAGTGCACCACCATCTTGCCGATTTCCACCGCACCCAGCACGGCCTCGCCGCGCTTTATGCTCACGGCGATAGTGTACTCCCCCGGCATATTTGCTTCTAGCCGGTGCTGGTCGCGCACCACTTCACCCACTTGCCAACGGCTGGTGGGATAGTTGCCGTTGGTGGGCTGGCCCCGCCACGGCTGGAACGGCCTTCCCTGGGCATCCTTCAGAATAAGCTCCAGATCGTAGTCGGCGGCCGGCGACCGCCTGGCCTGCCAGTACAGATTGAGGAGGATAGGCTCGCCCGCGTGGAGCTCCGCGCTGTCGGTGCCGTAGCGGAACAGGTCGTACCCCAGCAGCACCAGGTCCGCGCCGATGGGGAGGCCCGTGGTGTGCTGAGGATGCAGCATCTCGATGGTCGGGGGGATGGCCGGCCGCTCCACGACCACGCTTCCGAGGTAGACGCGGTTGTGGTAAGGGTCGGAGGCCACGCTCAGGCGCTGGCCGGTGGCAGGGTGATAGAGGCCGGCGATCAGATCGTAGCGGCCCGGTGGCGTCCCCGGCGGCACCAGGAGGCCGTGGCGGTCGGCCACCTGCTCTCCAGGCTGCCATGACAGCGTGGGACGAGAGCCACCCGCCGGCTCGCTGTCGTGCTGTCCCCACAGGTACTCCTGGGGATCCAGCAACTGAACGAACACCTTGTACCGCTCCGCGATGGGCGCCTCGGTGCGCCAGTACAGGTTCACGCCGAGCACCTCGCCGGGCTGCACCCGGTCGCTCTCGAGCGAATAGCCGACCAGCGTTATGTCGTCGCCAAGCCGCTGGTCGAGGGGCTGCAACGCCCTGGCCTCCGCACCGGGCACGGTGTAAAGGGCCAGGCGCACACCGCCGTACCAGCGGCCCAGGCTCTTGTAGGCGTTGGCATCCAGCCAATGCTCCACGATGCCCTGCGGGTCGGCCTGCTGGGCGGCCCAGAGGACGGCCCAGATGCGCCTGTGCCGGGAGCTCATCTGCTGCAGGGCGGCGACGGTCCTGGCCTCGTCCGGCGGGCGCTCCTGGGGCAGGGGGTAGACGGCGCTCAGGTCCGGGTGATAGTAGGCGAAGATCTCCACCTGGCCGGGAGCGTTCAGCAGTATCGCATCGCCCTCCCGCCACGAGGCGTCGATGTAGCGGACGATGCCGCGATAATCGTCGCGCGCCAGGCGGGGATCGGTCGCCTGGGCCACCACCGCCTGGGCCGCCGGCAGCGCTACACCTACGGCGGCTGCCACACCGACCGAAGCCGCGGCCACTGACAGAAGACGTCCGTCGATCCCGGCAATCTTACGCAACAGCCAGCCGAGCAGGCGCATCCAGCCCGCTGCGCCCAGTGCCAGCAGCAGCAGATAGCCGGGCAGGGCCGCCAGCAGGAACTTCGGGTTGTACATCGGGCGCTGAAGGGAGGCCAGGTACAGGGCCAGCACCGGCATAGCCGCCAGCAGGCCCGCCAGCAGCACGCCCAGCCGAGGGGAAGTGAGGCGCGGTGTCCCCTCTCCCCTTGGGAGAGGGTCAGGGTGAGGGACACTCTCTGCATCCGGTAGGGGCGCACGGCCGTGCGCCCCTACGCGCGGCGGCGCTGCGCGCTCATCTCCATCCGGAAGGGAAAGGTGAATAATGCTGCGGGCATTGGACGCCGCGAGGAAGAGCGCGCCCGCAAGCAGTGCTGCCAGGACTATCGAAGGCCAGGCATCCGTTGGGGGCGCGAAGCCGAACGAGAAGGCGAGGTAGACTTTGTTGATCAGCGCCGGCGCGTCCAGCGGTTGGCTGATGGCCGGCCACCCCCGCAACTGGTCCCACGATAGCCGCACCCAGGGCAGGAACGCGAGCACGACCACGCCATTGGCCGCCAGCCACGGCACGGCGCGCCGCCCCTTGCGAAGAGCGATCACGACTGCGGCGTAGCCGCTCAGCGCCAGCAGCACCGTGAGGCCGTAGTAGTGCGAGTAAGCGGTAAGGACGGCGACCAGAGTATAGGCGAGCCACAGGCGCCCCGATGGCCGGGCATCGTGGAGCACGCGCAGGGCCAGGTACGTCGCCGCGGCCCCCAGGACAGTCATCAAGATGTACATGCGGGCTTCCTGGGAGTAGTAGACCAGGATTGGGTTGAGGGCCACGAACAGGGCGCCCAGCAGGCCGGCCTCGACACCGTGGAGCCGGCGACCGATACGATAGACCAGCGGCACCAGCAGTGTCCCCAAGGCGACGGACAGCCAGCGGACGGCGTACTCGCTGTTGCCGGCCAGCGGCACCCACAGGTGGAGGAGGTAGTAGTAAAGGGGCGGGTGGATGTCGGCCGCGGCGCTGCGGGCAATGGTAAGCAGGTCCCGCTGCGCCAGGGCGACGCTGATGCCCTCGTCGTACCACAGGCTCTGGGCATCCAATCCCCACGCGCGCACTCCCAGCGCGGTCGCCAGACTCGCCATCAGCAACAACCGTCCCGAAAGGCGACTCCCGCCAGGGTCGCCCTGTGGGAGGACTGGTGAACAGGGCGGGTCTGGCGACTGGCGAGCCAGGGTCAGCAGAAGTATGGCAGCCCGTCTCACCGGCGTCTCACCCGCCGCCTGTCACCCGATACAGCTCGACCCGCACCGTGCCGAACTCCTTTTCGTCGACCAGGCTGCCGTTGTCGCGCAGCCAGCCCTCGATTACCCCGTTTGGATCGCTCTCATCATCCGCCCACAGCACGAGCCACACGCGCCGGTGGCTGCGGGCCAGCTTGCCCAGCTCGTCCACGGTCTGCGCCGCGTCGATAGGCCGCTGGCGCGGTAGGGGGTAGACCGCGTCCGCACGCTGTGGCCGGCGGCTGTAGTAATACCCGAATACCTCCGCCTGGCCGGGCGCACTCAGGACTATGGCGTCGCCGGACTGGGCCGTCCTCTCGATATAATAGGCCAGGCCGCGATAGTCGTCGCGGGCATACTTCGGCTCGAAGTAGTACGCCGCCAGGGAACGGCTGGTGAAGAACAGGAGCGCCAGGCCGGCCACGCCAGCCACGATCGGGTACGCCGATCGCGTCAGGCTTCAGGGGGGCAGCAGCCGGGCCCGCAAGTAGTGGAGCATCCTCCCCAGGCCGGTGATGCCCAAGGCCAGCCACATATAGAAAGCGGGTGCCGCCGGAAGGGCGAAGCGGGGATTGACGATGGGGTCATAGAGGGGCCGCCACATCCACAGGAGGTAGGTGCCGGCCACCGGCAGGGCCAGCCAGAGCAGGATGAGGGCTACCTCACCCCCTGTCCCCCTCTCCGTTAACGGAGAGGGGGAACGATTTCCCTCTCCCTCTGGGAGAGGGCCAGGGTGAGGGATAGCCTCTGCGTCCGGTAGGGGCGCACGGCCGTGCGCCCCTACCGCCTCTCCTTCCAGGACAGTGTTAGGGTGAGGGCCTATCTCACCCTCATCCCTATCCCTCGCCATAGGCGAGTCGTCTGCCGAAGGCGACCTGCCCGCCGGAGGCGGTCTCCGAAGGTCGCCAGCCTGGTCGCCGCAGGCGACACTCCGTCCTCTGTGACCAGTTGGTGTCCGAGGCGACTCCTCGCCACGGCGAGAGTGCCGCAGGCATCTTGGCGAGCGACTCGCCGTGGCGAGGTGCGCCTCTGGCGCATAGTCGCCCTCCGGCGGGGTCGGGCAACGGGCATCGCTCGGCGCCTCTCCTGCCCGAGGATGGAGCATAGAACGTGACAGTAACCGTTAGACTGAGCGAGCCGCTGCGCTCGAAGGCGGGGGCGCGGCAGGTCCGGCTTGTCCTGCCGGTGGAGCATGCCTCGCTGGCCCAGGTGCTGGACGAGCTGGCGCGGCAGTGCCCGGCGATTGCCGCCGACCTGAGACAGCCGGCGGACGCCCTCGACGCCAATTACACGATCTTCCATAATGTAAGGGTCGTCCATTTCGCGGAGCAAGGCAATATCCAGCTCCGGGATGGCGACGAGCTCTCGATATTCCTGCCGATGGTCGGCGGGCAATGGTCGCTCGATGCGACCATGTCGCCAAAGGCGACTCGCCGAGGCGAGGTGGCGCCCAATGGTCGGGTCAAGCCCGACCATGGTTGCGACCAATTGCCAGAGAAGGGTCGCAACCATCGCATGCAAGGGGCGCCACCATAAATGGCGCCCTGCCCGGGCGGCCCACTTCCTGTGGTTCAAAACAGGCAACAAACTGTCCAAGGAGATCAGAAATGGCCGAAATCACGTACTTCGAGAAACCCGG
>JAMCWG010000195.1 GCA_023475235.1 Chloroflexota bacterium
CCGTAGCTTTCACGCTGAACTGGTTCCCGGCCACGGTCGAAACCAACGACCTGGTGACGATGCACATCTATGGGCCGGTGAAGACCTTCAAGGGGATCGAGCCTGCCGAGATAGCCCAGGGTACGCCTCCCGGAGGCCAGGGGACGGGTGTAAGGTACTGGCGGGCAGCCGGTAACAAGGGCACCCGCTATTATGTTCTGATCCGCAGCGATTCAATGGACAGGGTGGACTTTACCCTGGCGCAAACCGGGAGTATTTTCCCTCCCCCCGGCTTGCAGGTGAACGTGGGTGGGCCGGTCGCGCCGCCGCCGGCGGCTCAGCCGACCCTTATCCCCCCTGGTGGGGTCCCACCAGCAGGTGGGACGCCGAGCGCGACGCCGACCCCCGTCGATACGCGGGGAAAGAAAGCCGACGATGCCATTCCGCTCGGCGGGACAAAGACGGGCCTGTTGCCGGCTCGAAGCAGCGTTTGGTATGTGGACAACGTGCCCGACTTTAACATCCCTGTGGGCATCGACTTGAACTACAGTCCGGCCAGCGGCGAGACCGACGCCCACGTTCTTTTCAAGGTGTGGGCTTTCCGGAACACTCCCAACGGCCCTGTCTTTGAGATGATCGGCATCGGCACGAAACCGGCGGATGGAATGGACCATGGGATGAAGTTCTGGCGCACCAGTGCTTTCAAGTCCTACACGGTGTACATCCAGGTGGTGAACGACTGGGATGGCGATATCGCTTACGGCATCTCCAACATCGGCACGCAGTATCCGCCACCGCAGTTGCCGGTCGGCACGGCACCTGCCTCTCAATGAACTAGCTACCGGCCGGTAGCGCGACAGGGGCCTGATACAGGATATCGTGTCAGGCCCCTGTCCTGTTCAGTTGAAGTCACGCCGATGCGGCCATCATCGGGCCGAGCAGTCACCTTCTGGGTGCCGCTTGATGTCCCCCGCGCCGGACGGCGGTGATCTCGGCCAGGATGCTCAGGGCGATTTCCTCCACGGTCACGGCGCCGATGTCCAGCCCGATGGGTGTGCGGGCCTTGGCCAGTTGCTCGTCGCCGAGCCCGGCCTCGCGCAGCCGTCCGAGTACGACGGCCACCCGGCTCCGGCTGCCGATCATACCGACATAGGAGGCCGGCGTGCCAAGGGCCGCCTTCAGGCAGGCCTCATCCCAATCGTGGCCGCGGGTCACCAGCACGACGTAAGTCGACGGCGTAACAGGGAAAGCCTGGAGGCCGGGCACGAACTCGTCCACGATCAGCGTATCGGCGTCAGGGAAGCGCTCGGCAGTGACGTACTGCGGCCGGTTGTCCAGGACAACCACCTCGAAGTCCAGCCACTTGGCCAGGCGACTGATCGCCTGGCCAACGTGGCCTGCGCCCACGACCAGCAACGTCGGCCTCGGAAGGAAGGGCTCGACGAAGATCACCTTGGGCCGCTCCTCGGGAGGGGGGCCAGCCGGAAGCTCAACCAGCCTCGGCTGACCGTCTGCCAGCGCCGCTTGAATGATTGACCGGACGCTGGCATCCGGCTGCTCCTCGCCCAGGAAGATGGTCTCGCCGGTAGCCAGGGCCAGCGTTTTTCTGCTCTCACGCGTGACGATGCCCGCCGGTCCGTCGACGGCCCTGGCCAGCACGGCGGGCTCCTTCGCTTCGAGGGCCACGAGAAGTCTCTCGTAAAGGGGCAGCGCTCCGAAGGGTATCGCCTCGATGAGAAACGTCGCGCGTCCGCCGCACACCATCGTCCCGCCGTCCTCTTCGGTCAGGCCGAAGGCGGCGATTTCGGCGCCGCCGCACTCCAGCAGTGCGCGGGCCCGCTGGCAGACCTCGGCTTCCAGGCTGCCTCCGCCGACGGTGCCCACGGCCTCTCCCTCGGCCGTAACGAGGATATCAGCGCCTACCTTCTGAGGGGTCGAGCCCTCGGTGCGCGCGATGGTCGCCACGGCGACGGCCCGGCCGGTGCGCAGGGCGTCCACCAGTCTCCGTTGCAGCGACAGCGTGTCCGATGCCATGTGTCGGCCTCCGGCGCCGTGCGTCAGGCGGCGCTGCCGGCCCTACGACGGCCCTTCTCTTTCGGCAGCTCTCCCAGGACCGGCAGCTTGAGTAGCTCCGATACCTCGCCCGGCGTACGCAGCGAGGTGTCCAGGTACTCCAGCAGGAAGGCCAGCATCAAGCCTGCTATCAGGCCCAGAGCGGTCCGCAGCGCGATATCGACGGCATCCCGCGCCGGCGCCGGCCCGACCGCAACGACGGGCTCGTCCACGATCGTGATGGACGGGTTCTGATCGCTGATGCCGCCGAGATACTTCTGCTGGTCCTCCTGCAGCATCTTGGCGGCGGTGGCGGCGATATCCTTGCCGTCCCGCTCGCTGGGGGCCGTGACGGTGAGGGTGAGCACGCGGTGTGCCTTGCGCGCCTCAATGTAGCCGCCAGGAGGGCCGCCTGGCCGGTCCTTCAAACGGTTGCGAAGCTCGGTCATGAAGTCGTTGCTCTTGACCACCTCGGCGATGTCGTCGTTCAGGTATTCGGATACGACGTAGGCATAGTATCCGTCGTAGCCGTAGTAGTTCTGAGAGCGGGCCTCGGCGGTGGGTTTGACGGCCAGCTTTATGGTGACCTTGTAAGTGGGATCGCGCTCCGGTCGCATCGCCACACTTGCTATCAGCGCGATGAGGGTGAGCGCTATCACCACCCAGAGCCGTCGCTGCACAACTCCCCAGTATTGTCGTAGCTCCATCACATTCCTCCGCTATTTCTGGTAACAGACCAGCGCTCCCCCGGCCCAGGAGACAGGGAAACATCGATCGGCAACCTCAAGCAACGCGCTGATGCCGAGGTTGGCGGCCATTTCTAATGGCTTGACGGCGCACATGGCCTTGCTGGCCGCTACCAGCCCTGCCACCAGCGCCGACTTTTGCCGATACTCGTTGTCAAAGTATAAGCCGATTCGCCTGACGTAGGTAGGCCCCCGGTAAACCGCCCGCTCGGCGATGGGCTTGAACCCGGCCCGGCGGAACCGCTGGAACACGGCCGCAGCCGTTTCGAGGCCGATGTGCCCTTCAGGTTCCACGACATAGCGCGAGTATAGTTCAGGGTAGCCGCGGGCGAAGCGCATCAGTGGGTCGTCTCCCTCTGTCTCGACATAATGCAGGGTGAGGCCACCCGTGCGCAGGACGCGGCGCACTTCGGCCAGTACCGCGTCCTTTTCTTCCAGAGGCACGTGGCCCAGGACATCCGAGCTGACCACGAAGTCGAAGGACTCGTCGGCGAAGGGCAGGCTGCTCAGCGTCGCCTGCGCCACCCGCGCATACAGGCTCCGGGCCGACCGCAGCGAGCCCAGTGAGACGTCCACGCCGGTGACCGGCCCCGTCCGCGTGTACAGACGCCAGCCGCCGCCACAGCCTAGGTCGAGCACCGGGCCGCTCCGGCCGCGCAGGCGGCTCCAGAAGAATCGCTCTTTCTTCACTAGGAGGTTGCGGAGCGAGCCGGCGCTGGGGTCGGGCTCGGCCCAGCGTCCTTCGTAGAAAGCGTTCTCCGGCACGAAGCTCGGGATGCCCTCCCGGAGAGGATACTCGCCCGGGCAGGACGCGCACCGCAGCTTACCGGCAGCCGGCGCCAGAGGGGCGTGGCAGGCGGGGCAAGCGAACCCCGCCAGTGCATCGTTGGTGGTCCCGGCGACAGTGGTCATCGAGCCGCTACCGCCCAACGAATGCACGCCGATGCTCGGCGTACCTCGCATCGACATAGGAAGAGAGATTCTCCTGGAACGCTGGGATGCTGAAGCTCTCGGCGTGGCGTCTGATGGCCGCCGCGTCGAACGGCATCCCGTCAAAGCGACGCACGGCCTCGATCAGCGCCTCGGCGCTGGGCTGGTCGAAGAAGGCGCCGGTCTGTCCATCTACCACCGTCTCCAGTGCACCACCGCCGGCGTAGGCGATGACGGGCCGGCCCGAAGCCTGCGCCTCCAGGGGCGTCAGGCCGAAGTCCTCCTCGCCGGGGAAAACGAAGCCCCGGCACCGCGCGTACATCTCCTTGACCGCAGAGTCGGGTATCCTGCCCAGAAACTCGATGTTGTCTTTGGCCATCGCCTGAAGGGCCGCCCGATCACGGCCATCTCCCACGATCTTGAGCGGCAGTCTCAGCCGGTTGAATGCCTCTACCGCCAGGTCGATGCGCTTGTACGGAATCAGGCGGGAGACGATCAGGAAGTAGTTGTCTTGCCGGGCCAGGGGCTGATAGAGGGAGGTGCCTACCGGCGGGTAGATGATGGTGGACTGGCGGCCGTAGAAGCGGCTGATCCGGTCGGCGATGGCCTGTGATATGGCGACAAAATGGGTTACCCGCTGGGCGGCCCGCCGGTCCCACGCCCGGAGCGGGCCCAGCACCAGCGGCAACAGTGCCCGCGCCACGCCGGGGATATTCTCGCGGCGAACGTACTCTCCGTAGTTCCACAGGAAGCGGGCCGGCGTCAGGCAGTAGCAGATGTGGCAGGTCTGGGGGCGGCTGCGCACGCCGTGGCAGAACGCGCTGCTATTGCTGATAATCAAATCGTAGTCGCGCATATCGAACTGCTGGAAGGCCAGCGGGTAAAGGGCCAGGAATGGCTGATGGCGGGCCTTGACCAGCGGCAGCCGCTGCATGAAGCTGAGCCGCAGGTCCCATTTCCGGTAGGATTCGGGCATCGCCTTGGGCCAGAACATCGAGGTATAGATCGGCGCGTCGGGGTACATCTGATGGAGGACTTCCAGGACGCGCTCGGCCCCTCCGTACTGGTTGAGCCAAGAGTGGACCAGGGCTACTTTCATGCCCATCAATAAGCGCCCGTACCCAGGAGGACGGCGGGAATGGTGCGCAGCAGTATCTTGAAGTCGAGGAGAGGCGACCAGTTTTCGATGTACCATATGTCGAGCAGGACCATCTCGTCGAAGCTAAGGTCGCTGCGGCCGCTCACCTGCCAGAGGCCGGTCAGGCCCGGACGTACCTCCAGGCGGCGGCGATGCCATTCTTCGTAGCACTCGACTTCCGAAGGAATCGGCGGCCGCGGCCCCACCAGGCTCATGTCGCCGCGCACCACGTTGTATAGCTGGGGCAGCTCGTCGAGGCTCCACCGGCGAATGAAGCGGCCCACCCGCGTGAGGCGGGGGTCATTCCTCATCTTGAAGATGGGGCCGGTGGCCTCGTTGTGCTGCAGGAGGTTGGCGAGGCGCTCCTCGGCATCAACCCACATCGAGCGAAACTTGAGCAGGGTGAATGCCCGGCCATCGCGTCCCACGCGTTGCTGTCGGAAGAAGATCGGCCCGGGCGAATCGAAGTGAATGGCGAGGGCGATGACGGCTGAGATCGGGCTGGTTATTGCGATGAGCAGGCCGGCCAGGGCCATATCGCCCAGTCGCTTGAGCACGCGGCTGGTGCCGTGCAGCGGGACGTCTCTGATGCTGACTAGAGGGATGCCGTTCAGCTCGCTGACATCGACCTGCTTGAGGCTGATCTGGAAGAAGTCGGGCACGACGCGACAGCGGACGCTCAGCCGGGAGCACGTCAGCATTATCTGGGAAGTCAGCCGGTGGGCGGAGACGGGCAGAGTGACGATCACCTCGTCGACATAGTGCTCAGAGATGACGCGCCCGATGTCGCGAATAAACCCCAGCGCCGGGAATCTTCCCAGGTCTTCGGACCGCTCGTCATCTACGAAGCCGACCACCTTGTAGCCGAGCTCCGGCTGCACGACGATGTTCTGCATGACCATCTTTCCGACATCGCCGGCGCCGACGACCAGTACCCGCTCGATGCCGACGCCCCGGCGCACCAGGTACGACCACACGCCCCGCTCGAGGAGCCGCTCGATGGCCAGCACCGCGGTGATCATCATCCAGGCGTAGACGAACATCAGTCTGGATAGGGCCGCGGGGCGG
>JAMCWG010000094.1 GCA_023475235.1 Chloroflexota bacterium
CCCGCGTGGGCATGGCCGAGGTGAGCCTGACCATGGACAACGAGGACGGCTGGCTGGGCTTCCCCTACTCCGAAGTCACCATCACCCGCCGCGCCCACCGCTCGGGCGAGAACGAGTGCCTGCTCAACGCCAGCCGCGTCCGCCTGCGGGACATCAACGACCTGCTGAGCCGGGCACACGCCGGCCAGACCGGGTACACCATACTGGGGCAGGGGATGGTCGACGCCGTGCTTTCCTGGCGGCCGGAGGAGCGGCGCACCCTGATCGATGAGACGGCCCAGCTCCGCCTGCCGCAGGCGCAGCTCGAAGAGGCGCGGCAGCGGCTGTCCCAGGCACAGGAGGACATGGCCCGGCTGGAGATGGTGTGATAGGAAGGGGTGAGCTGCCGGTGCCGCTGCGTGTATTCCTGCAGGGCAGACTTGGCGTCTTTCGGGCCCGGCCCCCGCTCGAGCTCGGAGAGATTGGCGCGCAGCCGGCCCAGGACGAAGGCGCGAGCGACATCGATGCCCTGGTCTAGGAAGATGGCCCCTAAAATGGCCTCGAAGGCTGCTTCCAGTATGCTCGGGCGGCTTCGGCCACCGCTCGTCTCCTCGCCTCGTCCCATCAGAAGGTGCTGTCCCAGTCCAAGGGCGCGCGCCGCCTGGGCCAGGGTCGCGGTGCGTATCAGCGACACCCGCATTTCCGTGAGGCGCCCTTCCTCGGCCTTCGGGAAGTGGCGGTACAGATGCTCGGCGACCACGAACCCGAGCACCGAATCGCCAAGGAATTCCAGCCTCTCGTTGGAAGGCAGCTCGAAGCCGGGACTCTCATTCAGATAAGAGCGGTGCACGAGGGCCTGGCGCAGCAGACGCTCATCGTGGAAGCGAATGCCGAGGCGTTCCTGTAACCGGGTGAGATCGGTTATGGCTTGCTCCTATGTATAACCAGTGCTATGGCGCGTTAGTCGATTGCGCGCTCAGGTGGCCCGGGCCAGGATGAGCGAAACATTGTGGCCGCCGAAGCCCATCGAGTTGGACATAGCGATGTCGACGCCGGCCTTGCGCGCCACATTGGGAACGTAATCGAGATCACAGTCCGGGTCCGCGTGCTCGTAGTTTATGGTCGGCGGGATAATGCCGGTCCGGATGACCTGAATGCAGGTGAATGCCTCCAACGACCCCGCGGCCGCCAGCAGGTGGCCCGTCATCGACTTAATGGAGCTGACGGGTATCTTGTAGGCGAGCTGGCCGAACACGGACTTGATGGCTTCCGTCTCGGTCTTGTCATTCAGTTGGGTGGAGGTGCCATGGGCATTGATGTAGTCTATGGCCCCCGGTTCAAGTCCGGCGCTCCGGAGGGCCCGCCGCATCGCCAGGGCGGCGCCGGCCCCTCCATCGGCCGGTGCGGTCACGTGGGAAGCATCGCTGCTGGCGCCGTAGCCGACGACCTCCGCCAGCGGCTCGGCGCCGCGCCGCAGCGCGTACTCCCGGTCCTCAAGCAGCAGCACGCATCCGCCCTCGCCCAGCACGAAGCCGTCGCGCTCAGCGTCGAAGGGACGGCTGGCCCTGGCGGGCTCGTCATTGCGAACGGAGAGAGCGCGCATATTGTTGAATGCCGCTATGCCCAGCGGGACGACGGCTGCCTCGCTCCCGCCGGCGATCATCGCTATCGCATCGCCGCGGCGGATGGTATGGTATGCTTCGCCGATGGCGTGGGCGCCGGTGGCGCAGGCCGAGACCACAGCGAAATTTGGGCCGCGCAGCCCGAAGGCGATGGCCGTGTGACCAGCGGCCATATTATTGATCATCATCGTCACGAGGAAGGGACTCACCCGACTCGGCCCGCGGTCGAAGAAGACCTTGAACTGGTCGGAGAGGGTGGAGATGCCGCCGATACCGGACCCGATGATGACGCCGATTTCGTCGGCATTTCCGGCATCGACTTTGAGGTTGGCTTGCTGAAATGCCTGGGCGGTGGCGGCCACCGCGAGTTGAATGTAGCGGTCCATCCGCCTGGCCTCTTTGCGGTCGATGTACTGGGCCGGGTCGAAGCCCTTGACCTCGGCCGCAATCTTGGTCTCAATATTGCTGGTATCGAACTTGGTGATGTAGTCGGCCCCGGACTTCCCGGTGATCAGGGCCTCCCAGGTCGAATTGGCGTCCAGGCCCAGGGGAGTGATGGCCCCGAAGCCCGTGACTACCACGCGTCTATTCATTAAGCCCTCCGCTTCGCGACTTGAACACCCGCCGAGCGAACGTCGGAGGCGCTCATCCGCCAAATAATTATAGCCAAAGTGCTGGGGCCGCACAACGACGAACGCTCGGACGGCTCCACCAACTGTCGCGGGCGCTCCAGGCGTGCCCGTGCTCTGTAGGGGCGCATCCGCGTGTGCGCCCTGGCGTCATTCGAACCATTGGGCGCCAGGGCTCGGCCCCGTGTCCTGGCCGGGCCGACACATGGGTCGGCCACTACGACCACGAGGGGAACCCCGAGCTGCTGGTACTATCTGCACGGACGCCGGCTCTCGCCGGTGGACAACCACAAATGGCAAATGTATACTGGCCCCGCTGCTACTAAAACACTCAGGAGGGGGAAAAAGATATGCCTGCGATCGATATGCTTCTCCAGGGCTTCACGTTTGGGTGCGACCAGGGCGGCGGGGGGCTGTGTGGGGTCTACCTGATACGAGGCCGGCAGACGGTCCTGGTGGACAACGGGTACCCGGGCAGGCGGCGACAGTTGATCGACGCCTTCCAGCGGCGCGGCCTGTCCTACGACGACATCGATACTATGGTAATCACACATTGCCACTGGGACCACATCCTCAACCTCGACATGTTCCCCAAGGCGCGGGTCATCGTACACGCCGATGAGCTGGCCTACGCCCAATCGCCAAAGCCGGGTGACTGGGCCGTGCCAGGGTATGCGGCGGCCATGCTGAAGGCGTCGAAGATCGAGACCATCAAGGACGAGGTGGAGATTATCGAGGGCGTGCGTACCGTGAACGCCCCAGGCCACTCCGTGGGGCACATAGCCCTGGCCGTGGAGACCGCGGACGGCAGGGCCATCATCTCCGGCGACGCCCTGCCCAGCACCCGCTCGCTGTCGACCAAGAAGCCGGCGCTGGTGATGTACGACGAGCAGGTGGCTGCCCGGACTATCGATCGGCTCATCCAGATGGGCCAAGTATTCTACCCCGGCCACGACCGGCCCTTCCGCCTTGTTAACGGCGTGCCGGAGTACATCGGCCCGACCTTGCTGCGCATCAACACGATGCTGGAGGCCACGGCCAACGATGTCGTGGTGACCCTCAGCTCGGAGGCGCCGATGCCGATGTTCGTCCTGCCGCGGTGACATAGAGATCCTTCGCCATCGCTGCCGAGGCAACTGGCCGGCAGATGACTCAAGCTATGTAGGGGCGCACGGCCAGCGCCCCTACAGGAGTACAGGAGGCAGAGGCCGTTCCTCATTCCAGCCTCATCCGCACCCGAGGCCGACCCATCTTTCGAACGTAGGCGCGCCTTTGGCGGATCGCGGCTGGGGTGAGGGAGAAGGATGGAATCGACCCTCACCCCGGCCTCGCCGAAGGCCCATCTGTTGATGGAGCATCACTGGCGTCGATGGTTTGCGCCCCGTCCTCCTTGCGTGTTATGCTGACCACAGATACACGCCCCTGGAGGTGCTATGATGGCGATAAGCGTCAGCCGCAGTCCAGTAGTGCCCTGGTGGGAGCGGGCCCATGCCCCCTGGCACGGCCGCATCTTCGACCGGGCTATCCTGCGCCCGGATGATCCAGAGGAAGGCCGGATCCAGCGGCTGCGCGAGCAATTGCTGGCCTCGCCCACCGGCCGCCGCACGGTCCATATCTGTATGCACCGGGCGCGCCTGGTCACCGAATCTTACTGCCAGACCGAAGGAGAGAATCCCGCCATCCGCCGGGCCAGGGCCCTGTATCACGTCTTCGCCAACGTTCCTATCCCGCTGCCAGACGAGCAGCTCCTGATCGGCTCGCCGGCCAGCGAGGTGGGTGGCCACGAGCTCGAGCCGGAGTTTTCCGATTGGGCCGAGCCCGTGATGGTCGACGGTGAAGCGATGACGGACTTCGAGGCCGCGCTGCGCACCATCAGTCGCTACTATATCTCGGATGAGGACCTGAGGCTTTTCCGCGAAGAGGTCCTGCCCTACTGGCGGGAACGAGGCCGTGGCCACTACGCCCGCCGCGAGCTGGTCCAGCACTACCCGGAGGCCTACCACTTCTTCCAGTACGGCCAGATCTACCTCTGGCGTCTGGGCGGGGCCCTCTACCATACGCTCCAGGACTATCGAAGCGTGCTGGAGCGGGGCATCGACGGCCTGAGGGCCGAGGTCCAGGGCTACATCGCCGACCTCGACGCCAGTCGGCCGGCCAGCATGGAGGGCTATGACCGGCGCAACCTCTACCAGGCAATGCTGATTGTGGCCGATGGGCTGATCCTGTATGCCCAGCGCTGCGCCGAGGTATGCGAAGGGCTCGCCGCTCAGGAGGCCGACGAGGGGCGGAAAGCTGAGCTGGAGGAGATGGCCCGCATCTGCCGCAAGGTGCCGGCCCGGCCAGCCGAGACCTGGTGGGAGGCGCTGCAGTCCTTCCGGCTGGCCCATATGGCCACGGCCTTGGCCGAGGGCGGCAACTCCCATTCCGCGGGCCGCTTCGACCAGTATATGCTTCCCTACCTGCGCCGCGATCTGGAGAGCGGCCATATCACGCCCAAGCAGGCCCAGGAGCTGCTAGAGTGCCTGTTCCTGAAGTACAACGAGGTGCAGGTGCATACCATCGGCTACGCTCGGCTGGCCTCGGCGCCGGCGATGGGCAACAACGACAAGATCACCATCGGCGGCATCGACGAGCACGGCTGGGACTGCACTAACGAGCTTTCCTACATGCTGCTGGAGGCCCATGCCCACGTTCATCTCAATGACCCCAACGTTTCGGTGCGTCTCCATCGTGCCACGCCGGACGACTTCCTCAAGTGCGCCCTCGAGGTGGTACGCCTCGGCGGTGGGCTGCCGCTGCTCATCAGCGATGAGGCGATCCCCCAGGCGCTCGTGGCCACCTGTGGTGTCTCGCTAGCCGACGCGCGGAACTATGCCGATATGGGCTGCCAGGAGAACGGCACCGACCCCAACAGCGGCGAGCGGCACGACACCAACGGCCGCACCAACGCCGGCTGGTTCAACCTGGTGAAGCCCATCGAGCTGGCCCTGTGGAATGGGATGAACCCCCTCAACGGCCAGGTGGTGGGGCCGCCGACCGGCGACCCCCGCTCATTTCGGACGATGGACGAGTTCATGGCGGCCGTTCGCCAGCAGTTCGAGTATGCTGTTCGAATGAACACCATCGTGAACAATATGATGGACTACACCTTCGCCCGCTACTATCCGTGTGTCTACCACGACCTGATGCATCCCGGCCCGCGGCGGACCGGCATCGACATCGAGGCCGGCGGCTGCGACTACGACTGGACGGGGTCGCTGGCCGTTGGCACCGGCACGGCGGGGGATGTGCTGGCGGCCATCGACCACCTGGTCTTTCAGACCAGGCAGACCACCTGGGACGAGCTGCTGACCGCGCTGGCCATCGACTGGCAGGGCCATGAGGAGCTGCGACAGCGCTGCCTCCGGGCCCCCAAGTACGGGGCCGACGACGACTTCGCCGACGGGTGGACTAAGCGCCTGCTGGATATGTTCTTCGCCGCCTATGAGGCCCATCCTACGCCGCGGGGCGGTCGCTATGTGTGCGGGCTCATCTCGATGGGCTCGTATCTCCCCCTGGGCCAGACCACCGGCGCCGGTAGGGAAGCATATACTGG
>JAMCWG010000142.1 GCA_023475235.1 Chloroflexota bacterium
GCCTTGTCGTGCCCGCGGTCAGCCTTGAGCAAGATCCGGGCGTGGGCTAGTCGTCTGGCGGCGCCCTTACCCGCCGATATCAGGGCTTTGAGCGCTTGGCGCTCATCATCAGTCAGGGTAACAACATGCTTCTTTACCATAACTCAAGGATACAACATCCTTGAACATGTATCAAACTACCGATGACGGACCAGTAGTCTCGTCCAAGGCTACCACGGCCGTGGCAAAGGGGGCTAGTTCATACTGGGCAGCCTGAGCATATGGACGCAACCTGTGCTGTAGCAGGTCGGTGATCTGCTGGAAAAGCTGCTCTAAAGGAGCAGTGCCGGCATTCTCCAGGCGATCATAAACCGCCTGGTCAGACAGTTGAAAACGAGGGTAAAACCAGAGTTGACGGGCAGTGAGCAGGCGCCAGATATCGATCTGGCTGGTGAAGCCACGCAGCACACAAACCAGCATTCCGGCCCACAGAGCCAGAGCAGGCAGAACCCGAGGACGGCCAAGGCCGCCACGGCAAGGATCGACCGCCTCGGGTTCCATCTGGCTGATTGCATCTTTCAGGAACTGCTCGACCTGTCCTACCACTGGCTGCGGGTCGGTAGGAGAAACCGGGACAGAACAAGGCTCAGTAGGCACAACTTGGGTCTTCTTATTTATAGTAAACATAACCCAAGTATCCCACATGCAGGCCCAATAGCCAATTAGTTGGATTCAATGGCGGATACTCCGCCCCCTACTGCGCGTAGGCCATTCACTTATCGAAACGAACCCTTGCGCGGGTTCGGAACCCGCGCAAGGGCATCGTGCCAAGACAGGGCGACAACGACAACATCCTGCCGGAGCAGACGGTAGTGTATCAGTTTGAAGTTGACGGGGTGCCGCGGCCCTGATAGACTTAGGGTATGAGTGAGCGGTCAAGCAGAAAGCCCAAGAGAGAACACGACTTCAACGTCACTGCGTTTCGCGTGGTTCAAGAGGCCACGTGTGAAGAAGCCCCTACAGAAGTCGAGCAATCCCCAGAAGAACTCACCCCAGAGGAGCGCCACGCCGCGGCTGTCGCGCTAGGTAGACTAGGCGGCAAGAAGGGCGGCAAGGCACGGGCAGCCAAGCTCACCCCTGAGCAGCGGCGAGAGATTGCGAAGAAGGCTGCGCAGGCTAGGTGGCGGACAGAAGAAACCTAGAGCTTTACCCTTTTCCATTCAAGTCTTGGGGCCATCAGATGTGAGGCAAGCTTTTCCAGTCTTGCTCTACGATTGTCCATTATTCCTTTCAGGTAGATTGGACACGTATCTGTTCGGACTATTCGGTCGACATGCTCAATAAGCATTGCCAGCACCTGCAATTCCTGCAGTGCTCTCAGGGCATTGTTCCTCGGATCACATATCCAGAAAACGGAGATCGAATGCGCGATTATTAGTTTGGCATGTGCCTTGCTTGCTTCCCAATCAGCCGTTATCCAGACACTCCGTCTTCCCAAGTCGGTCTGTTGTCTGCCCAACCACTCGATGATGGTCGGGTCTTCTATCGTGCCTTTGTCATCACATCTCAATTGCCCTTTCGTGCGCTGACAGTCTACACTGGTCATGTCATACTTAAGCGCCCTGAATGGCGTGATGAATCTGTGACTGATATTCGCATCAAGCAGGTAGAGGGGCTTTTCTTCCGCTCCGCTCAAGACGTGCTTCCCATTCAATGACGTGTTTAATCTGGGAGCCACTGAGGTCGTATAGGTCCGCTAGAACTTCTGGTTCATCCCCTGCCAACAGTTTTCTCCAAATGCCTCTGGTTGGAATGCGAGTCCCTGATATGCATGGCATCCCTATTTGAACCTTTGGGTTCAGGGTAATGTCTGCATACGGGGTCCACGATTCCACAAAGCCTGAGTCATCGAAGCACATGTCAAGCTCGACTTTGCTCATCCAAGAACCGAGGAATTCCATCGCCTCCTGGCCGCTCCTCGAAGCCGAGAGGAAACGCCTAGACAACTGGACAAAAACATCGCTACCATATGTCCACACATCCCGGTTAATGAAAGGGTACTGAATATCAAACTTCTCGCGGATGTACAACTCTGCAGCCCGGATGTCTTTCAGGCTAACGTTGCGGGAACGCATAATAGCAACCATTCGCATTGAGATAAGATCGTTGAAGCTGATTAGCCGCCGCGGGATGGGTAGGTTAAGCGGTTTGATGACGGGAACGCTAGTCCGAATCCAGTAACGCAACTTCTCTGTGCTAACCGGATTGCCATTGTTGAAGGGCATAGTGTGGGATAGATAGAGAGCAGCTTCAGGAATACCATATATGCCACTGAACAATTCAGACGAGATCATGTCGGTTGCCCTCCTTTATGGACTGTGCTATACTATCCACAAGAAGAACTCCCAAACTATTGGGGTAGTTTTGGGATACATGCCGACTGATAGCGCGATAGCGAAAGGCCGCACAACCTAAGAACCAGTCAAGTTTCAGCTAGCCCTATCATAGCAGTAGCTTCGGGCAAGAACAATAGATTCTTGCCAGCTAGTGCTATTTTTTTGCAAATTGGAGGGCGAGTGAAACGGCGGAGCCAAGAGCCACTCTGGTTGACCAGTTGCATTTGCAAGCTATTGGCGGCCATGCTATACTTCGACTCGACAAAAGAGAAGAAAGGCCGCCGCTGGGGCGACCAATCTCCTGAAGATCTATTATCTTCGCGTCTAAGCAACCAGAAGATAGCAGGTTAGTCGGAGTTTGTCAATACCCCGGCCGGTAGGCCGGGGTATTTCTTTTTGCCCTACGGGGTTGGCCCTTAACAAACTCTCTCGACCTGATTATACCGGTGGTTCTGTTAGGGCGTCAAGCCACACTGAAGCGACAGTCCCCGTAGGAGCCTACGTGGAGGTGACAAATGGGCAAACCGACCATCATCAAGATTGGGCGCGACGCCAAGAATGGCCAATTCATCCCCATTAAGGAAGCCGAACGGCGCCCGTCCACAACGGTGGTCGAAACCATCAAGCGCAAGCACAGATAATAGTGCTTGATAGGTAACCACCCACGACTAAGAGCGGCCAAGTTACGGCCGCTCTTAGTGTCAGTCTTGCTCGCCTGCCCGCTCGCTATTCTCAAAGTGATACACTACCGAGCAGACAAAGTCCTTGACACGCGTTCCCCCTACGTCATAATATCGCTGCGCCTTTCAGTCGATTGGCGTAGACACAGGGCGGCGTGGACGGCGCGCCGGTCGCCCGCAAGTACCTTCGCAGGGAGAATCGGTAATGTACAGCACTGCTCGTGCTCGCAGTATGAGTCGTTCGTGGGCCTCCCTTCTCTGGGGAGCCCTCTTGGTAGTCAGCGGCGCCGCGTTCGTCGCCGTTTGCTCGCAGATCTCGGTGCCGTTGCCCTTCACGCCGGTGCCCATCACCGCCCAGACGCTCGGCGTGCTCCTCACCGGGGCCATGCTGGGGAGCCGGCGCGGGGGCCTGGCCCTGCTGCTTTACCTGGCGGAAGGGCTGGCCGGGATGCCGGTGTTCCAGGCCGGCCACAGCGGCCTCCCCTACGCGATGGGCCCGACCGGCGGCTATCTGGCCGGCTTCGTCGTCGCGGCCTTCGTCGTCGGGTGGCTGACCGAGCGCGGCTTCGGGCGCACGCCCCTGCACCTGGCCCTGGCCCTTCTGGCCGGGACGCTGGCCATTTACGCCCTTGGCGTGTGGTGGCTGGGCATCGTGCTCTCCGTCCCCGTGGAGCGGGCGCTGGCGCTGGGCGTGGCCCCGTTCCTCCTCGGCGATGCGCTGAAAGTGGCCCTGGCCGCCCTGGTGGTGCCGGCGGGCCGCTCCCTGCTCGGGCATTTCCGCACCTAGCCCGTGGCTTACGAGGCATCGCTGGGGGAGTTCCACGGCCCGCTCGATGTCCTGCTCGGGCTGGCCCTGAACGGCGAGCTGGACATCGAGGCGGCCCGCCTGTCCAGCCTGGTGCAGCAGTACCTGGAGTACCTGGGCGAGGCGGCGGATGAGCCTCCCCATCGGCTAGCCGAAGCCCTCCTGCTCCTGGTCAAGCTGGTAGCCCTGAAGGCCCGGCGTCTGGTAGCGCCGCCCGACGACGGGGCGTGCGCGGAGCCGCCCGAGGAGGAGCCGGATGAGGACCTGCTCGCCCAGCGCCTCGAGGAATACAACCTGTACTACCAGTTGCGGCTGGCCCTGGCAGAGCGGGCGGAGAGCGGGCTGCGGTCCTTCATTCGCCTGGCTCCGCTGCCGCCCCCGTCCGGCGACCGCCGGATAGCCCCCGAATCCGCCTCCGTCGCGTTGCTGGTGGCCGCGCTGAAGCGTGCCCTGGCCGGCGCGCCATCGGTCGCCGAGCCGGAAGAGGGTCCGTCGCTGGTCGAGCGGATGGCTGCCCTGCGCAGCGCACTGGGCGCCGGGACGCTCCGCCTCAACGAGCTTTTCGCCGTGTGCGCGTCCCGGCTGGAGATAATCGTCACCTTTCTGGCGCTGCTCGAGCTGATGCGGGTCGGCGAGGCCCGTGTGCGGCAGGAACGGCTATTTGGAGAGATTGTGGTACAGCCCGGCTCGAAGCAGCAGGAAGGAGACGGCCCCGGAGACGTCGATGCCGACGTCGCGCGGGCTGGGCGTGCGGCCGGCGGTGAAGACCTGGTGTAGCTCGTCCATCGATGCATAGATTGCGGCCAGCCCCAGGGCACCGAGCTGATCGGCAAGGGAAACCCGGCGCCAGCCTCCACGCCAGGCACGCAGCAGGAGCAGGGCCAGCACGCCAAACTCGGTGAAGTGCGCCGACTTCTTCACCACGAAGTCGATGAGCGACGTGCCCACTGCCGGGGGCGACGGCCAGGAAGAGAAGGCGAAGATCACCCCCGCCCAGCACACGACCAGCAGCCAGCGGCCCCACACGCTGCCGGTGCCCTCTCGCAAGCGCCTCATCTGTGTCTACGCGCCTGCGGGCACGCCATAGGCCCGCTCGACGTTATCGACCAGCCGGTCCCAGCAGAATCGTTCGCGCATCCGGTGGGCCGCCGCCTCTCCCAGACGTCGTCGCTCGTCCTCATCGCGCAGCAGCTCGACTACCGCCCGGCCAAAGCCGCCCACATCGCCCGGCGACACCAGCACCCCGGACCGCCCATTTTCGATGTACTCCGTTACCTGCCCCACGCTCTCGGCCACTACCGGCAGCCCGGCCATCAGGAGATCGACCAGCTTCACCGAGCACCTGGCCCGATTGACGAGTGTATCGTCCAGCGGATCGATGGCCAGGTCGGCCGCCGCGAAGTAATCGGCCAGTGCCTCTTTGTCCACCCAGCCGACGAAATGAGCATTGGCGTCATCACCCAACATCCGCTGCAATTCCGGTGTCTCCTCCTGCAGCGGGGCGCCGACGACCAGCAGTCGCGCTTCCGGCACGCTGCGCCGCACCTGCGCCCAGAGACCGGCCACCCGCTGTGGCTCGAACTCGAAGAATCGGGTGTACAGCAACACCACCGGCGCCGCGCCCAGCCCCAATTCCGCCCTCAGGTCGCGACCTCCTGCGGAAGGCCGTTCTACCGCGCCGTTGGGCACATACCATACCTTGCCCGGCGCCACGCCCAGCGCCCAAACCAGTGTCCGGAGCGTCTGGCTGGCCACCGTCACAGCGTCGCACTGGCGGAGGCACCATCGTTCCTGCCAGGCCACACCCTGCTTCTGCAGGCTGGAGAAGGACTCCAGGTCGTTCCAGCCGCCCGCTCCCTCCCAGTCATCGGTGTCCACGATCAGCCGGGCAGGAAAGAGGCCGGCGCGTTTCATTCCCCATAGCAACTGCGACACGACGCCGGCGTAGGCCTTCGGCTTGAACGCGTGGACCACCTCCGCGCGCTCATCCAGCGCGGCCTTGAGCAAGGCCCGCGCGACGCCGGCGTGCTCTATCCCCGAGGGGCGCGTCTTTATGTCAAGGCCCCGCACTCGCACGCCGTCCACGTTGATGGCCCGCCCGGCAAGCTCTGGCTCATCCCACGGCGGAAGCACCATCGACACCGCGTGGCCCCGGCGCACCAGCGCCTTCGCCATCGGGAGGGCCCGCACCCCCATCGTGCCCTTGGAGTGAAGGCCGAAGTTGCCGATCATCGTGACTTTCACAGCGGGATTATATCTCGTCCAGCTTGCTGCTGAAAAGGACCGCGCCCGCAATCCCGGTGAACTGGTGAACTGAAGCGCGCCTTCCGGCTTGTGGTCGGTGAAGATTACTGCTACGGGCGCGTACCGCAGCTTCAGCTCACGCGCTATCCGGCTTTCCACGGCCAATCACCTCTCCGCCTGGCTATGCTACGTCTGGGCGTGGCGTCACTCCACTGTCACCGACTTGGCCAGGTTGCGAGGCTGGTCCACATCGCAGCCCAGCCGCACGGCGAGCTGGTAGGCCAGTAGCTGCATCGGGATGGCGGCGAGCAGGGCCGAGACATAGGGGGAAGCCGCCGGCACGCTTATCACCTCGTCCGCCTTGCCGGCAATCCCTTCATCGCCGTCGGTGGCCACGGCGATGACCACGCCACCGCGGGCCTTCACCTCTTCGATATTGGCCACCACCTTAGAGTAGACCGGACCCTGCGTGGCGATTATCACTACCGGCATATCCTCGTCGATGAGCGCGATGGGCCCGTGCTTCATCTCGCCGGCGGGATAGCCCTCGGCGTGAATGTAGGAGATCTCCTTCAGCTTCAGCGCCCCTTCCAGGGCGATCGGGTAATCGATTCCTCGGCCCAGGTACAGGAAGTCCCGGCAGCGGTGAAAACGATTCGCCAGGCGGCGGTAGTCCACCGGCCGTGCCAGCGTCTCGCCCACCAGCTCGGGGATGGAGAGCACATCCCGCAGATGGGAAAGGAGCTGGTCGGCGTCCAGATGCCCGCGCGCCCGTCCGAGATAGAGGCCCAGCAGGTAAAGCGCCACCACCATCGAGGTGAATGCCTTGGTCGAGGCCACGCCGATCTCCGGCCCCGCCCGCAAGTAGATGAGCCCGTCGGCGAGCCGGACGGCCTGGCTGCCCACCACGTTGACCACGGCAATGGTCTTGATATGCTGCTGCCGGGCCAGCTCCATCGACACCAGGACGTCGGCCGTCTCCCCCGATTGGGTCACTGCCACCAGAGCCGTCCGCGGCGTCAGGAGAGGATTGCGGTAGCGGAACTCGGACGCGTAGTCCACCTCAACCGGGATCTTCGCCAGCTCCTCGATCATGAACTTGCCGACCAGCGCTGCGTGCCAGGCCGTCCCGCAGGCCACCATCACGATGCGGTCCAGCGCGCGGGCCTCCCTCGGCGAGAAGTTGAGCGAATCCAACAGGACCTCCGGCGGATCAAGCTGTGTCCGACCGCGAATGGTATCCGTCAACGACTGCGCCTGCTCCGAGATCTCCTTGAGCATAAAGTGCTTGTAGCCGCCCTTGGCCGCAGACACGGCGTCCCATACGACTTCGTGCACCTGCTTGCGGACCCGCTCGCCGTCGATGGTTGTGATCTCGGCGCCTGTCCGCGTGACCACGGCCATCTCCCGGTTGTCCAGAAACAGCATCCGGCGGGTATGGCCCAGGATAGCCGGCATATCGGAGGCGACGAATGTCTCCCCTTCACCCAGCCCTACCACCACGCCGCCGGCGTTCCCCAGCCGCGCGGCTACCATTTTGTCCGGCTCGCGCCGGCTGATTGCCACGATGGCATTCCCACCCTCTATTTCGCCCAGCGTGCGAGCGACCGCTTCCGCCAGACCATCGCCGCGAGCCAGATAGGATTCAATCAAGTGCGCGATGCACTCGGTGTCCGTATCCGAAGCGAAGGCGTGCCCTTCGCTCATCAGCCGCGCCTTCAGCTCCAGGAAGTTCTCCACAATGCCGTTGTGGATCACCACCGTGTCGCCGTGACAGTCGGAATGGGGATGCGAGTTCACCTCGCTTGGCTTCCCGTGAGTGGCCCATCGCGTGTGACCGATGCCCAGCGGGCCGGAGGCCGGCTTGCGCTCCAGCAGCCGCTGCAGGTTGTCCAGCTTGCCGACGCATCGGCGGAGCTGCAGCCGGCCATCGTTGAGCACGGCGATGCCGGCCGAATCGTAGCCCCGGTACTCCAGACATCGCAGCCCGTCAAAAACGATCTTTGAGGCGTCTCGTCCTCCCACATAGCCGACTATTCCGCACACAATTCACCTCCCAATCGCTGTAAAGCCTCGATAACTTCCTGGACTACCCAATCAGGCGTGGATGCCCCCGCGGTGACCCCTACCCGTATGCGGCCTGCCACCCAGGCCGGGTCGAGCTCGGCGGCTTCCTCTATTTGATGAGCGATTGCCCCCTCTCGCGTGCATATCTCCGCCAGCCGGCGCGTGTTGGCGCTGTCCCGGCCGCCTACCACGATGATCACCTCCACCTCGTGGGCCAGCCCGGCGGCCGCGGCCTGCCGCTTGGCGGTAGCATCGCAGATGGTGTTGTACACCCGTATCTCGATGCAATCGGCCATGCGCTGCTCCAGCAACCGCTGGGCGATGGCCTGGTACGCCTCGGCGCTGTGGGTGCTCTGCGCCAGCAGCGCAATCCGCCTGGCCCGCGGCAGGGTCGCCAACTCCTCGACTCGGGAAACCACCGTGGCCCGGCCCTGTCCCCATCCCAGGATACCCCGTACCTCGGCGTGATGTGGGTCGCCGAAGACGATGACCGTGAACCCTTCGTTAGCCAGCCGCTCCGCCTTCCGTTGCGTGGCCCGCACCATCGGGCAGGTCGCGTCCACCACCGACAGGCCGCGCGCCTCCGCCGCCTGGGTCACGGCTGGCGCCGCCCCGTGAGAGGCGATCACCAGGGTCCCCGACGCGATCTGCGACAGCTCGTCGGCCACTCTGATCCCGCGGTCCTCCAAATGCCTGACCACCTGCGCGTTGTGGACCAGCGCTCCCAACGTGGCCACCGCTCCACCGCCGCTGGCCCGGCTGGCCAGCTCCACCGCCCGGCGCACGCCGAAGCAGAATCCCATTTCCTTCGCCAGCACGATCTGCATATGCCCCGTGCGTTCCATAGACTTCATCCCATCCACAGGCTTTGCGTTGGCTCAGCCGGCTCCACAGTTCCGGCGTACACGCCGCGTTGATCCGGCGGCAGCAACGCCGCCAATCTCCTCATCATATTTTCGGTGGCCTCTTCCAGTGCCTCGCGGTTGAGCGGCGAAGCGGGGACGCTCAGCGTAAAAGGGGGGCCGATCTTCACCGTTACGGAAGGCCTCAAAAGGATGTTCGGCCAGCGCAGGACACGGTTCGTGCCCGCTATGGCGACCGGCACTACGGGCGCGTTGCTTCGCAACGCTAGCAGGGCGGCGCCGGTATGCCCCCGCTGCAGCGCGCCTGTCCTGCTGCGGGTACCCTCCGGGAACATGCCCAGGGCGCCTCCTTCAGCTAGCACCTTGAGCGCCTGCCGCATGGCGGCGTGGTCCGGCTCCCCCCGCCGCACCGGAAATGCATCGTAGTGCTTCACGATCCATCCCAGTAACGGCGCGCGGAACAGCTCCGTCTTCGCCATAAACACGACCTTGCGGGTCAGTATCGCCCCCAGGATAGGAGGATCGATGAAGTGGGCGTGATTCGCCAGCACGATCACCGGGCCTTCCTGGGGGATGTTCTCCAACCCCCTCACCCGTGTCGAGGTCAGCAGCCACAGCAGGGTACGCGTGCAGGCGTTGGCGAACAGGTAAAACATCAGCCACCCCGCCGAGGAGCGCCGAGGGCCAGCGCCGGAAACCTCTCCTTCGCCAGCTTCATTACCACCTCCACCTCTTCCTCCAGCGTCATCCTATCGGTGTGGAGCACCACGGCATCGTCTGCCACAGCCAGCGGCGCGTTGGGCCGCTCCCTGTCGTAGCGGTCCCTCCGCCGCAGGTCGGCCAGCAGGTCCTCCCGATCAACCACCTGGCCGTTCGCCTCGAACTGCTGCTGGCGGCGCATCGCACGCACCTCGGCCGACGCGTCCAGATAGACCTTCAGCGGGGCACCGGGCAGAACCACCGTGCCGATGTCCCTTCCCACCACAATCATCCTGCCCTGGTTGGCGATATCCCGCTGGCGGGGCAACAGGGCGCGGCGGACCTCCTCATTCGCCGCCACCGCCGATACATCCGCATCTACAGCCTGCGTGTACAGCTCGTCCGTGACGTCCTCCCCGTCCACCACCACGCGGGCAGACGCACCGGTCCTGTTGCCCGGCCTCACGAGCGAGACCCTCGCCTGATGCGCCAGCTCCGCCACCGAATCCTCATCGTGGACGTCTATGCCTCGACGGTGGGCGAGGACGGTCAGCGCCCGGTACAGCATCCCCGTATCGAAATGAAGCCAGCCCAGCCGCGCGGCAAGTGCCTGCCCCAGAGCGCTCTTGCCGGAGGCGGCCGGTCCATCGATAGCTATCACCAGAGGGACGGCCGCTTCCGTCGCGGCCCCGCGCAGCTCGGCCAGCTCGGTGCCTTTCAGGAACCGCCACTTGCCGACGGGAAGCGCTCCCAGCTTCAACGGGCCAATGCCGGTGCGCACAAGCCGTCGCACAGGGTGGCCCACGGCGGCAAGCATGCGGCGCACCTGTCGCTTGCGGCCCTCGCGTATTGCGATCCGCAGCCATACGCCCTCGCCGCCGGTGACGGCCCGGCTGACTTCCGCCGCGGCTGTGGGGCCTTCCTCCAACCATACGCCGTATCGCAGGCGCTCGAGGGTCTCGTCAGTCGGATTCCCCTCCACCAGGACGAGATACTCCTTGGGAATGGCGTGGCGGGGATGTGTCAACTGATACCCCAGCCCGCCGTCGTTGGTCAACAGGATAAGCCCTTCGCTGTCGGCATCGAGCCGGCCCATCGGGAACAGCCGCGTCTTCACTGGCACCAGCCCCAGCACGGAGGGACGGCCGTGGGTGTCGCGGACGGTCGAGATATAGCCACGCGGCTTGTGGAGCACGATGTAGACGGGGCCGATATCCCTGTCGACCGGCTGGCCGTCGACACACACCTCATCATCCGGGCCGACTCTGGTGCCGAGGGCAGTGACGTTCTGCCCGTTGACGCTGACGCGGCCCTGGCGGATGAGCTCCTCGGCGCCGCGCCGCGATGCTATGCCCGCCTCCGCCAGCACTTTCTGAAGTCGCTCGCCTTCGATATGCCTCTGCTCCTCCACTTATCGTCGAATGGTCCCTGGTTTCAATTCCTTAGCACGAGTATAACATCCTGCTTCCGCCCGCGGCAACCGAAGGCTGGGCGCTTCAAATCATGGTGACTGCTGTATGTGGTATGTCTCATTGCACCGCGCCGCAATCCCTGATCAGTTGACAGCCAGGAGCATTCCACAAACATGGCGGGTGCTACCGGGGCTTGGTCGGCTGTGCTATACTATACCCTGTTGTCCAACGGTTCATTGCGACCCTCGACAATCGACATCAGCACAAGTGCGACGAGAGGCCTAGATGGTACGTGAACAGATTAGGTGAGTTCATACGATACCGGGAACTGTTGAGTACCCTGGTGGTCCGTGATCTCAAGCTCCGCTATAGAAACAGTCTCCTGGGCTTTGTGTGGTCACTGTTGAACCCACTGTTGATGATGCTGGTGTTTACCACTGTGTTCACGGTGATGATGCGCAACAACGGCACACCGAACTTCCCCATCTTCGCTCTCATCGGAATTCTTGCCTGGAATTGGTGCTCATCCTCCGTGATGGCATCGGTCAACAGCGTGGTCGGCAACGCTCCTTTGATCAAGAAGGTATACTTTCCGCGCGAGGTCCTTCCCACCTCGACGGTCCTGTCGAACATGGCGAACTTCCTTCTGGCTCTAATCGTGCTGTTTCCGCTCCTGCTTGCCTTCGGCATCCGGCCGTCCGCCGCGCTGGTGCTGATCCCCGTGGTGATCGCC
This sequence comes from Chloroflexota bacterium, assembly GCA_023475235.1. Taxonomy (GTDB): domain Bacteria; phylum Chloroflexota; class UBA6077; order FW602-bin22; family JAMCWG01; genus JAMCWG01. Next base: position 11,879 of record JAMCWG010000142.1, read on the forward strand.
GGGCAGGCCATCTTTCTGCTCGGCCTGGCCTTTGTCCTGTCGGCGGTGAATGTGTTCTTCCGTGATACGCTGATGATCGTCGACGTCCTTGTGCTGGCCTGGTTCTTCCTGACCCCGGTCTTTTACCGCATCGAGGACCTTTTCCCCAATTATACGCGCCTGATGTATTGGCTCAATCCTATGGCCTCGTACATAACCTCGTACCGGCAGATTCTACTGAATGGAGAATGGCTGGGCTACGATTTCCTCCTGCGCACGCTGGCTATTTCCGTGATGGTGCTGGTCGGTGGATATGCATTCTTCGCCCGTTCAGCCCATCTTTTCGGCGAAGAGCTATGAACGCCGTGATGAAGGCGGAAAGCCTATCCAAGCGTTTCACGATCTACCATGGAAAGCCCCGATCGTTCCAGGAGCTATGGGTGAATATGTTCCGGTCGAGCGCTCGCGAGGACTTCTGGGCCCTGCATGACGTGAACCTGGAGGTACACCTGGGAGAGACCCTGGGGATAGTGGGCGCCAACGGCTCGGGGAAAAGCACATTGCTGAAGCTGCTGGCCCGTATCATCGAGCCAACTACCGGCAAGCTCACGGTGACGGGTCGCGTATCTGCCTTGCTGGAGCTAGGGGCGGGCTTCCACCCTGATCTCACCGGCAAGGAGAACATATACCTCAACGGCGCCCTGCTGGGCATACCGCGGAAGGTGCTGGACCGAAAGTTCGACGAGATAGTAGACTTCGCCGAGCTGGAGCGGTTCATCTACACGCCGCTGAAGCATTATTCGGCCGGCATGATCATGCGCCTGGGCTTTACCATCTCCCTCAGCCTCGATCCCGATATCCTTCTCATTGACGAGATCCTGGCCGTCGGGGATGCCAGCTTCCAGCGAAAGTGCATGGACCGGATCCGGCAGTTGACCCGGCACGTGGGAGCGACCATCCTGGTATCACACGACCTGAGCCTGGTACGGAACCTCTGCACGCGGGCGATATGGTTGCAGAATGGAACGATGGCCGCTGACGGGCCTGCATCTCAAGTGGTGAGCATCTATCTGGAGAGCGAGGCGCGGCGATATCAGACCCCGCCCAACGGTGACACGCAAGAAATGCCGGGGCCGGTCCAGGAGACACCGGCTAGCCCCGGTCCCGGGTAGGGCAGCCCCAGCGATTGACTAACGCATCATAGAAATGCTACATATAGGCGGGTGGATGCACCGGACCTGCTACAGACTGACGGCGAGGCATGGTATACCGATTTGACTGAGATCTCTTCAAGCTCCGGCAAGACCCCTATCGTAGAGGCCGGCGACCCGGCGACCCGGCGGCGGGTACTGGTCATAAGCCCCGACCAGGTGGGCGAGCAGATGGCCGGACCAGCCATCCGGTGCTGGGAGCTGGCGCGGGCCCTCAGCTCAGAGTTCGATGTCACGCTTGCCGTGCCCCAGGCAAGCCCATACCCGTGCAGCGAGGTTCACGTGGTCTGCTACTCCCTGGCAAATGAGCGCGCAGTGGCCAGGCTGGCCGGCCAGGCCGACGTCGTGATCGTGGCCAGCTACCTGGTGAACGCCTTTCCCTTCCTGCGGACCATCGCCAAACCCATCGTCGCCGACATATATGCCCCGTTCATCCTGGAGAATATCGAGCAGAACTCTCGCCGCTCAACCGCAGAACAGTTGACCGCCCACGCCTATGTCAGAGATGTCATGGATAATCTACTGTCGACGGGCGACTTCTTCCTCTGCGCCAGCGAGAAGCAGCGCGATTTCTATCTCGGCATGCTCGCGTCCAATGGCAGGATAAACCCATTGACTGCTGGTGAGGATAAGACACTGCGTAATCTGATCGACGTGGTCCCCTTCGGCATTCGGCCTGACCCCCCGCAGCACACCAGGCCGGTGCTGAAAGGTGTTGTGCCCGGCATCGGCGCGGATGACCGGCTGCTTATCTGGGGAGGCGGCATCTGGGACTGGTTCGACCCGGTCACCTTGCTGCGAGCGATGGCCGAGCTGAGCACCATTCGTCCGGAGGTGAAGCTGTTCTTCATGGGCAGCAACCATCCCCATCCCGAGATCGTGCCCCGCGGAGAGATGGCCCACCGCACCCTGCAGATGGCAAAGCACCTTAATTTGCACAATCGCACCGTGTTCTTCGGGCAGTGGTCGAGCTACGAGGACCGCCAGAACTACCTGCTGGAGGCTGACATAGGGATCAGCCTGCATCACGACAACCTGGAGACGCGCTTCTCGTTCCGCACGCGCATCCTCGACTACATCTGGGCCGGACTTCCCATCGTCACCAGCGACGGCGACTCCTTCGGAGACCTGATCCGCGCCTACCAGCTTGGCCGGGTGGTGGGCTGCGGCGATGTGGCCGGAGTGGTCGACGCGATTCTCGGGGTGCTCGACGGGCCGGAGGCGCGCGAGGTCTATCGGGTCCGGTCGAGCCAGTTGGCAGAGCAGTTGATATGGGACCGGGCGGCGGAGCCGCTGCGCCGCTTCTGTCGCCAGCCGGCCATAGCACCAGACAGAGCCAGGGCCAGAGCCGCTGTCAAGCGTCAAGCCAAGGCCCATACTGAGTCGACGCGGCCCGTGCCGTCTACGCCACCCCTCCCTTTGCACCGGCTCCCGGCGAGGGCGTGGCGGGTGTTGGTGACGGGGGGGCCGCGGCGTCTCTGGTGGGAGGCGAAGATGTACCTGAGATGGCGACTGGGCCGATGACGTCAAGTACGATAAGGACAGCGATTCCTAGTCAAAAAGGGGAGCGGAAATGCCATCTATACTCGCCAGGCTACCGAGATTCACAAGGACCCCTGACCAAAATAGGACACCGCAAGATAGGACACCGCTGTTGAAGTTTCCAGAGAGCGCGCTCGCCCATAAGTACCTGGACGGTCTATCCGGCATCGAGATAGGCGGGGCCGCCCATAACCCGTTTGGTCTGAACACGCTCAACATCGATCTGTCGGATTCGATGGACTCGGCGTACAAGCAGCTCGAAAGACGGTTCTGCGACGAGGCGATGCCGGTCGACATTGTAGCGTTCGGCGATGAGCTGCCTCTGGCCGACGAAAGTCAGGACTTCGTAATCAGCTCGCACGTGCTGGAGCACTTCACCGATCCCATCCACGCGCTAATCGAATGGCACAGGGTCATCAAGAAGGGTGGCTACATCTTTATGATCGTTCCTCACCGTGACCGTACCCCCGACAGCCACAAAGAGCGTACCGCATTGGCAGAGATCATAGAACGCCATGCGACTGGCCGATGTGCTGGAGCGCAAGGGCAGTGCTGCTACAGATTGCGGGTGGCGCGTGGCGAGCTGAGCGAGCGCCCTGCAAGCTGGAAATGCCCGGAAACGGTGGGCGAGCATTGCTCAGTATGGATTACCGACGACGTTGTCGAGATCGTAAACTACCTGGGATGGAAGATCGTCGACGTTCAGGATGCGGATGACAAGGTCGGCAATGGGTTTACCGTGATGATTCAGAAGTAGGGGGCGGGTGCCCTTCGCCGTACAGGACCGAAATGGCCTGCAGGCAGACTTTGAAAAGGCCATGCATAGACGGCAATCCGCTTTGTGGCAGTCTCCAAGGGGAAATGATAATATACGCTGACCGACCAGTGAGTCTCTAGGGAATCAGGATGACAGAAGACCACCTATCGCCGCGCCAGATACGAAGAATCATTCTCGAACAGTCCAGGCGGGCCAATGTGGGCCACATCGGGTCCGCTCTGTCGATTGCCGATATCGTGGCTGCCCTGTATGGCCACGTGCTGCGCATCCCGGCCCCGAACGACCCGCAACGCGACTACTTCATCCTTTCAAAGGGCCACGCCGTCCTCGCCGTTTACGCTGCCCTCTCCCTCAAAGGCTGGATGTCCCAGTCCGAGCTGAATGCCTTCTGCGGCGAGTCAGATGCGCTGGGCTCTCATCCCGAGCATCAGGTGGACGGGATAGACTTCTCCACCGGCTCGCTGGGGCACGGCCTGTCGATGGGGGCAGGCGCGGCACTGGGGGCCCTTCGAAACGGGTCGCCACGGCGGGTGTTCGTCCTGGTGAGCGACGCCGAGTGCAACGAAGGCTCCCTCTGGGAAGCCGTAATGTTCGCCGCTCATCACCGGCTCGCCAACCTGGTCGCCATCGTCGACTTGAACGGGCAGCAGGCATTCGGCTACACTGACCAGGTGCTATCGCTGAGCCCGCTGGCCCAGCGATGGCGGGCATTCGGCTGGGATGTCCACGAAGTCGACGGGCACGATGTCGAAGCTATCGCCGGGACCATCGCCGGCCTCGACACCGCATCCGGGCCGCCCCACGTCCTCATCACGCGCACCACCTTCGGCAAAGGCGTATCGTATATGGAGAACAAAATCAAATGGCATTACCTGCCGATGTCTGACGACGAGTACCGGCAGGCGCTGGCAGAGCTTGGAGCAGGTGCTTGAGAGGCGCATTCGTAAGAACGCTCGCCGAGCTGGCCGCGGAAGACCGCCGGATCATGCTGCTGACGGGGGACCTTGGCTTTATGGCGCTGGAGCCCTTCGCCGAGAAGTTCCCCGACCGCTTCATTAATATGGGCGTCGCCGAGCAGAACATGGTGGGGGTGGCGACGGGGCTGGCCAGGGAGGGTTTTCTGCCCTTCGTGTACTCCATCGTGACCTTCGCCTCCCTGCGACCGTACGAGTTCATCCGCAACGGTCCGATTCTCCACAACCTGCCGGTGCGAATCGTCGGCATTGGCGGCGGCTTCGAGTACGGGCACGCCGGCCTCACGCATCACGGGCTGGAAGACGTGGGGGTGATGCGCGTCCAGCCGGGAATCGCCCTGATCGCTCCCGCCGACCACGAGCAGACCCGCTCGGCCCTGCAGGCGACCTGGGATCTGCCCGGCCCGGTGTACTACCGGCTCGGCAAGAACGACACCATCACCGTGCCCGGGCTCGACGGCAGATTCGATCTGGGACGGGTGCAGGTCATAAACGAAGGTGATGACCTCCTGCTCATCGCAATGGGTGCGATAGCCAGCGAGGCGGCGGCCGCGGCCCGTCTCCTGGCGACTCGCGGCATCGCCTCCACTCTGGCGGTCGTCTCCAGCCTGAATCCTGCTCCCGTTGACGATCTGGTCGCATTGCTGGCGCGCTTCCGCCTGGCAATGACCGTCGAGGAGCACTATGTCGTCGGGGGCCTCGGCTCGCTGGTCGCGGAGACGGTGGCCGACCACGGCCTGGGCTGTCGGGTGCTGCGCTGCGGCGTCAGAAGCGCCCCGAACGGCGTCACCGGCGGTCAGGCGTACCTCCAGCAGGTCCACGGGCTGTCTAGAGGTGCACTGGTCGATGCGGCGACGGCGCTGGTCACAAAATCGATGGCGGTTGAAGCGAGCTGATGGCCGATCAGATGGTCTCAATCGTGCTCCCCGTCTACAATCAGGCTGACCACATCGGGAGCGTCATTGAAGAGTACCAGGAGGCACTGGTTCGGGTCCCGGTCCTATGCGAGTGCATCCTGGTGGTGAACGGCAGTCGAGACAACTCGCTGTCGGTGTGCAGCTCGCTGGCCGAGAAGTATCCGAATGTGCGCGTCGTCCATTCGGAGCGCGGCGGCTGGGGACTGGCGGTCAACTTGGGGCTGCGGGCGGCCCGCGGCGACCTCTTATGCTACACGAACTCGGCGCGGACGAGCGCCCAGGACCTGCTCCTGCTTCTGCTCTACGCCATCGCCAACCCCGGCACGGTCATCAAGGCCAACCGAAAGATCCGCGAAAGCTGGCAGCGGCGGCTGGGGTCGCTCATGTACAATATCGAGTGCCGGACACTGTTCGACCTGGCCTGCTGGGACATCAACGGCACCCCCAAGATTTTCCCCCGCTCCTTCGACAAGCTGCTGGCGCTGACGCGCAACGACGACCTGATCGACGTGGAGTTCAACGTCGTCTGCCAGCGCGAAGGCTATCCGATGCTGGAGGTGCCGATCTTCTCTACGCGCCGCCACGGGGGCAGGTCCACCACCAGCTATCGTTCAGCCCTGAGAGCGTATCGCGGCGCCTACCAGCTTTGGCGAGAGATCGGCAAGACCGGCCGATGAAGTCGAATGATTCGCCCGCCGCGGAAGAGCTGAGCGCGCTCTGGGCGCGCCACAACGCCAGGTGGCGCGATCCGGCCCAGATTGCCAGCCATATGTGGGACGGGGCCGCCGGCGTCGATCCCGAACTGCTGCGTTACGAGGTCTCCGGCGCCTGGTGGGAGGCGCTGGCGGCGACGGGCGCCACTTTGCTGGTCACCCGGGAATACGAGCACCTGGCGATGGCGATGTGCGTGGACGACGGCGCCCCGGTCCTCTCGTACATGTCGCTGCCGCACCCATCCGGACTTGCCGTCGACGCAGCTCGCGGCATCGTCCACATCGCGTCGACGCGCAATCCGAACCAGGTCTTCGACCTCGCTCCCGCCAAGGGCCGGCTGGCGCGGCTCGACGTCGACGGCCGTCTGCCGAAGCATCCCTCCTTCGAGCGCCCGCTGGTGCCCGTCCGCTCGCGGTTCTTCCCCGGCTGCTTCTACATCCACGACCTGGCGCTCGTCGGCGGCGCCCTTCACGCCAACTCGGTGGGGCAGAACGCCGTGGTACGCTTGTACGACGACGGCAGTTCCGAGCGTGTCTGGTGGCCTCGATGCATCGAGGTAGATGGTGAGCCGGTCTTCGGCCAGAACCACATCCAGCTCAACTCGATAGCCGCCGGAGGGGACGTGGCGAGCTCGTACTACTCGGCCTCAACCGACAGGGTCTCGGCGCGGCGTCCGGGGCACAAGAACTTCCCCGTCGACGCGCGTGGCGTCGTGTTCTCCGGCGCGACGCGGGAGCCGGTGGTGCGCGGGCTGACGCGGCCGCACTCCGCCCGGCTCCACAAGGGGCGCATCTGGGTGGACAACAGCGGCTATGGAGAGGTAGTGATCGTCGACGGCGGCGGCTTCACCCCGGTGGTGCGGCTGCCAGGCTGGACGCGCGGGCTCTGCTTCCACGCGGACGTCGCCTTCGTCGGGACCTCGCGTGTCATACCCCGCTTCCGGCAGTATGCGCCGGGGCTGGATGTCGACCACAGCGTATGCGGGATACACGCCGTCGATACCGGCTCTGGACGGGTACTCGGCAGTCTCGTATGGCCCTACGGTAATCAGCTTTTTGCCATTGATACGATTTCCAGCCGGCTAACCCGAGGATTTCCGTTCCCCGTCGGCGCAAAGCGCGCCCTTGAAGGCGAGAAAAAGCTGTTCTACGCGTTCAAGGTCTGATGCTCCACGAGAGGAAAATCATGGCCGCACGCCCGGCCGGCCAGTACGGACGAATATGCTATGTTTGGAGATAACGAAGAATGAGCAAGGATTTCCGCCTGCTGATGCTCAGCGCGATGTACGAGAACGGCGGTAATACGACCCATCGCTTCCTGGATGGGCATCCGCAGATGTTCGTCTACCCATTCGAATCGCAGGTGGGGACACGGCTGGTGATGGACCACCTCTCTTCGATGTTCCCGGTCAAGTACCGGTGGCCGGTGTTCGCCCTGGACGCCACTCCGGCCCAGGACTTCAGGTCGATCATCGACGAGGAATGCAAAGTGCGCGCCCGCACACCGCAGGTGAGCAAGTTCCGGCACATGCCCTTCGATTTCTCAGACGACGAGCGCAGCCGAATCTACGAGCGTTATGTCGAGCAAAGTGGGCGCTCCCGGGGCAGCAATATGGCCGCGTTCTTTCGGGCCACCTTCGATGCCTGGAAGGACTACAAACGGACGGGCGAGCAGACCGTCTACGTGGGCTACTGCCCCATCATCGTGGTCGATGCGGACAAGATCATCAGCGATCTGCCACAGGCGCACGTCCTGCACGTGGTGCGGAACCCCTGGTCGGCATATGCCGACACCAAGAAGCGCCCGGTGCCGCTCTCTATGGCGCACTATATGCTCGGCTGGACGATGAACCAGTACTACGCTCTCTACTTCAAGGAGAAGTTCCCCGGCCGCGTGCACATCGTTCGCGCCGAAGATGTGATGGCCGATTCCTACGCCACGCTCGGCGCGCTCTGCCAGAAGCTCGGCCTCGAGCCCGCCGGTGCGCTCAGGAAGCCCACCTGGAACGGAATGGGGTTGGAAGAGGTCTATCCGTGGGGCACGCTGCGCAAGGTGACGCCGGAAGCGAACCGCGCCACCGCCGAAGAGCTATCGGCGGAGGAGCGGGCGGAGATACGCTCGTACACCTGGCAGTATCTGGACACCTACGACTACAAGGGCTTCCTCTAGGCCATGAAGCGAGCGCTCGTCACCGGAGCAACCGGATTCGTCGGGGCCAACCTGGCCCGCCGCCTGCTTCGCGAGGGACACGAGGTCCATCTGCTGCTCCGGTGCGGCTACGCTCCCTGGCGTATCGAGGCCATTCGGGACGATGTGCGGCTGCACGAGGTCGACCTGGGCGATGGGGAAGCTTTGGCGGGCCTCGTCGCCGGCATCCGGCCGGACTGGGTGTTCCACCTGGCCGCGCACGGCGCGTATTCATCTCAGACCGACCTGCACCAGATGGTCCAGACGAACTTCGTCGGCACCCTCAACCTGGTCGAGGCGTGCCTGAAGGCGGGATTCGACGCATTCGTCAACACCGGCTCGTCCTCGGAATACGGCTTCAAGGACCACGCCCCGTCCGAAGAGGAGTTGATAGAGCCGAACAGCCACTACGCCGTCACCAAGGCATCTGCGACGCTGTTCTGCCGCCACGCCGCTCAGAGCCGGAATGCCCCGCTCACCACCCTGCGTCTGTACTCGGTGTACGGTCCCTTCGAAGAGCCGACGCGCCTCATACCCACCCTCATCATGCACGGACTGAGCGGCGGGCTGCCTCCCCTCGTGAACCCGAGCATCGTCCGCGACTACGTTTATGTAGAAGATGTCAGCGACGCCTATCTGCTGGCTGCCGGCCGGGCCGGCCGGGCCCCCGGCGCGGTGTACAACGTGGGTACCGGCACCCAGACGTCCCTGCGCCAGGTTGTGGCGATGGCCCGGCGGGTGATGGACATCGCCGCGGAGCCGAAATGGGGGTCGATGCCCGACCGCCAGTGGGACACGGGCACATGGGTCGCGGACAACCGGCGGATAGTGAGCGAGCTCGGCTGGCAGCCCCGCTACACGCTGGAGCATGGATTTCGTGCGACCGTGGGCTGGTTCCTTGATAATCCCTCGATGCGCGATTACTATGGGGCGCGCCGGAAGGAGCGAGCGCAGACGTGACCGTCAACGGCAACGGCCGGTCCCGCTGGTCACTGCTGGTCGCCTTCCTCCTCGGCGGCGTGCTGCTCTTCCTGGCGTTTCGCGGGGTAGACTGGAATCAAATGCTGAAGACCGCCCGGCAGGGGCGGCTCGATGGCCTCGCCCTCGCTTTCGTGGCCCTCACCATCTCTTATTTCCTGCGCGGGCTGCGCTGGCGTGTGCTGCTGGGTTCCGAAAAACGTATCTCGCCCTTGGCGGCGTTCTGGGGCGTCACGGCCGGCTACCTGGGAAATTGCTTCCTGCCCGCGCGGGCAGGCGAGTTGGTCCGGTCGGTGGCGATCGGGCGCCACGCCAACATCAGCAAGAGCTATGTGCTGGCAACGGCGCTTACCGAGCGGGTTATGGATGTGCTGGCACTGGTCCTCTTCAGTCTAGCAGCCCTCACCACGATGAGCGGCACCCCAGGGTGGCTGGTCGCCGCGTCGCGGGTGATGGCCGGCCTGGGCCTCGCGGGCACGCTGTTGCTGTTCATGGCGCCTCGCATGGAGAGTGTCATCATTCGTGCGCTGGCCATCCTGCCGCTGCCCGGCGGTCTCCAGGCCCGATTGGTCCGCCTGGCAGAGCAATTCCTGCTGGGAATGCGGGCCTTTCAGCACCCAGGGCGGGCGCTGAGCTTCGCCGGCCTCACCATTTCGGTCTGGCTGATTGACGGAACAGTAGCGCTCCTGGTCGCGGGCGCCTTCAGCCTGGCGCTGACGCTGCCCCAGGCGCTCCTGCTCCTGGCGGCACTCGGCCTTGCCAGCGCCGCGCCCTCCACTCCCGGCTATGTGGGCATTTACCAGTTCGTCGCCGTGACCGTCCTGGCGCCGCTCGGCTTCACCCAGGACGCGGCCCTGGTGTACATCACTGCCTTCCAGGCGGTCACCTATGCGGTGGTGATCGTCTGGGGGACGATGGGCCTCTGGCAGCTCAACGTGCCGAGACCAGTTGATCACACCGAAGAGCGGAAGGAGGTAGTGACGGCGAATGCGCTCGGCGACACTTCCACCGACTGATGCAGCGGCGCCTGCCCGCTGGCGAAGGCCGACGCCCTGGCTTGCGAGGATAGCGAGATTCCTAGTCCTTTGCATCGCTGCCGCGCTAGCCGTGGCACCGATTGCCAATATTGTCTTCATCATATCGACTACCGGTGCTAACAACCCGTCAAACGACGAAATCAACTTTATCGGAAAGTTCCTCGGCCCCGTGCTCGACGGTACGTACAACTGGCAGGACTTCCCCCGCGACACGTTCGTGGGCTCCCACTCTCTACTCATTCCGGGTCTTGTTTACATCGCAATCGCGCGCTTCGCCGACTTCAACATGTACGGGATACTCTACCTGGGCATCGCCCTGACCGCCATAAGGCTCTGGCTGTTCTACGATGCCCTCACGCAGCGCTCCAGCGGCTGGCTCGCCCGGATGCTGCTCCTGCCTCTGCTGGCGGCCCTGGTGTTTTCGGTGTCCCAGATGAGCGTGTTCGAATACGGGAATACGGCGATGCCGGTCGGGCTGAGCCAGTTCGGGTTTGCGCTCGCCGTCTGGGGCCTGGCGCGCTTCCCCCAGCGCTGGACGGGGACGGCCATAATGGCTGCCGGCGGGATAATGGCCACGCTGTCGTGGGGCAGCGGCCTGGCTATGTGGCCCGTGTTCTTTATCGGAATGCTCCTGCTCGGGTTTCGCAGGCCGGCCCACTATGCTGCCTGGCTGGGCGCGGCGGCCGTGTCTGCCTCGCCATACGTCGGCCCTCTCCTGCTGGAACGGGTCCCCGGCGCGACAACCATCGTTTCGCTCTTCAACTATCCCTTCATCGTGGGAGCCCTGGGCTGGCCCATGTCGGAGAAAGTCAGCCTGGTGCTGAACCCGGAAGGCCAGTCTGCCGCTCTGGCCGGAGTTGCGCTGGCCGTGACCGGACTCGTCGTACTATGGACAAGACGTCACACACCAGCTCTCCGGCAGTCCGCACCGGCCGTTATGCTGATGTCCTTCAGCATCGTCACGCTTTGGCAGGCCGGCGTCTTCCGCGAGTACACCGCCCCGTGGTATTCGACCAATGCGATGAGCTTCTGGATCGGCCTGCTGGGCCTGGGCTACGTGCTGTGGGACAACCACCGGCCCGGTGCAGTGCCTCAGATACCGGTCCGCAAGGCCATTGTGCCGGCGGTATGGAGCGTCATCGTCATCGCCGCCCTGGTCTCTCTTTACTGGAGGTCCAACCTCAACTACGAAGACAAGACCTTCTACCTCCCGTCTCGCTCTCCGGCTTCGGCCGCCTGCCTCCGTGACTATCGCACCGCCCCCACCTACTGCGAAGGGACCCTCGTCGGCTGGGGCATGGGGGATACTACCTTCCTGTCCCGCCTGGCGCGCCCTCTCGAGGCGCACCATCTCTCGGTGTTCGCCCCCCATCAGGAATGGACCCTCCAGGGCGATTTCGGCCTCGACAACGTGCGCATCAAGGAGACGCCCGGCGTGCCGGACATCGTCTGGTCAGCCGACCTGACCAACAAGCCGGTACCCTGGTCCAGCTACAAGCACCTCAACCTCTTCCTGCACACCCCCAACGCCATCGAATGGACCATCTACCTGCCGGCAAGCCTGCTCAGGGCCGACTTCCACTCCGCCGTCGCCATCAGCCAGTCCGCCGGAAGCGCCCCATCCGCCGACGGCGTCACCTTCCAGGTCTTCCTGGACCAGAAAGGCGCCAGCACCCTCGCCTTGAGCAAGCATATTGGGCCGGACGAGCGGCAGTGGCAGCCCATCTCGCTCTCCCTCAGCCAGTACGCCGGCCAAACCATCACCCTCCGCCTCACTTCCTCCCCCGGCCAGAACAACGACTGGGACTGGGCCATGTACCGCTACCCCTACATCGACCTGGAGGTGGACCCCTCCATCCCTGTCGACCCGGCCGCCGGCCCCGGCCCCCTCACACCGGCCCCTTCCCCCAGGGACGCCGTCCTGGACGTCAACGACCCCGGCCTGTGGCAGGCATCCGGTCTGCAGCCGGCACCCCAACAGGCCGGCGAAGGCCGCACCTGGATGCTCCAGCACGACCCCTCCCTGACTTACCAGGGGACGCTGGGCCTCGCCCTGGCCGATTACACTCACTTCTACATCCGGATGGCCGCCTCGCCGGGCATCTCTCCCCGACTGATGCGGGTCTACTTCAGGTTGAACGGTGAAGCTGGCCTCCGGAATGTTGCCATTCCCCTGTACCCGGATGGCGAGATGCACGAGTACTGGTACGACCTGAAGCTACTCGAGCTGCACCAGAGGATGGAGCTTGAGGAGGTCCGGCTGGCCCGGTTCAGCCCGAGGATACCGGGCCAGGCGCTGCCCCCGTTGGAGGGCGAGCGGGTGACCATTGCCGACTTTCGCCTGGTCCGCGACCAGAACGGGACGGTCACGCGCACCCGATTGCCGGATGTGGTCCAGACTGTGAGCGATATGGTGCCAGGCGAAATCTGGGGAACGCAGACGGTCGGGCAGACCTTCCGCAGTAACCTTCCGAACCTTGCAGCCGTCGAGTTGTCCCTGGCCACCTATGCTCGCCCAGTCACCGGCTCGGTAGTCTTCCACCTGCGGCAGAGTCCGGAAGCAGAATCTGACCTGCGGACCGTGGAGATACAGGCCGGGACTGTTGTTGACAACGCCTGGCGCAGGTTCGAGTTCGAGCCTATCGCTGATTCGGCGGGGAAGTCATACTACTTTTTCCTTGACGCTCCTTCCTCGGTATCTGGCAAAGCCATCACTATGTGGGCTACGTCGGGTGATGCGTATGCTGATGGCACTATGATGGTAAATCACCAACCGGCCAGTGGCGATTTGGCTTTCCGCACTTACCATACTCCAGAGTGATACCTGCGCAGCCGGCTAGTGCGAGCCGATATCAGCCCCAGCCATGATCATCAGCCCCTGAGGTTGACTTTGCCGGGCCACTGTACTACCATTCCAGACCGTACGACCCAAGCCATATCGTGCGCTTACTGCTGCGTCTGCCGCCGAGGAGGGCGTGAAATGAAGATAGTTCTAGCATATTCCGGCGGGCTGGATACTTCCGTGGCCGTCCGCTGGCTGGCCGAGAAGTACCATGCCGATATCGTCACCCTGACCGTGGACCTGGGCGGGCAGGACAAGAGCCTGGCTGACATCAAGGCGAGGGCCCTCGCCACCGGCGCGATGAAGGCGCTCATAGTGGATGCCAAGGATATCTTCGTCCGCTACTTCGTCTTCCCGGCACTGAAGGCCGGCGCTATCTACGAGGGGGAGTATCCTCTGGCGACGGCCCTCGGACGGCCGCTCATCGCCAAGCTGCTGGTCGACGTGGCCCGGCAGGAGGGCGCCACGGCGGTCGCCCACGGCTGCACCGGCAAGGGCAACGATCAGGTCCGGTTCGACGTCTCCACCGGGGCCCTGGCCCCTGACCTGAAGGTGATCGCCCCGGCTCGCGAATGGAAGATGACCCGCGAAGAGGAGATCGACTACGCCCAGCAGCGGGGCATACCCGCGCCGACCACCAAGAAGAGCCCCTACAGCACCGACGAGAACCTGTGGGGCCGGAGCATCGAGTGCGGCGTGCTGGAGGACCCCTGGACGGAGCCGCCCGAGGACATCTACCTCTGGACCAAGAG
>JAMCWG010000112.1 GCA_023475235.1 Chloroflexota bacterium
GTCGAGATCGTCCAGGCCAATCTCGACGTGATCGTCGGGATCAAGGTCAGGATGTACACCGGGCTGACCTCCCTCACGCCGCTGGTGGTCGGCAGGGAGCTGGCCGACGAGGTCGGTCTGCCCCTGGTGGTCCACCTGGCGCCGCCGCCGCCCTCCTTCGCCGACATCCTGCCGTACCTGCGCCCGGGAGATGTCATCACCCACGTCTACCATCCCGGTCCCGGGGCCATCGTCGGCCGGAACGGTCGCGTCCGGTCGGAGTACAAGGAGGCGCGCGCTCGCGGGGTGCTCATCGATACCGGCACCGCCCGCTTCCATACGAACTTCCCAATGGTCCGGGCGGCCTTCGAGCAGGAGTTCTTCCCGGACACCATCTCGACGGACCTGACGCCGTCCGGCGTGGGGAGCCTGACGATCGACCTGCCGACCAGCATAACGAAGTACATGGCATTCGGGATGAGCCTGAACGATGCCCTGGCCGCGGTGACCATCACGCCGGCCCGCCTGCTGCCGCCGGGGACGGGGATCGGCCAGTTGGCGGAGGGGATGCCGGCCGACCTGGGGGTTTTCGCCCTCGAAGAAGGCAAGTTCAGCTACGATGACTACTTCGGCAACAGCGTAGCGACGTCGACGCGGCTGGTCAACCACGTGACGATCAAGGACGGCCAGGTGCTGGTCCCCCAGCCGACGCCGCCTGTAGAGTGGGGCTTCGTCAAGCGGTAGTTGGACTGGCCCAGGGTCTTTCAGCTATGGAGATTGAGCATATTTTCGTAGGGGCATGGCTGGAGCGGCCCCCGGTAGTTGGTGGAACCGCAGGCAGCAGGGTATCTTGCTCGCGCGGCTGCTTGGGCGCATACTATGTCTAGAGCCGGCCGCCGTTTGACACCGTGTGAATTAGTTACTTATACTTCTCGTAGTATGGAAAGCGAAAAGTGTTACACCATCGCCATAGGCACGCTGGGCTGTAAGGTGAACCAGGCCGAGAGCGAGGCCATAGCCCGCCACTTCTGTGCGGCGGGCTGCCACACGGTCAGTTTTGAAGCGGTCGCCGACGCCTTCGTGCTGAACACCTGCACGGTAACCCACGTGGCTGACCGGAAGGCCAGACAGTTGCTGCGCCGGGCCCGGCGGCGGAACCCGTCGGCCCTCGTCGCCGCGGTGGGCTGCGGCGCGGGAGCGGTAGGCTCGCTGGCCGACGTGGCACTGGCCAACGAGCAGAAGCTCGAGGTCGTGCCGCTGGTCCTGCAACGGCTCGCCGCAAGTCCGGCGCGTGCACCCCTCGGGGTTGCCGGCGCAGCGGCGCGCGCTCGGACCAGAGCGACGGTGAAGGTCCAGGACGGCTGCAATCACCGGTGCACCTACTGCATCGTGCCGATGGTGCGGGGCGCCGAGCGCAGTGTGCCCGCCCGTCAGGTTCTGGCCGAAGTCGTGGAGCGAGTGCGGGAGGGCTGCCAGGAAGCCGTCATCACGGGCCCCCAACTGGGCAGCTACTGCGACCAGGCGGTGGGCGATCTGAGGGGGCTGATAAGGGCGATCCTGCAGGAGACGGCCCTTCCGCGGCTGCGTCTGTCTTCTATCGAGCCGCATAACTTCCCGCCTGGGCTGGTCGACCTGTGGCCGGACACGCGCCTGTGCCGACACTTCCACATAGCGTTGCAGAGCGGCAGCGATGCCGTGCTGCGGCGGATGGGCCGAACCTACCGCGTGGACCAATACACCGAACTGGTGGCGTCTATCCGCCAGCGAGTGCCCGGCGCGGCGATCACCACGGACGTCATCGCGGGATTCCCAGGGGAGACCGAGCGCGAGTTCGCCGAGACGCACGAGCTGGTAAGGTCGCTGGGCTTCGCGCGCGTGCACGTCTTCCCGTTTTCGGCACGGCCTGGGACGCGGGCGGCGTCGCTGCGCCCGCTGGTGCCGGAGGCGCTGAAGCGGGAGCGATGCGAGGCACTGCAGCGTGCCGGAAGAGAGGGCGCGAGCGGGTTCTGCCGGGAGATGGTGGGCCAGACGCTCGAAGTCCTGTATGAGGAGCAGTTGGCGGACGGATGCTGGTCGGGCTACACCGACAATTATGCGAGGGTGCTCACGCCGGGCGAGGCGCCGTTGGCAAACCGGCTGCTGCCGACCCACCTGACCGGCGTGGTAGGGCAGGACCTGACGGGCCGTCTTACGATAGAAGACCATTCGCTGTCTGGCCGCGTGTCGGCGATCACACTAGCCAGCTAGGAGACGAACTTGGAGGAAGACATCTTCTGCCAGATCGTGGCGAGAAAAATCCCAGCCGATATCGTGTTTCAAGACGACCAGGTGACGGCTTTCCGCGACATTAACCCGCAAGCGCCAGTACATATCGTTGTGGTCCCCAACCGGCACATTCCTGACGTGTCCGATCTCACGCCGGCAGATGCACCGCTGCTGGGAAGGCTGTTCGCCGTGGCAAACGAACTGGCACGGCGGGAAGGTATAGCTTCCAGTGGATATCGGTTGGTGATCAACCACGGGCGGGACGCCGGACAGAGCGTAGCGCATCTGCACCTGCACCTGCTCGGCGGAAGGGCGATGGCGTGGCCACCGGGATGATAGTACAATCTGCATAAGTTCAGCCGGATGGAGGTGAGGAGAATGGCTAATCGTGATAAGGGGAGACGAGAGGTGAAGAAGCCAAAAAAGGACAAGCTGGCCAAGGTGACTGTTCTTCCCGCTTCCCCTGTGACGGTAGAGGTCATCAAGCGGCCGCGCAAGCCGGCCGAGAGAGAAGAAGAGGAGAATGCTTGAGTCAGGGGCGCGTCACGCCCGGCTGCCGGTCTCGGACCGCGGAGTCGGGCGAGGCCGCGCAATGCGCTGATGGTTGTAGATAGGCACGGCACTTCTACAGTGGAGGTCTCGAGCGCTGAGCTCGAACGGGCCAAAGGACGCCGGGCCATGGTTCTGGCGTGGGTCGTCCTTTGGATGTCCTTCTTTGCCTTTGTCTTGCTGGCCGCGGGCATACCGTGGGCGGTAAACACTTACCTGTACCATGCCACGGAATCCCGACAGGCGACCTTGAGTATCCTGGGCGGGACCGTCCTGGTGCAAGAGCGAGGCGCCAAGGTGGAGTTGAACGCGCTGAACGGCAAGACGTTGGAAGAGGGTGACCAGGTCCGGACCACGGCCAGCTCGCAAGCGGTGATCTGGTTCTTCGAGGGGAGCAATCTACGGCTCTGGCCCAATGCCGAGGTGATCGTGGAACGGCTCCGCACCACCAGCCACAACGATCGCCTGTCCTCGGTGGGACTGCGGATCACCAGAGGGCACGCCCGCGTGGAAGTGGGAATGCCCGTATCGAAGGAGCACGAGTTCGAGGTCGATACCCCTCACGGGCCTATCTCCCTCCGTGAGGGGTCATACACGGTCGAAGTGAGCGATGCCAGCACGGAGATCGTGGCACGCTACGGATCCGCCGTAGCTGGCGAGGACGGGCATACCCTGGAGATCGGGCAGTCGGAGCGAGCAACACTTCAGGCAGGGGAGCCACCGGCCGGCCCGCTGCCGGCGGCGCGGAATCTGATCAGCAACGGCGATTTTTCCGAGGGCCTCAACGGGTGGATAGTGAGCGACGATGCCGAGGAAGAAGTGGTCGGTACGACCGCGCTGGAACCGCTTGGCGACAAGCAAGCGGTAGTCTTCCGTCGACAGGGCGGGACCAAACACGGAGAGAATCGCCTCTTCCAGGCATTGAACCGTGATGTTAGCGATCTACAGACATTGCAGCTCAGCCTGGACCTGAAGCTCTCGGAGCAGACGCTGTCCGGGGGAGGCTGGCAGGGCTCGGAGTATCCGCTGATGGTGCGGGTGAAGTACCGGGACGTGTACGACTCCGAGGCGATGCTCGTCCGAGGCTTCTACTTCCAGAACAACGACAAGCACCCGACTCCCAACGGACAGCAAGTCCCTCGCAATGAGTGGCAGAACTATACGATAGACCTGTTCGATTTAAGCACGGTGAAGCCGCGGCCGAACTTCCTCATCGCCATCGAGGTGGTAGCATCCGGCTGGGACTACGAATCTCGGGTGGCCAATGTGCGGCTGGCGGCGGAGTAACACGGGCTGATCACTTTGAGGCCTCACCGCTCAGTTGAGAGCGGTAGAATGATGGCTTTGAATACCCGCCCTGGCGCGATTCAGGCGCGGACGCGGCTCACTCGGGATATGTCGCGGATGCGCTCGATTTTTGACAGCATCCGACTGAGCTGGTCGATGCTGCTGATCTGAAGGGTGGCGGTGATGGTCGCGGTGTGGTCGGGGTGGGAAATGGCGCTGACCGAAGTCATATTTACGTGGTCCTCGGCCACGATGTTGGCGATATCTCGCAGCAGACCATCGCGGTCCCACGCCTCTATCTGCACGTTCACTGGATAAGTAGGAGATCCCCGGCCATCGCCCCATTCCACCCGGATCAACCGCGCTTTTTCGACGTCGGTGATGATGTTCGGGCAGTCCTTGCGGTGGACGGTGATACCCCGTCCGCGGGTGACGTAGCCGATGATGTCGTCGCCGGGGATGGGATGGCAGCATTCCGCCAGCCGGGTGAGCACGTTGCTCTCGCCCATCACTCGAATGCCGGTGGCCAGCCCGCTCCCCGGGGAGGGAGCCGGCGCCGTAGTGACGCGCTCCGGCTCCTCCTCGGCGGTGCGCACGGCGATCTGCTGGGGGCTGATTTCCCCATAGCCTATGGCGGCGAAGAAATCGTCTACCTTGTCGAACTTGAAAAGGCGGGCCAGGTCCTCGAGCTTTTGCCCGGTCAGTCCCAGGCGGCTTAGCTCACGCTCCAGTAGCTCCCTTCCGCGGGCGATGCTCTCCCCTCGCTCCTGGCGGCGAAACCACTGCCGGATCTTCTCCTGGGCGTGCGCCGTCTTCACGAAGCCAAGGCTCGCGTTCAGCCAGTCGCGGCTGGGCCCTTTGGGCGTCTTCGTCGTCAGAATCTCAACGATGTCGCCGGTCTTGAGGGGCGTATCCAGCGCCACCAGTCTCCCGTTCACCTTGGCGCCGGTGCATCGGTGGCCCACATCCGTGTGGATGCGATAGGCGAAATCGATGGGCGTGGCGCCGGCCGGGAGCTCACGGATATCACCCCTGGGGGTAAATACATAGACCTGATCGCGGAAGAAGTCGCTCTTGAGCGACTCGACGAACCGTTGTGCCCCGCCGGAAATATCCTCCTGCCAGTCGACGAGCTGCCGCAGCCAGGCGATCTTTTCCTCGAACTGGACGTCCCGCTTTCCGCCCTCCTTGTAGCGCCAGTGAGCGGCCACACCATACTCTGCCAGCCTATGCATCTCCAGCGTGCGGATCTGTATCTCCAGCGGCCTGCCTTCCGGCCCGACCACGGTGGTGTGCAGCGACTGGTACGAGCTCTCTTTGGGGGTCGCTATGTAGTCATCGAACTGGCCGGGTATGGGATGCCACAACGAGTGCACGATGCCCAGTGCGCTGTAGCAGTCGCTCTCGGTATCCACTATCACCCGTACGGCCAGCAGGTCGTAGATTTCGTCGAAGCCGACCCCCCGGCGTTCCATCTTGCGATGAATGCTGTAGATGTGCTTGGGACGGCCGCTGACCTCGGCCTTTATGCCTGCCCGGCTCAGCTCGCGCGCCAGTATCTCCATCCCCTGGGTGACCAGCCGCTCTCGCGACGCGCGCGTGCCGGCCAGTTGCCGGGCGATGCTCTTGTATCTTTCGGCATCCATGTGGCGGAAGGAGAGGTCCTCCAACTGCCACTTCATATCCCAAATGCCCAGGCGGCTGGCCAGCGGGGCATAGATCTCCATAGTCTCCTGGGCTACCTGGCGGCGCTTGGACGGGGCGAGGTAGGTCAAGGTACGCAGGTTGTGGAGGCGGTCGGCCAGCTTGATCAGCACGACCCTGATGTCCTCGGCCATGGCCAGGAACATCTTGCGGACATTCTCGGCCCAGACCTGGGCGTCCTCCTCGCGCGGTTTGACGTTAGGGCGGCGACTGTCTTCGAGCACCTGCAGTGATATGCGGCCCAGCTTGGTGACGCCTTCCACCAGAACGGCGATTTCGTTGCCGAAAGCGACGCGCAACTGCTCAGGGCGGACGCTGGTGTCTTCCAGGACATCGTGCAGAAGAGCGGCTGCGATGGCCGCTCCCTCAAGATGGTAATCGGCAAGAATCTGGGCAGTGGCCACCGGATGGATCATGTACGGCTCGCCGCTGCGACGGATCTGGCCGCGATGGGCATCGGCAGCGAAGTAAAAAGCACGGCGGACAAGCTCCCGGTCGGGCTCCTGCAGGTAGGAAAGCCTTTGGAGGAGGCCCTCCAACCAGGCCTGCTCCCGGGATGCCTCCGGTTCTATGTGGTCAGTTGCTACCGCTTCCATTTTTCCACCCAGTCAGCTTGGGGTACGCCAGAGGACTGGGCGGCCACGCTGCTGCCTGCGCTAAGTATAGCTTAAGGCCTGCTTCCCTGCAACCTGCCGGTTGCTTTCCGTTGACTACTTGCCACGCATTCATTATAATACTTCGGACACGCCTAATTATCAATCTTCCGCTAAGCGATGGTGAATGACGATGAGCCTGAACAAAGAAAGGCCGAGACCGGAGATCATCGCACAGATGGTTGCCGCTGGAGAGCGAATTCACGAGCTCACGCACACCCACCGTACGGAGGAATGGCTGAGCCTCGCCGAGGAATGGTTGAGCCTTGATCTGACGATGCACCAGATGCACGTGCTGCTGCTGCTAGGGCGGGAGGGTGAGGCCAACATGGCCCGGCTGGCCCAGCTCCTCGGCGTCAAGCTTCCCACCATCACCGGTCTCGTGGACCGGCTCGTCGAGCGGGGCCTGGTGCGCCGAGAAGAGTCGCTCCATGACCGCCGGCTAGTCCTCGCGCGCCTGACGGACACGGGCCAGGCGATGATGGACCGGCTGTCGGAAGCGGGAAGGCTCTGGCTGGAGCGCATCCTCAAGCGAGTAAGCATTGAGGACCTCGAGACCATGGCCCACGCCCTGGAGATACTGCGCCAGGCCGTGGAGAGCGAGTACGGACTTGCGGACCGTGGCGCGGAATGGTCCGCCGGCACCGACAGTATTTCTCGGGTGACCGGCGCACGGGTGATCTGAAAACGATCGGTTGAATGCCGTACAAACGCTGTGTCCACACATACTAAAGAATCGGAAGAAGAATTGGCGAAGGAGGCGCAAATGGGAAGGGCGTCCTTTCCAAGAACTTTGCTGGGTGTACTGGCGACACTTGGCCTGGTTGCCGGCCTGGCAAGCTGTCAGAGCTTCTCCTCGACGACATCGGGTCCGACTGCTGAGGTGGCCGCAAAGCCGCCTACTTACAAGCTAGTGTCGGTGAAGGAGGCAAGCCTGGGGACCACCCTCAGCTATTCCGGTGACGTGAAGCCGAAGTCGCAGGCCGCGGTCACCGCCAAGATGGTAGGTCGCATCGAGCAGATCAACGTGGATGTCGGCAGCGAGGTGAAGGCAGGGGACGTCATCGCAGTGCTGGAGCACAGCACCATCGATGCTCAGGTGAACCAGGCCGAGACGGCGCTGCTGGTGGCCAAGGCTCGCCTAGCCCAAATGGAGGCAGGCCCTCGACAGGAGACCGTGGCCCAGGCGGAGGCCAACCTCGACTCGATGAAGCAGAAGCTCGCTTCGGGCAACGCCGGGCCGCGAACGGAGGCTGTGGCCCAAGCAGAGGCTAACCTCCGCCAGGCGGAGGCGAAGCTGGCGCAGCTCCAGGCCGGGCCCACACCCGAACAGATAGAGGTAGCGAAGACCAACATTCGTCTGGCCAAGAACCAGCTCTACAGCATCCAGACGCAGGCCGACGCATATCGAGTCGCAGCGGGCAGAGGAGCCCCCCCGTTCACAGAGGGAATGAAGGAAGCGCAGTCTGGCGTCGGGTACGAGCAGGTGCAACTAGCGGAGGCGCAACTGGCAGCGCTGATGGCGAAGGCGCAGCCGGAGGTGATAGCCCAGGCGCAGGCCGGCGTGGAGGCCGCGCGTCAGCAGCTCAATCTGGTGAAGAACCCCCTCACGGAATGGGACCTGGCCCAGCTACAGGATGCCGTTCAGGTCGCAGAGGAGCAGGTGAAGCTGGCCCGCAGCCCGTACACGGCCCAGGACCTGGAGGTGGCAAGGGCGCAGGTGAAGCAGGCCCAGGCTGCCATCGACCTGGCGAACACACAGGTCGCCGATTCGGTGGTGACCGCGCCCTTCGACGGCGTGGTGTCCGACCGCTTCCTGACCGCCGGCAGTCTCGCCGCGCCCGCCTCGCCCATCGTCAATCTGATATCCTCCGATCTCGAGATTTCGCTGTCCGTCGAAGAAGCGCGCAGCGGGATGCTGAAGGTCGGGCAGCCGGCGACGGTGCAGGTGGGCGCGTACCCCGGCCAGAACTTCGAAGGGACAATCAGCAGCATCGCACCTACGGTCGATCCCAAGACCCGTACCCTGGTAGCCAAGATCTCCGTCAAAGACGACCAGAAGCAACTGAAGGCTGGCATGTATGCCCGGGTAAACATCGCCGCCGGACAGAAGCAGACCGGACTGCTCGTGCCGAAGGACTCGGTGGTGAAGCGGGGCGAACGAGACGTGGTGTTCACCGTGGTAGACGGCAAGGCCAAGATGCTCGAAGTGCAGGTCGGCCCGACCGACGGCACCAACGTGCAGCTCCTCAAAGGTATCAACGCCGGTGAGATGATCATTCAGAGCCCCGGCTCGGCTTTGCAGGACGGAGACGTGGTCGCACAGTAGGTGGCTCTGCCGCCTGCTACGCTCATATGTGGCGCCGGCTGATCCATCGCTGTCGCATTTGCCAGTGTCCAGTTCAGCGCCGGCCCATCGATGCCGGCTCACGTGCCGCCGGAGCACGCATCTCCGGCGATTGAGGGAAGGGGTTGCGGCTAGCAGACCTGTCCATAAACCAGCCCGTCTTCATCACGATGATCGTGATCGTGGTTCTGGTGGTGGGCGCCATCTCCTTCCTGGGGATGGGCCTCGACCTGTTTC
The DNA here is from genome assembly GCA_023475235.1 of Chloroflexota bacterium. GTDB lineage: Bacteria > Chloroflexota > UBA6077 > FW602-bin22 > JAMCWG01 > JAMCWG01. The sequence goes on from JAMCWG010000112.1 coordinate 9,022, forward strand.
CCGACGTGTCCTTGCCCGTGGTAGCCGTACAGACCGCCTACCCGGGAGCTTCGCCGGAGGAAGTCGAGAGCCTGGTATCCAAGCCGATCGAGGAAGCGCTGGCCTCCCTCAACCGGGTGCAGGCGGTGCGCTCCACTTCGAGCGAGGGCCTGTCGACGGTCATCGTCGAGTTCGACATGGACTATTCCTCGCGCGCTGCCACCGAGGACGTCCGTGAGCGAGTCGCAACCGTACGTCCCCTTCTGCCCTCGGACGTGCTCGACCCCAGCATCGCACGGTACGACCCGGCCTCGATGCCCATCCTGATCTTCGCCATATCCGACCGCCGCGGCGTGATGGCCCCGGCCGAGCTGCGCGCCGCGTCGGAGAAGGTGGTACAGCCCCGTGTTGAGCGGGTCGACGGCGTGGCGTCGGTGAGCATCGCCGGCGGGCTGGAGCGCGAGATACACGTCGACCTCGACCTGAACCGCGTTCGAGCCCACAACATCCCGGTGCAGCAGATAGTCGGCGCCATCAAGGCCGAGAACCTGAACCTGCCTGGCGGCCGGCTGACCCAGGGCCAGAATGAGCGCTTGATCCGGACTGCCGGCGAATTCCGGTCCGTGGAGGAGATCGAGACCGTGCAGGTGCCGAGGGCGCAGGGGCCATCCGTGCTGCTGCGCGACCTGGCTTCCGTGAGCGAAGGCTACAAGGAGGCGCGCGTTCTGAGCCGGCTTAACGGACGGGATGCCGTGACGATGTGGGTGCGGAAGCAGGCCGGGACCAACACCGTGCGCGTGGCCGACGGCGTCAAGAAGCAGCTTTCGGCGTTGCAGCAGACTCGACCCGACCTCAGTTTCACCGTCGTGGCCGATCAGTCCACCTTCACCCGCGATTCCAGCAACGACGTTATGATGAGCTTGGTCTTCGGCGGGCTGCTGGCGGCGCTGGTGGTGCTCTTGTTCTTTCGGGACGTGCGTAACACGCTGGTGACGGTGGCGGGCCTGCCGATGATCATCTTTGGCACCTTCGCGGCGATGAAGCTCCTCGGCCTGTCGCTGAATATGATCACCCTGATGGCGCTCTCGATCTCGGTCGGTATGCTCATCGACGACGCCATCGTGGTCCGGGAGAACATCTTCCGGCACACCGAGCGGGGCGAGGACCCCCGCGTTGCCGCCAGCGCGGGCACCGCCGAGATCGCCCTGGCCGTGATGGCCACCACTTTCACTATCGTGGCCGTGTTCGGCCCGATAGCGTTCGTCACGGGCATCGCCGGCAAGTTCTTCCGCGAGTTCGGCCTCACGGTGGTGATGGCGGTGCTCATCTCTCTGTTCGAGGCTTTCACGCTGGCGCCGATGCTCTCTGCCCACTTCTTCAAGGCGATCCCGCCGGAGAAGCGCGCCCGTGGGAGCGCAACCGGCGGCTTTTTCGGCCGGGTGCGAGACGGCTATCGAGCGCTTCTGGCCTGGTCGCTGCGGTACCGAGCCGTGGTAGTGTTTGTCAGCCTGGCCGTGTTCGCCGCCAGCGTCATGGCATTTTCGATGCTGGGCCAGGCATTCATGGCGCAGCCCGATACCGGCGAGGCGCGCATCAGCCTCGAGCTGCCGCCCGGCAGCTCCCTCGCCCAGACCGACGAGGCAACGCGCAGGGTCGAGGGGATTCTTCTCAGCCAGCCGGAGCTGGAATACGTGTTCTCTCAGGTGGGGTCGTCTGACAGCGGGGTAGACCAGGCGACGGTGTACTTGAAGGTCAAGCGGATCGGCCAGACAGCCGGGTTTGTGAAGAGGATACGTCCGATGATGAGCGCCATCCCGGACTTGACGTACACCATCGACGATACCGGCGGCATCTCGATGGGCGCCGGCGTGATGATGACCGTTCGCGGCCGGCCTCTGCAGATCAACGTGCAGGGGCAAAACTTCGAGGATTTGGACCGTGCGTCCCAGATGATCGTCGACGCTCTCAAGGCCATACCCGGCACCGTCGACGTGGGGAGGAGCCTGACCGCCGGCAAGCCCGAGGCGCAGGTGCGGGTGGACAGGGCACTGGCGGCCGACCTGGGAGTTAACACGGGACAGGTCGGGGCCACCGTGCGGACCCTGGTGAACGGCGAGACCGCCTCCAAGTTCCGCACGCCGGACAAGGACTACGACATCGTCGTCCGGCTGCGCGAGGATGATCGGCAGGACTTCGAGGATATCCTGCAGCTCCCGCTGGCCACCACGAAGGGCAACCAGATTCCTCTGGGCACGGTGGCGGCCATAAGCAGCACGGTCGGGCCGACGCAGATAGACCGGGAGGACCGGCAGCGACAGATTGTCGTGGGAGCGGGGTACCAGGGCCGCGATCTAGGGGAGGTGATCGCCGACGCGCGAAAGGCCCTGGCCAGGATGGAGCTGCCGGCGGGCGTCGGCGTCGCGTTCTCGGGCCAGGCGAAGTACCTGGAAGACATGATGCAGGCCCTGATGATCGCGCTCGTGCTGTCGGTGGTATTCATCTATATGGTGCTGGGGTCCCAGTTCGGTTCGTTCGTCCAGCCCCTGGTCATTATGCTGTCGTTGCCCCTCTCCATCGTCGGCGCGGCGGGCGCGCTGCTGGTGACCGGCAAGAGCCTGGATATGATGGCTTTCATCGGAGTGATAATGCTGATGGGGCTGGTGACCAAGAACGCCATTTTGATCGTCGATTTCATAAACAATCGGCGCCGGGCCGGCATGGAGAGGAACGAGGCGATCCTGGTCGCCGGTCCCATCCGGCTGCGCCCCATACTGATGACCACCCTGGCGATGATATTTGGTATGACGCCCATCGCACTGGGACTGGGCGCCGGGGCAGAGCTACGCTCGTCGATGGCCGTCACCGTGATCGGCGGGCTGGTCACCTCTACAGCGCTGAGCCTGCTGGTGGTGCCGGTGGCTTACACCCTGGTCGATGACGTAGTCCGGCGCTTGCGGCCCATCCGCGAACTTGCCCCCGAGGCAAGCCCCGCCATTGTCGGGTCGAGCGACAAGACAGAGGGCTGACGCAGGAAACAAATGTGGAGCGGGCCTGGTGCCCGCCCCATACGGAGAGCTCGGTCGAAGGAGGGGCGCGCAGGCGCTACTTCTTTCGGCGGACGTAGACCCGGAACTCGCCGTCTTTCTCTTCGATGGCGAGGCACTCGTTGCCGGTGGCCTTGCACCACGCCGGCATGTCCGCCTTGACGCCCCGGTCGTCGGCGATGATCTCCAGCACCTGGCCCGGCGCGATCTCCTTGATCTTCTCCGCCGTTTTGACGATGGGCATCGGGCAGTAGAGCCCGATGCAGTCCAGTGTGGCATCTGCTTCCATATCCACCACCTTCCAATAAGCTAGCTGGGAAGACAACCTAGATGAACAGGTTGATCTTTGCATTCAGCGCGTCGCCCAGGTACGCGGCGGCGCCACAGACCGTCTGCACCTCGGGGCGAAAGGCGCTTTCATCGATGCCCATCACCCCCATGCTGGTGCTGCAGGCGACCATCTTCACGCCGGCCTGATGGGCCATCTTGATGAACTCGTCGACGGATGGCATGCGGCTCTCCCGCATCAGCCGCTTCATCATCGAGGTCCCCATGCCGAACATATGAAACCTGGACAGCGGGAGGCGGCTGCTGCCGCCCCGGTTCATCCAGTTCAGCATCCGCCGCATCAGCCCCTGACTGCGGACGGCGCCTTCGTTCCGCTTGATTATGTTCAAGCCCCAAAAGGTGAAGAACATCGTCACCTGTATGCCCATGGCCGCCGCCGTCGTCGCCAGGATAAAGGCCGCGATGGCGCGGTCAAGCTCACCGCTGAAGACAATGAGCGTCATCCGCTCCGGTTGCTCTGCCCCTACTTCCGCCATTCCTACCACCTGTGGTTCCAGGGTGGGAGCTACTCCCGCCCGTACAATGTGCTCAACAAACTGTAATCGTCATCGGCTGTTCCAGCGCAGGACTACCGTGCCGGTCTGCCGCACTCCGGGCATACGCCGCTTTCCTTATCGACCGGAACGTGGCATACCTGACAGTAAACGATCCTGGCCCCGCAGGCGCTGCAGAAGGGCGCCAGGACTGCCTGTAGCTCCTCCTCGCAGTACGGGCACTGGCATTTCGGCTCAGCCTCACTCGGCTTTTCTGCCATCTCCGTTGCCTCCTTTCTTCTTCAGGTAGTCCTGGATGGCCGCGTGGAGCGCGTCCGCTCCCAGGTTGGAGCAGTGCAGCTTGTTGGTGGGCAGCCCGCCCAGCTCCTCTGCGACCGAGGCGTTGGTCAGCTTCAGCGCTTCGTCCAAAGTCATCCCCGTGGCCATCTGGCTGACCATACTGGAAACAGCGATGGCAGCGCCACACCCGAAGGTCTTGAACTTGACGTCCTCCAATCGATTGTCTCTGACCTTGATATAGAACGTCATCATGTCGCCGCAAACGGGGTTGCCCACCTCGCCTATCCCGTCGGCGTCGGCGATTTCGCCGACGTTGCGCGGGTTCATGAAGTTGTCCATCACTTTTTCGCTGTAGACGGGCATATCAGCCTCCTTTCTGGGACTTCAAGTATTTGTCATAGAGTGGGGACATTTGCCGCAGTCGTTCCACGATGGGAGGCAACGCTTCTATCACGGCGTCGACGTCGACGAGTGTGTTGTCGATACCTATCCCAAACAGCATCGACCCCTGGGCGATCTCCGCCGGCACCCCCATTGCTTCGAGAACGTGGGAGCCTTTGAGGGCGCGAGAGGTGCAGGCCGACCCGCTGGAGACCCCGATGCCCTTGCTACTGAGCAGCATCAGCATGCCCTCGCCCTCGATGAATTCGATGCAGAACGATGCGATGTCGGGCACGCGCTGCGTCGGATGCCCGGTGACGATAGTATGAGGTATGGCGGCCGGCAGCCGGTTGAGGAGCGCGTCGCGCACGGCGGTCGCCTGCGCGATGCGCTCCGGCATCTTCGCCTTCGCTATCTCCGCGGCCACGCCCATCCCGACGATGGCCGGCACGTTCTCCGTGCCGCTCCGGCGGCCGCCTTCCTGGATGCCTCCGTCCAGGAGCGGAATGATGCGCGTGCCGCGCTTCACCCACAGGGCCGCAGCCCCCTTCGGCCCGTAGAAGGAGTCGCCCGCCAGGGTCAGGGCATCCACCCCCAGGTCCATCACGTCCACAGGAATGGTGCCGGCCGTAGTCACGGCGTCGGTGTGCACCGGGACGCGCCGCTCCTTCGCCAACTGCACGATTTCCTTCAGCGGCTGGATGGTCCCCACCTCGCCGTTGGCGTGCATAATCGACACCAGGATGGTGTCCGGCTGAATGGCGTCCGCCACGGCCTGAGGGTCGACCAGGCCGTACTTATCGACCGGGACGAGGGTCGCCGTGAAGCCGCGCTTCTCCAGGGTCCGCACCGAGTAGAGCACGGAGAAGTGCTCGATGGCCGATATGACGATGTGCTTGCCCCTGGCCTGCTGGGCCATCGCCAGCCCTTTGATGGCCATGTTGTTGGCCTCGGTGCCACACGAGGTGAAGATGACTTCCTCGGGCCGGGCAGCGCCGACGAGGCCGGCGACCTGGGCGCGGGCCACGGCCAGGGCCTCGCGCGGCGCATCGCCCCAAGCGTGAAGGGACGATGGGTTGCCGAAGTGCTCGTGCAGGTACGGCAGCATCGCATCGACAACCTCCGGCAGGAGGGGCGTTGCCGCCGCGTGATCAAAGTAGATGTGTCTATCCATGAAAGCCTCCTTTAAGGCTACTTAAAGTCTTCCAGTAATGGGCCCACGGCGCGTGGGTCGATGGGCCGCTTCACCAGCGGCTCGCCGGCGAGGGATGGGAAATTGTCCTCGAAGGTGGGTCGCTCCTCCCGATAGAAGATGCCGATGGGGATGCGCTCGCCCCACTCCTGGGCCCGCTGCCAGGCCGCCTCGCGGTCGGCCGGATCGTGGCCGTCGCTCGCCAGATCGTACACCCGCTGCCGATACCAGGCGAACGTATTCACCCGATTGAAGGTGACGCATGGCTGCAAGACGTCGATATAGCCGAAGCCGCGATGCCTGATGGCCTCGCCTATCAGCCCGGCCAGATGGTCGGTATTGCCGGCGAAGCCGCGGGCCACGAATGTCCCGCCGGCGGCGATGGCCAGGGCGATGGGATGAACGGGCTGGTATGCGCCACGCGGCGTGGTGGCACTGATATACCCCGGATCGCTGGTCGGCGATGTCTGGCCGAGGGTCAGGCCGTAGACCTGGTTGTCGTGCACGATATAGGTGATGTCCGGGTTGCGCCGCAACGCGTGCAGGAAATGATTGCCGCCCTCGCCGTAGCCGTCGCCGTCTCCCCCGACGGCGATCACGGCCAGCTCGCGGTTTGCCAGCTTGGCCGCCGTGGCAGCGGGCAGGGTGCGCCCGTGCAGCCCGTTGAAGACGTTGCACTTGATATAATGGGGCAGCTTGCCCGCCTGGCCGATGCCCGACACCAGCAAGACCTGATGTGGTGCCAGTTGCAGGGTCACCAGCGCGTTCACGACGGCGGGGAGGATGCCGAAGTTGCCGCATCCCGGACACCAGGCCGGGACCTGCGTGGTGGCGTAGTCCTCGGCGGCAACACTTACCTTTATGCTCATCGCAGCCACCTCCGTGCCTGGGTCGTGATTTCCGAGGGCGAGAACGGCCGCCCATCGTACTTCAGTATATGGCCATCCGGGGCCAGGCCGGTCTCGCCGCGCATCACCCGCGCGAGCTGGCCGCTGGCATTGTTCTCCACCATCACCGACTTCTTCGCCGCCTTCATCGCGGCCTGCACCTGCTCGTTCGGGAATGGCCAGACCTGAGAGAGATGCAGCATCCCCGCCGACACGCCGTCCGCTCGCAGGTCGTCAACCGCCTCGCGCAGCGCACCGTACGTGGAGCCCCAGCCAATCAGGAGCAGCTCCGGGTGCTGTTCGCCGTAATGCTCCGGCGGAACGATATCGGCCCGCGCCAGTTCGAGCTTGCCCACCCGCTTTCGCACCATCGCCGTCCGCACCGCCCCATCCTCGGTGATGTGCCCGTCCTCAGCGTGCTCGTCGCTGTCCGCCACCACTACGGCCGAGGACAACCCGGGGACGGCCCGCGGCGAGATGCCGCTGGGGGTGAGACGGTACCGCATATAGTCCGGCGGCGCGTCGAGGAGCAGCTCGCCGCGGTCGATCTGTAGCGACGACAGATCGAATGGCTCTATCGTGCGGTAGGAGTCCGCCAACTGCTGATCGGTCAGTATGATGACCGGCAACTGATATCTTTCGGCGAGGTTGAAGGCCCGGAAGCCCAGGGCGAAGGCCTGCTCCGGCGTGCCCGGCGTTAGCACGATGCGGGCGAACTCGCCCTGCGCGGCGTGCAGGACGAACTCGAGATCGCCCTGCTCCGTGCGCGTCGGAAAGCCGGTGGCGGGTCCGGGGCGCTGCCCCACGACGATCACTACCGGCGTCTCGGTCATTCCCGCCAGGCCCAGGCCCTCTACCATCAAAGAGAAGCCGCCGCCGGCCGTCGCCGTCATCGCCCGTACACCGGCGAAGGATGCCCCGATGGCCATATTGATGGCGGCGATCTCGTCTTCGGTCTGGATTCCCACCGCACCCAGCCCCGCCCCTTTGGTGGCCATGTACTGCAGTATGGGCGTGGAGGGCGTCATCGGGTAACCGGCCATGAAGCGGCATCCCCCCGCCAGCGCGCCGAGGACGAGGGCCTCGTTGCCGTCCAGCAACAGGCGCTTGGGAGCAGCCATCGTGCTGAGAGAGCAGTCGCAGCGCCCGCCAAACTGGGTGAGGGCATAGTCGTAGCCGGCCTGGGCGGCCCGCCGGTTTCCTTCTTCGACCTCCGGCCCGCGGCCCTTGAACTGCTCGGCCACGGCGTCCGATATTATGGAGAAGTCGAAGCCAGTCAGCCCCGCGGCCGCGCCGGCCGCCACCGAGTTCTGCATCAGCCGGTTCCCGCCACTCTCCTGCGCCAACCGCTCCAGCGGGACGGGGAAGTAGCCGCGGCGCGGCCCGGCAACCTGTGTCTTCTCCCCATCGAAGATGGCCACGCCGGGGTCGGTCAGCTGGGCCATATGAACGTCCAGAGACAAGGGGTCGAGGGCGACCAGGATGTTCGTCTCCTGGAGCGCGGCCATCACCGGCCGCGGCCCCATCCGTAGCTTGAAGGAGTTGTGCCCACCGCGGACCCTGGACTCGTAGTCCTGCTGGGCGAAGACGTGGAGACCGCCTCGGGCGAATGCCCTGGCCAGGGTGAGGCCGATGGACTGCACGCCCTGCCCGGCCTGCCCGCCGACAGTGAGGGTTATCTCTCCAGCCACTCGCTTATCTCCGTTTTCTTCAATACGCCTTGACAGTCTCTTCATTGCCGTGCGCGCCGGATGGGAGCGCTTCTATGCCTGACCTTGCATAAAGCGTGCCACGAATTGTCACAAACACAGACTGGCCGGCACTTACCTGCCCGGCTAGAGCGTCGTCTCGCCGGCCATCGTTTGCTGGCCCCGCAGGAAGGTCACGCGGACCTGGCTGCCGGGCTGAAGGGTCGCCAGGGCTTGCTGCAGGTCGTCCGCGTTGCGGATGGGCCGCATGTTGAGCTCGGTGACCACGTCGCCGGGTTGCAGGCCGGCACGCTCGGCCGGCGAGCCGGGGGCCACCGACCCGACGTATGCGCCGAACAGGGGCACACCGCCGGCCTTTTGCGCTATCCTGGTGGCGTCGGCAATCCGCAGGCCGAAAGGCTTCGGCCGGCCTCCCGCTCGAGCGGCCAGGAGCGCCTCCAGGCGGGGCCGATTGAAGCCGATCACCACCTGATCGTCCACGATGATCACCGGGACGCCCATCTGCCCGGAGCGACTCACCATATCGTGGGCCGCCATCTGGTCGCGTGACACGTCGATCTCCTGGAACTGCACGCCTCTCTGGGAGAGAAACTCTCTCGCCTGGTGGCAATACGGTCAGGTGAGCGTGGTGTACAATATAACGCTCATTGCGCGGATTCCTCCGTAAGCATCACTCGAGTGACACACATCATAGAAAGAAGGGGCTTTATTCCCCTCAGCGTTTATTATACGCCTTAACTGCTGGTGCTGCACCCAAAACCAAGTGACATAAGTCACAGCTCGGAAGGCTTAGAGGGCTGGATTAGCGTAACAATAGATGCAGGCGTGGGGACACCGCCCGTAGCTGCCGATGTCGACGCTGGGAGTGCAGCCGCAGTGGGCCCGCTGGCCCCTGTCCTTGCCCAGAAGGGCGGGCTCACCGTGCGGGTGCAGCCGGCCCAGAAGCGCGCCGTCGATGCAGGCAGCCCGCCGGATGCCGGGCACATCCGCCCATTGGGGAGCGGCACAGCTATAGAGGTCCAGGCCAGAGGAAGCGGCGATCTGTGCCAGGCAGCCGGCGGCCGCCAGCTTCGTCTCCAGCGGCGGGTCGACATAATCGAAGCCGCGTCGGACGGCGCGGACGGCCGGCTTGCGGTAGCTCCAGTCGGCGAACGAGAATGTGCAGCGCGTGACGCCGGTTGCGGCGACCGAGTCAGCCAGCGGGGAGAACAGGTCGAGGTTGGAGCAGAGCCGGCCATCTTCCCGCCAGAAGACGATGGGGTCGAACCGCCAGTTTATGCGCTCCGGCTCCCAGCGGGAGGCCAGGGCCTCGAGCTGGGAGAGCATTTCCGAGGCAGGCGGCACGCCCGGCTCGACCTGGGTGCCGCCCAGCCCGGTGATGGTGAAGTGGAAATACAGGCTATACGGCTCGAGCAATCGTAGCACCTCCTCCGACCCCGTGAAGTGGCGGAAGTCCTTCGACCAGAGGACCAGAGAGTGCACGGCCGCGGGGAGGAGCGAGACGCGGCGGGCGCGGCCGCCTACCCCGTGGAAGCTGGCCGAGCCGGCCCGCAGCGACGCCGCCAGCCAACCGAAGTGCCAGCGCGGGACGTCGCAGCGCCGGGAGCAGCTTATCACGATGCGCTGCGCCTGGCCGTCGGGTGGCGGGAACTCGCCCCCACTCTCACAAATTGCCTTGTCCATACAAGGCATGATACCGGGATTCTGGCCTGCCCGCTACTGGCACAGGTGATGTGCTTGCATCCGTAGTGACGACAAGCTCGGATCACGTAGTGACGACTTAAATCGTCACTACGAGGTTTAGCATCTATGCACGGCGCACGTGTCGTGCAAGTGCTATGATAGTAGCCGGGAGGCACATGATGGCTGCCATTCGCCTGGAGCACGTTTCCAAGCGCTTTCAAGCTTCGGCGCGCCTCTCTGTCTGGCCGGGGGGCACGGCAGCGGTGGTCCGGCCCCTGGCCGAGGCCATGGTCCGGCAGTTGACTCACCCCGAACCCACGGTCGAGGAGGACAGCCGGGAAGCCGTTACCGGCGGCCCGCGCCGCGGGCAGGCCCTGGACGATGTCTCGCTGGACATAAATGACGGTGAAACCCTGAGCGTCATAGGCCCGTCGGGCTGCGGCAAGACCACTTTGCTGCGGGTCATCGCCGGCCTGGAGCCACCCGACACGGGGCGCGTGCTCTACGACGGCGTGGACATGGCCAACGTGCCGCCTAAGGACCGGGGCATCGGCATGGTCTTTCAGAGCTACGCCCTGTACCCGCATATGAAGGGCCGGGGGAACCTGTCTTTTTTCTTCCGCATGCACCACCGAGAAGACGAAATCGACGAGCGTGTGCGGATCACCGCGCGGATGATGGGACTGGGCTTCGATGAGCTACTGGAGCGGCGGCCGTCCAAGCTGTCGGGCGGGCAGCGGCAGCGGGTGGCCATCGCCAGATGCATCATCCGCGATCCCCGCCTGTTCCTTTTCGATGAGCCGCTGTCGAGCCTGGATGCCAAGCTGCGGGCGCAAACGCGGGTGGAGATCAAGCGGTTGCTCAGCCGCTTCCGGATCACCAGCGTGTACGTTACCCACGATCAGGTGGAGGCGGTTGCCCTGGCCGACCGCATTGCCGTGATGCGAGAGGGCCGCGTCGAGCAGGTGGGCACGTACTGGGATGTGTACCTGCAGCCCGCCAACTGCTTCGTGGCCAGCTTCCTGGGCACGCCCCCCGTCAATCTACTGCCCGCACGAATCGATGGCGACCGCGTCGTGCTTGGCGACGGCCAGTCTTTCGCCTTGCCGGAGCATTGGCAGCGGGCTGGCGCTGTCACGGCCAACGCCATCATAATTGGCATTCGCCCGGAGCACGTGCGTCTGCTCGATCTGAGCACTACCGAAGGGCTGCTGGCCCACGTGGAAGTGGTGGAGCGCCTGCCGTCGGAACGCGTGCAGCTCGTGCACCTGCACGCCCGCGGCTGGGAATGCATAGCCAAGGTGTCCCAGACGGAGGACGTGCGGACGGAGAAGTGGATGCGGGTTATGTTCGACCCCGAGAGGCTACTGCTCTTCGATAAGGCCACCGAACGGCGAATGAACGCGTGAGTCACGCCAGCCGAAGGGCACCGTCGGCCCTCGATGATGCCTCGGACGCGGGCGGCAAGGGTGGGAGCTCCTCCACGGCCGTGCGGCACTCGGCCTGCACCCCCACCCCCAGGTAGGAGCACACCGCATCGGCCGCATGCTCGGCCATCAGCCGGTGGATGGTCAGCTTGCCTCCCGCCACGCTGAGGAAGCCGCGCACCCCGTGCAGCCGTGCATGGTCCAGTATCGCGAAGCCCCGGGACGCCTTCCGTCCGTCCTGCAGTGCCTTCCCGAAGAGGGGACGCGCCCCGGCGAAGGCGCGGGCCCTGGGCGTCGTCACGACGATCGGCACCACCTCGATGGCCGGGGCCACAACCGCCTCGATCTCCCACTCGTTCACCTCGATGTCGTCGAGGGTAGGGGCAGGCCTCGACGTGGTGCCCAGAATGGCAGCATCGCCGAGGGGCACGATGATGTCGCCGTCCGAAGGCGGGCGGCAGCGATGCACGACCGTGCTTACCACGCGCCGGGCCAGCGCCACCAGCACGCCCGCGTTGGGAGTGACGGGCACTTCGACGCCGGCAAGGGCCGCCACCCGGCCCGCCCACGGGCCGGCCGCATTTACGACGATATCGGCTTCGATCTCGTATGTCTCGCCCCTGGTGAGGTCTCGGACCTCGACGCCGCGCACACTGTCGCCCTCCCGCCGTATCTTCACCACCTCGCTGTCTGCACGGAGGTCCGCCCCGGCCGCGCGGGCCGATGCGGCGGTGGCCGCGACGAGGGCCAGCGGGTCGACGCTGGCGTCGCGTACGCGCACGCCCATCCGGGTTTCCCTGGTGAGAGAGGGCTCCAGCGCCCGGCAAGTCGCCGCGGACGCCTCCTCCGTCGGCATGTGCGTGCGCTCGGCGGCGTGCAGCAGATCGTAGCCGTACCTTTCCTCGGCTGCAGAAATGGCCACGAAAATGCCGCCCGTGTCCTCGATACAGTAGGGCGCGATGCGGCGGATGATGGCGTTCTCTTCGGCGCACTCGGCGGCGGCCCCAGGATCGGTGATAGCATACCGGGCACCGCTGTGAAGCAGGCAGTGACAGTGGCCGGTGGCACCGCTGCCGAGCGACTTTCGCTCCAGTAGCACGACCGACACGCCGCGCATCGCCAGGTCGCGGGCGATGCCCACTCCAGTCGCTCCACCGCCGATGACAAGGGCCTGGGTCCTCGTTATGCCGCCGCCCATCTGTTACCTCCTCTACTTCAGCTTTTCATACACTTGCATAGTCTGCTGGGCAATGGTATCCCAGTCCAGAAGCCTGGCCAGTTGCCACGCACCCCGGCGCAGCTCTTCCCGCTGGGCCGAATCTCCGGCCAGCTCCAGGATCACCCTGACCAGATTCGCCTCGTCTTCGGGGGGCACCAGCCGGGCATTGACCCCGTCCCGCAACTGCAGCCCGCTGCGCACGGCGGCAGCGGCGGTGGCCGGCGTCACCTGCCTGGGCCAGGTCGTGACCAGGGCCAGGCCGTGGGCGATGGCCGCGGCGAGGGTCCCGTTGCGGAAGGAGACCCCATCCCGGAAGGGTAGGACACACACGTCGGCGGCCAGCAGATTGGCCGTGACCTCCACCGGGGAGATGTAGCCGGTCCACCGGACGTAGTCGCCGAGGGGTGAGCCGGTCAGCCCGATACGGATATCCTCGGCGTAAGCCTGGTCCACGGGCACCGAGTCGCTGGCCATGCCGCCAACCATCAAAAGGGTCACCGGATGGCCCGCAGACAACAGGCGGTGGAGCGCCAGAAACAGAGTCTCGACGCCCTTGCTGGGGTTGAGGAAGCCAAAGTAAGCCAGGAGAAGCTGGCCGGGGCCCACTCCCCAGCGGGCGCGCTGCGCAGTGCGATTGTAGCCGGCGGGCACGACGGGAGGGATGTTGCTGCCGATGGGGATGAGATTCGAATGGCGGCCAAGGCTGGCCGCATCCTCCGGATTGGTGGTCACGACGGCACCGGCCGTGCGGGCCATGACGCTGACGGCTGCCTGGCGGAGCGGCCCGGCCTTGCGGAACAAGTATGGGACCTTCAGGTCGTGAAAGGTGACGGCAGTTGCCGGACCGCGGCTGATGTACAGAAGAAGAGGCAGGAGATTGATGGCCCCGCGCATTTCATAGGCGCCGGCCTGATACTGGATGTGGACCACGTCGGGCCGGAGTCCGGCCAGGGTCCGGCGGAGGCGAGGCAGGCATCCCAGTCCCCACCGAGATACCACCGGCAAGACCCGAACGTCGCCGTCATTTCCGGGATCTCCCCCCATCGTCGACGTGACGACGCTGACCTGGCAGCCGCGACGCGCCAGGGCTTGTGCCAGGCATCGGGTGTAATCGCCGACGCCGCCCTGCATTGGCGGGAACTCGCCGGTGATGAGGCAGACCTTCACCCGGCTACTCCCGGGTCGCGCCCGAGCAATCGGGCCAGTTGCCAGCGAAAGGCCGCCGCCACCAGGTTACGGCGGGCGCGCCGGCCCTCATAGTTGCGGCGGGAGAGCAGCATCTTGGCGCTGAGGCCCCCCGCTTCAAGGGCATTCGTCGACAGCAGGAACAGCCGCAGCAACTGGGCCTGCCAGCGTCCGCGGTGCTTGGCGTAGAAGCGGAGCTTGCTGTCCTGAAAGCGCAGCTCCCGCGCCAGCAGGTTCTGCTCGCTGCTCTTGCCGTGATAGTGCATTACCCTGGCCTGTGGAAGATGGTAGACCTGCCATCCGGCCTGCTTGGCCCGGTAGCACCAGTCGAGCTCTTCCGAGTACATGAAGTAGCCCTCGTCGAGCAAGCCCACCTCGTCCAGCGCGGCGCGACGCATCATTATGCACGCGCCCACCACCCAGTCAACGGCCTGCACCTCACGGGGAGCCATGTCCTGGCAATAGTAGCGACGCAGCACGCGATTGTCGCGCCAGTAACGCTGCACGATGGTGCTCTCCAGGAAGCCGGTGGCCAGGGTGGGAAACCGGCGGCGCGAGGACTGAACGGACCCGTCGGCCCACAGCAGCTCGGGGCCCACGGCTCCGGCCTCCGGATGCGCCTCCATGAAGGTGAGCATAGCCGGGATGGCGCCGGGCTGAGGGCGGGTATCGGGGTTCAGGATGAGGACGTAGCGTCCGCGGCTGCGCCGAATGCCCAGATTGTTCCCACCGGTGAAGCCCAGGTTCTGTGCGCTGGCGATGAGCTGCACCTGGGGGAACTTGTCCCGGACCATCCCCGGCGTGCCATCGGTGGAGGCGTTGTCCACCACGATGACCTCTTGCGACAGCGGCTCGCCGACAACGGCTTGGAGGCAGGCGCGCAGCAGGTCCCGGACATTCCAGGATACGATGATGACCGACAGATCGACCCCCTCCACCATGGCAGTTCAATTATAGCACCTGTGTCGTCATGTCCAATACGACGGGGCAAGAGGGCATTGTACCGAGAACTGGTGCTCGGCTACTGGCCCAGCCTGGCGCCGATGATGGCAGGCTGGCCGCGTAGGAACTCGTCGCCGGTCATCGGCTTCCTTCCCTCAAGCTGGAGGCGGAGCAGCAGCAGCGCGCCGGCGCCCGTCACCACGGCCAGCGACGAGCGATGGTCGTCGGCCCGTATCACCGTCCCCGGTTGCCCGACCGCAGGAGCCGCCGCGCCGAGAGGCAACGGCGCTGCCTCCAGGACTTTGAGGAGTCTCCCGTCCCAATGGGTGAACGAGCCGGGCCAGGGATAGTAGGCCCGCACCTCGCGCCAGAGCATCTCCGCTGCCTTTCCCCAGTCGATGCGGCCATCCTCTTTTCGAAGGATTCGGGTATAGGTCGCCTGCGCGTTGTCCTGGGGCTGAGGAGCGATCTCGCCGCCGGCCCAGCGGGGAAGCGTCTCGCCGATGAGGTCGGCGCCGAGGTCGGCGAGCCTGGCTCCCAGGGACAGGGTCGTGTCCTCCGGCCGGATAGGGATCGAGCGCTGGGCCAGGATGGGCCCGGTGTCCATACCTGGGTCCATCGCGATGATGGTCACCCCGGTCTCGGCGTAGCCTTCCAGGATGGCGAAGGCGATGGGGGAAGCGCCGCGCAGCTTGGGCAGGAGCGAGCCGTGAATGTTGAGACAGCCAAGGGGCGGGACCTCCAGTATCGATGGACGAAGAATCTGCCCGTAGGCGGCGACCACTACCGCTTCCGGCGACAGGTCCCGCAGATGAGCGGCTGCCTCCGGTGGCCGCAGGCTCTCGGGCTGCCACAGGGGAAGGCCCAGCGCGAGGGCGGCCTGTTTCACGGCGGAGAACGCCGCGGCACGGCCGCGCCCGGCCGGCCGGTCGGGCTGGGTGACCACGGCCGCGAGGGTGTGACCGTCGGCCACCAGCCGGCGAAGGGCGGGGAGGGCGAAGGCGCTGGTTCCCATGAAGACGACACGCATAGCACTACCCGCCGCGGCCCTGCACCCTCTGGGAGAGAGCCGGGGTGAGGGCCATTTTCACAAGAGGCACAGAGGAGGCCTGACGCGCCATAATACCTGCCGAAGGCCCGGTTAGCTGCATTCCACGCCCCTCAGTGACGAGATGCGGACCCGTCAGGCAAGCTTCGGCTTGCAGAGGATCTCTTGAATCCTGGTCTTGAAGAAATCCTGCGTGTTCGCCGCCCGCAGCACGACAGCCGTATCCGCTCCGCGATTCGTCCCGCCCACGCAGATAACATCTTCGTCGGTGCGAATGAGGCCAGCATCGGCGGCCATCATCGCGATCTCGATGGTCACCTTCACTCCCTGCCCGAACATCCGCAGGCAGTCGGCGAACAGGTCGTCCAGCTCGTAGGTGTTGTACTTGCGGCGGACGGCCCGTCCCACGCCGGCGAACGGATGCCCGCACGTCACCAGGTGAGCGCCGTTGGCCTTTATCTTCGCCGCATCCTCGGCCCTTAGCTCCTGCTCGTTGGGCGTCTTGAAGCCGTGGGCGTGACTGACGACGACCACATTGCGTCCCTTGAACACCTCGCTGGCGCGCACGCCTGTGCTGCCCTCCGTGGTGGCCACGACAATGCTGCGGATGCCGGTGGCTGCC
>JAMCWG010000058.1:0-20619 GCA_023475235.1 Chloroflexota bacterium
CTCCCTGCTGGATTATCACCGGATGAGCGAGCACCGGCAGGCCACCGGCCGCCCTGAGGAGCTGAATTACCTCGATCGGAGTTAGCTTGTAACGCTCCACGTAAGCGGGCCCGTTGCGGTTCAAGTAAAGGTCGAATGCTTCAGTGATACTGTGGACATAACCGCGCTCGAGCATCGCCTGTGCGACGTGGGGGCGGCCGATTGAGCCATCCTTTGCCAGAGCCTGGACGCTTTCCCATTCCACGGAAAGGCCCAGCTCCGCAAGCCGGTCCACCATCTTCCGGGCGCGGTCGTAGCGCGAGTGCTGGAGGCGCGTCAGCACCTCCCGAAAGCGCGGCTGCCGCCAGTCCACGAAGTAGCCGAGGATGTGTACTTCGGACCTGGGCACGTCGGTGCTGATTTCTACCCCGGGGATCACGGTTAACGAAGTGCCCGCGGCCGCGGCCAGGGCAGCGTCTATGCCGCCGATGGTGTCGTGGTCGGTGAGGGCGATTGCTCGCAGGCCATGCTTAATGCATAACTGCACCAGCTCGTGGGGGGAAAGGGCCCCATCAGAGGCGGTGCTGTGAAGGTGCAAATCTACCACACCGGGCAAAGACAAGCCTCCACACGGGCCGACCGAGTGCACTCGCCGGGCGTGGCAGTTGTGGCGATGGTTTTAAAGTATTCAGGTCGCGTCTCTATCGAGCCTCCACCAGCATTTTAATGGCGGTCCGTTCCTCGCCATCGATGACGATCTCGGCAAAGGCGGGAATACACACGGCGGAAATCCCATTCGGCTCGAGATAACGGATGGCAATGGCCACCGCTTTTATTGCCTGATTTACCGCCCCCGCTCCGATAGCCTGAACCTCCACCTTGCCCTTCTCCCGGATGACTCCGGCTATAGCTCCCGCCACTGCGCTGGGCTTGGATTGCGCCGATACTTTGAGGACTTCGGTCTCCATAGCGTCGCCTCCCTGGACCTGACTGGAAGTGACCGGCTGCCGCTCAGGCAACGCGTTTCTCTTCCAGGACCGCGTCCAAACGTTCAATACTGATGGCACCACCAGAAAGCGGATCAATTTCGATCAATACGGCGTTGAAAACGATGGGTCCATCGGCAATGTCGAAGTGGGCAGGCAACTGAGTGAGAAAGTGGGAAATGACGGGCTCGGGCTTTGCCCCGATGATAGAGTTCCACGGCCCGACCATGCCCACGTCACCCACGTATGCTGTCCCCTTGGGCAGCACACGGCCATCCGCAGTGGGCACGTGGGTGTGTGTGCCGAGGACGGCGCTCACTCTCCCATCCAGGTACCACGCCAGGGCTTGCTTCTCAGAGCTGGCTTCGGCGTGAAAATCGACGATGATGATAGGAGATTGGGCGTCATTTTCCTCAAGCAGCCGGTCGATGGCCTGGAAGGGACTATCTACCGGATCGAGGAACACACGGCCTGTCAAATTCACTACCCGCACACCCTTGTGCACGAGACTGCCGCGACCCGGCACACCTTGAGGGTAGTTCAGAGGACGAATCACCAGCACATCCTGGGCCAGGTAGTCGCGCGATTCCTTCTGGTCCCAAACGTGGTTTCCGGTGGTAATGACGTCAACACCGGCACTGAAAAGCTCGGCGGCCGTTGCCGGTGTGATGCCCCGGCCGCCGGCAGCGTTCTCGCCGTTGGCGATGACGAAGTCGACGCGATGTTGCTGGCAGAGCTCAGGGAGATATCTCTGTACTCCGCGCCGCCCCGGTCTGCCTACGACGTCCCCCACCATCAAGATGCGCAACCACGTTCCTCCCCACGGGCGCTACTTGGCGTAGTCTACAGCGCGTGTCTCCCTGACCACCGTTACTTTGATTTGACCGGGATACTCAAGGCTTTCTTCGATTTTCTTGACCACATCCCTCGCCAGCCGCATCGCCGACAGATCGTCGATCTCTTCGGGCTTGACGATGATGCGGATCTCGCGGCCGGCCTGAATGGCGAATGATTTCTCCACGCCGGAGAAAGAGTTGGCTACGCTTTCCAGGGCTTCCAGTCGCTTGATGTAGTTCTCCACGGTCTCGCGGCGGGCCCCCGGACGAGCGCCCGAGATGGCGTCGGCAACCTGAACGATGATGGCTTCGAAGGTCTGAGGCTCTTTGGTCTCGCCGTGGTGGCCTGCTACGGCTGCCACTACCTTCACCGACCGGTCGAGGCGCTTCACGATGTCCGCGCCCAGAAGGGCATGAGGCCCTTCTACCTTGTGATCAACGGCCTTACCTATGTCGTGCAGCAGCCCGGCGCGGCGCAGCAGATTGGCATCCGCGCCCATTTCGGCCGCGATGCTGCCTGCAAGGTTGGCTACCTCCACCGAGTGGATGAGGACGTTCTGACCGTAGCTCGTCCGGTACTTTAGCTGACCTATCAGCTTCACCAGGTCGGGATGAAGGCCGTGCACGCCCGCTTCGTACGCGGCCTGTTCCCCGGCCTCCCGCACAGCAGTCTCGACCTCTGTCTTGGCCCGTTGCACTACTTCTTCTATTCGGGCAGGATGGATGCGACCGTCGAGAATCAGCTTGTTGAGCGCCAGGCGGGCCACCTCTCGGCGTATCGGGTCGAAGCCGGAAAGGGTGACGGCATCCGGCGTGTCGTCGATGATCAGGTCCACACCGGTGGCGTTTTCGAGGGCGCGAATATTCCGGCCTTCCCGGCCGATGATCCGTCCCTTCAGCTCGTCGCTGGGCAGCGGCACTACCGCCACGGTGCTATCTGCCACCATGTCCGACGCACACCGCTGGATGGAGAGGGAGATGATCTTGCGGGCTCGCTCGTCCGCCTCCACCTTCGCCTCCATCTCAATTTCACGGATGCGGCGGGTGGCCTCCTGGCGCGCTTCGTCCTCTACAGCCTGCAGCAGCAAGCCTTTAGCTTCTGTGCTGGTTAGACCGGAAACGCGTTCCAGTTCCGCCAGTTGTTTTCGCTTCAGGTCTTCTGTTTTGGCCCGATTGGTCTCGATATCGCGCTCTTTCTGGGCAACTGCACGCTCACGTCGCTCTGCGGTCTCTAGCTTCCGATCAAGGTTCTCCTCTTTTTGCTGCAGTCGATGCTCCTGCCGCTGCAGCTCTAGTCGCCGCTCGCGTAGCTCGGCCTCCGCTGTCGTCTTGAACTTCAGGGCGCTGTCCTTGGCCTCGAGCACTATTTCTCGTGCTTTCGCGTTAGATTCAGCGAGTATTTGCTCTGCCTCGGTTTCCGCCCCTTTCCGTTCCAGATTGGCTTTGTACTTCCGATAGAAGTAGCCCATAGCGAAGGCCCCAGTGCCTATCACGGCGACGATGATAAGAACCACCGCCAGGGCCTCGAATTCCATCTATGGTCTCCTTATTTTGCTGTTGCTCAATGATTCCAAGCATACGGGTTTTGGCGCAATCTGTCAAGTACAGTTGCGAACCTAGCATGAAAAATACAGACAGATAGGGCGGGCGGCTCAGAACCGCAGATAGCGGAGAGGAGGCCGCTCGCGGCAGTGCCTATTCTGAGTCTGTGAGGCGGGTCACCAGGGGGATGACGATGTCGTAGGAATAGCCGCGCCGCAGAAGATAGGCGCTCAGACGGCGCTTGAAAGCCTGGGGGTCGGAGCGGTCCAGGCGCTGGGCCCGGCGCGAAGCCATGCGGTATGCTTCTTCGGCGTCGTCGGGCGGCAGCGCTGCTTCCACCGTCTCCGCCGGCACACCCTTGCGGCGCAGCTCCTGGCGGAGCGCCCTCGCCCCACGGGGGTGCAGCCGCTGCCGCTCCTCCACCCACTTCTGGGCAAAGGCGGCGTCGTCGACCAGGTGTAAGTCTCGTAAGCGGGATAGCACGGCCTCGGCCACTTCCGGCGGCACCTCGCGCCGGGCCAGGTAGTCTCGCATCTCCCTTTCGCTGCGCGCCCGATAGGATAGATAGGACAGGGCCGCGTCAAGCGCGGCCCTGAACTCGTTCTCGCCCCGCAGCCCGGCTAGTTCCTCATCAGTGAGGAAGCGGCCGGTGTGGAGGCCGGCCCCTGCTGCTACCAGCGGCGTCAGTCGCAGGGCCAGCGCGCCATCGAGGAATACCTCGACCTGGCCGCGACGTCCTTCCTTTAAGGCGGTGACGGTACCTGCCACTTCGATTTCCATCTCGATCGTCGTGACGACTTAAGTCGCCACCACATACACTTGGGTCAACTGTAGTGACGACTTAGTCGTCACTAGGCATTGTTAGGCAATCACTTGTTCGGAGTCGACGTCGGCAGATGAGGCCTGCGTCGTGGCGAAGGCTACGGCCCGGATCTCTCTCTCTATCTCGTCAGCAATATCCCGGTGCTGCCGCAGGAAATCTCGGGCATTCTCCCTGCCCTGCCCGAGCCGCATATCGCCGAAGCTGTAGAATGCGCCGCTCTTCTTCAGGATGTTACGCTCCACCCCGATATCCAGCAAGTCGCCTTCTTTGGAGATGCCCTGGTTATACAGGATGTCGAACTCGGCCACCCGGAACGGAGGCGCTACTTTGTTCTTGACCACCTTCACCCGGGTGCGGTTGCCGACGATCTCGCTGCCCTGCTTGATGGAATCGATCCGGCGGATGTCCAGGCGGACCGATGCGTAGAACTTCAGGGCGCGGCCGCCCGGTGTGGTCTCCGGGTTGCCGAACATGATGCCGATCTTCTCTCTTAGCTGGTTGGTGAAGACTACGGCCGTCTTCGAGCGGCTGATGTAGCTGGTCAGCTTGCGAAGGGCCTGCGACATCAGGCGGGCCTGGAGCCCCATATGCGAATCGCCCATCTCGCCCTCCAGCTCGGCCTGGGGCACCAGCGCCGCCACCGAGTCGATGGCCACCAGGTCCACTGCGTTGCTGCGCACCAGGGCTTCGGTGATCTCCAGTGCCTGCTCGCCGTTGTCCGGCTGAGAAATGTACAGCTCCTCGATGTTCACGCCACACTTGGCAGCATAGGTGGGGTCCAGCACGTGCTCGGCGTCGATGAAGGCGGCGATGCCCCCGGCCCGCTGGGCCTCGGCGACGATATGCTGGACCAGGGTGGTCTTGCCGGCGGATTCTGGACCGTAGATCTCGATGACCCGCCCGCGCGGGATGCCTCCCACGCCGAGCGCGATATCCAGGGCGAGGGAGCCGGTCGAGATGCTTTCCACGGTCATACGGGGGTATGCATCGCCCAGCTTCATAATCGATCCCTTCCCGAACTGCTTGTCGATCTGACCGATGGCCGCCTCTAGCGCTCGCTCTTTCTCTTTATCCACACAATTCTCCTTACTCTAAAGGGACCGCTCGGTCCCGTATGCCTGAGGCTATATGGTAGCACATTTGTTCTACGACTACAAACCCCCGTTACGGCAAGATTATAAACGTGCTTCCATCAAGCGGCAAATCGCGGCCGGTTTTCAACGGCGCCGGTGTACAGAAACAGGGGGCGCGCGGCTGCGCTCCCCCGCGTTCATCTGGCCCTAGGTGCTTGTTTACTGCAGCAGCACCTTGCGCAACGCGCTCTCGTACTGAACTGTGGTGACTGCTACGACTTCGTCCCCCGACGCCAGGCTGGTCTGGCCGGTGGGAATCACTACCTGCCCATCCCGTACTACCAGCGAGATGATGCTGTCTGGCGGCAACTGGAGGTCCCGCAGCGGTTTGTTGATAATCGTCGAGTCTTGGGCGATGGTGACTTCCACCACTTCGAGATCGGCATGGCGCAGGCGCAGGAGATGTACCAGCGCGTGGTAGGGTATCTCGTGCTCGATCTGGGACATGATGATGTTGGTGCTGCTAACGGTGGCGTCGATGCCCAGCAGCTTAAAGATGTGCTCATTCTTTGGGTTGTTGATGCGAGCGACGGTCCTGGGAACAGAGAACTTTATCTTGGCGAGCTGGCACACCACTAGGTTGTCCTCGTCGTCGCCGGTCACTGCAACCACGACGTCGGCGCGGCTGGTGCCCGCCTCTGCCAGCGTGGCGGCCTCGCATGCATCGCCCCGGATCGCCACGGTGCCCAGCTCATCGTTGATGCGCTCTACTTTGCGACGGTCGCGCTCGATTATCAGTATCTCGTGCCCCTCGTTGATGAGGTCTTTGGCCAGGTAGTAGCCTACCTTCCCCCCGCCAGCTACTATCACATACATCGCTACACTCCTCGCGGTCGGGCGTCTGGGGTCGGAGTCGGTGCAAGGAGCGCATCTCGCACGCGATCGGCGCCCATGATGGTGGGGCAAATGGTCTCCAGCAGACCAAGCGACCGATATGCTTCCTCTCGAATAGGATCGTA
Source organism: Chloroflexota bacterium (assembly GCA_023475235.1). Lineage (GTDB taxonomy): Bacteria > Chloroflexota > UBA6077 > FW602-bin22 > JAMCWG01 > JAMCWG01. The sequence goes on from JAMCWG010000058.1 coordinate 6,259, forward strand.
GATACGCGCTACCACTCTGGGTACCTTGAACACGACCTTGGCTACCTGCGACGCCATGATATTAGTGTTGTCGCCATTGGTTACGGCGGCAAAGGCATCAGCCTGCTCGATCCCGGCCCGGCGCAGCACATCTTCGTCAATTCCAATTCCCACCACGGCCGAGCCCCTGAAATCCGAGCTCAGCCGCCGGAACGAATCGGGGTTCGCGTCGATAACTGTGACATCGTGCCCCTCGGCGTCCAGCGTCGTGGCGAGACGGGCTCCGACACGTCCGCAACCCACGATTACAATTCGCATCAATCTCTCCTTAAGGGAACCTTATTCAAAGTGGACATCATTCTACCAGTCATTGAATTTCACCGACAGGTGCGGCCATCCAGCGGCAGGGCGCCCTCTCGCACCAGCCAGACCTGGCACGGCGCGTGCCTGAGGATGTATTGGTGCGCCTCGTCGAGCTCCAATTCCCCGAACCGTTTCTCGTAAGGTATGCCCATGATCAGCACGTCGATGCATCTTTCAATTATCTCGTCGACAACTGCCGGACCTGCAGACCTGACCGTCAGCAGGGTCGACTTCACCCGACAGCCAGCCGCCGTCGCCTGGGTGTCCGCCGCGTCCAGCCATCGCCGCCCCTCGACCATCTCAGGCAAGTCCGCCGTGTCCAGGGGCAGCGTGCGCCGCATCTCGATGACGGCAATCGGATAGACCTGCGCTCCATGCTCGCTGCCGACCCGGCAAGCGAACGCGAGAGCCTCGGCGTCTATAGGTTTCCCGCTCAGCAGGACCAGAATCTTTCGCATTTGCCCGCCCGCGGCATTGCCGCACGACGCTGACAAGGTGCCTCACTACAATACCAGCTAAGTTTGAGTATACATAGGTTGCCCTGCTGCCGCAACCAGTGCAAGGCAGTGCACATCTGCAATCATAATCCGTCCTCGTTTAGTACGAGCTCGACGCGCTTGCGACTTGGACTAGACTCCGGTCCGTCGCGGCCCGGCAGGTGATGAGGGCCGGTAAGGGGTGGGTATGAAGATGATGTTTGAGATGTCACCGATATTCATCAGAAGCTCCTACACGCGCTCCCAGTCCGAGGACACCCCTTCGGGGACCCTCGCCGCGCGCGTGCTGGGCTGCGCCGTATGCGTGTGCCTATCCCCGCATGACCACGTAGTCGGCCTCGCTGCGCGCTCCAAGGCCGTGCTTGACCGCCTGCGCGATCTGCGGGAACTCCCAGACATCCATGTCCAGTCGGTTACTGGCGGGATAGGACTTGAGGATGCGCAGCGCCTCCACATCCAGGGCCACCAGATCCCCGCTGGTCAGGACTACGCCTGGCTCCACCACGGTTCCGCTGGCCGGGCCGTCGGTGACGAAGGCCTTGCGGGCGTCCATAACGATCAGGTCGGGCTGAAAGATAAGGCTGATCTCGGCCACTTTCTCCTCCAGGTTCCCGGCGTGGAGCATGGTCCGGTCGCCGGGGGCGCTGAAGCCGAGGGCTACCTTGAGGGAGGTGGTGAAGCGGGCCGAGCGATGAGTCTTAAGGCAGGGCAGGTAGACCATCTTGTCGGCCTCGTAGGCGGCGCGGGGCACGTGCATCTCCTTTAGGTACTCGCCGCCCACGTCCACCTTCACGTAGTCGTCGCTCTCCTCGAAGACCAGCAGCTCGAAGTCCAGGTCCTTCGCCAGTTGGAAGGCGCCCATCCGCTCCATCTGCTGGCGGCTCGGCCAGTAGACCCGACCGCAGCAGTCGCCGACGGTAATGTGGCGGGCGCCGGCCTCGCGCAGGAGCTCTACTACGGCGCGCAGGAAAGGCATGTCGGTAGAAGCAGGGAACGGGTCGGTACTGTTGAAGTTGGGCTTCAAGAAGACGTCGTCCCCCAGCTTGACCAGCCGGCTCAGCCCACCGAGCAGGTCGATGCTCCGGCGCACGCTGGCCTTGAGCTCGGCCTGCGCCGGCGCAATGCTGACGATGGTTTTGCCATTTGCTTTCCAGATGTTCGTGGTGCGCTCCTTGGGCTGGACAACCGGCAGGGTAGGAACGCCTGGCATGATGATACCTCCTATTGGGCCTCGTACTCTTGCCTGGTAATGAGCTGCCCGCCGTGGACCTCCTGGGTCCGGGGGCGGAAGTTCTGGTCGTATTCGATGTGGACCCTGATGAGGTTCGGACAGTTGCGCCCCAGGATGTCCTTGTTGGCGACATAGCCGGTCACCAGGTTCTCGCCGAATTCCTGCTCCAGGTCGAAGCGGCGGTCCATCCGCAGGCGGACCTTCTCGCCGCAGCGCTGGCAGCGGACATAGATATACATAGCGTACATATCGCCGCTGGATAGGCCCGTGAACAGCGAGCGCAGGCCGTCGAGAAAGCCCATCTCAAACGGCCCTCGGCGTAGGCATCTGCGGCTTAATGGCTTGGATAGCGTCCCGGAAGGCGGCAATGGTCTGGTCGATGTCGGCCTCGGTATGCATCATCGAGAGCATGCCCCCGTTGCCCATCAAATGCACGCCTCTGGCCAGCATCTTGACCGGCAGTCCCACTTTGGCTGCCATGTTGTTCACATTGAGCAGCGTCCCCGTGTTCTCGCAGGGGACGCCGTGGTCGCAGGAATCGCGGTGCTCGCACTGGCCAAGAAAGACATGGAAGTAGGAAAGCTCCCCGTACACGCAGCCCTCCACATCGGCCTCCTGCAGCACGGCGTTCATTCCGTCGCGCAGTCGCCTGCCCATCGCGTTCGCCCTGTCGTGAGGCTCTCCCATCTCGACCACCTTCAGGGCGGCAATGCCGGCTGCCGCCGATAGCGGATTGCCGTTGTAGGTGCCGGGATGGGCGATGCGCCGGTAACGGTTGTGCTCGGGAGTGTCGCCGAAACGGAGGATGTCCATTATGTCGGCCCGGCCGGCCACGGCGCCACCCGGCAGCCCACCGGCAAGGATCTTGGCCATCGTGGTCAGGTCGGGCGTTATGCCGTAGAGCTTCTGCGCTCCGCCGGGGGAGTGGCGGAACCCGGTGATGACCTCGTCGAAGATCAGCAGTACATCGTGCCGACGGGTGATGTCGCGCAGCTCAGTGAGGAACGATGGGAGCACGGGGATGCTGCCCCAATGCGCGCCCGACGGCTCGATGATGACGCAGGCGATGTCCTTGTCGCTGGCCAGGGTCTCCTCGAGTAGCTCGGGGTCGCTGGGAGGAATGACCGCCATCGACTGAAGAGTGGTGGCCGGCACGCCAAGGGACACCGGGACATTGTACGGCGGCTCGACCCCGGCCACCGCGTAATCGTGCCAGCCGTGGAAATGTCCCGCGAACTTAAGCACCTTGTTCCGGCTGGTGAAGGCCCGGCACAGCCGCATAGCCATCATCGTGGCCTCTGTGCCCGAGCTGAGGAACTTCACCCGCTCGGCGGAGGGGATGAGCTTCTTGACCATCTTGCCCCACTCGAGCTCCAGCTCCTGGCAGGCTCCGTAGTGGGTTCCCTTGGCCGCCTGTTCCTGCACGGCCTGGACCACCGTCGGGTAGCCATGTCCCAGGAGAAGGGCGCCGTGGCCCACCAGGTAGTCGATATACTCGTTGCCATCGACGTCCCACTTGTGGGAGCCCTGGGCCCGGCACGCATAGATAGGGAATGGAGTGAGGTAACGGTTGTCGTGAGTGATGCCACTGGGGAAGACCTCTAGCGCTTCCTGGTAGAGACGCCGGGAAGTGGGCCGCTTTTGAACGTATTCCTGGTCGAGATCAGGCATTAATCTATCCTCCGTGCCGAGTATTGTCGTGGCGCGCATCGGCAGAGCTTCAGTCTACGGCTATACTGTAGCATGCGAGGTTGAAAGTCAAGAAGCAGGAGCGACGGGCCGGACGGAGGCAGAGCGGCCGCGCGACAGGGTGGCTAACCGACCAGTTCGAAGACGTCGGCCGGGTCCGCCTGGGTGTAGGAGCAGTAATAGTAGGGCGTTGCCAGCAGCTCGGCTACCGACTCCGCCGGTTGCGGCCTGGCGAAGTAATAGCCCTGTCCATATTCGCATCCGGCGTCCTGTAGGCAGCGGAATTGCTCGTAAGTTTCGACTCCTTCGGCGGTGACTTCCAGATGGAGGGTCCGCGCCAGCGTGATTATGGCTCGGACGATGGCCATATCCTCCGGGTCTTTGCCCAGCTTCTGAATGAATGAGCGGTCGATCTTTAGGGCGTCGATGGGAAAGCCCTTGAGATAAGACAGGGACGAATAGCCTTTGCCGAAGTCGTCGATGGCCAGCCTCACGCCCAACTGCTTCAGCTCTTTCAGAATGGACAAGGTGGATTCGCCTGCTTCCATCAGTATGCTCTCGGTGATCTCCAGCTTCAAGTAGCGCGGGTCCAGGCCGGCATCGCGTGACGCTCGAGCTATCGTATTCACCAGCCTGGGATGCTGGAACTGCCGCGCGGATAGGTTGACGTTCACTATCACTGGCAGGGCGTTGGGATGCTGGCCTTGCCAGGCTTTCGCTTGCCGGCAAGCTTCTCGCAGCACCCAGTCTCCGATAGGCAGGATGAGCATCGTCTCTTCCGCCAGAGGGATAAACTCGGCGGGTAGGATCAAGCCACGGCGCGGATGCTCCCAGCGCACCAGCGCCTCCAACTGGCTGATCCGGCCGGTCTTGATCTGCACCACCGGTTGATAGTGAAGCTTGAACTCGCCCCGCTCGATGGCGTGCCGCAGATCGGTTTCCATCTCCAGTCGCTTCATGGCCTGTACATTCAAGGTACGGTCGAAGACGGTGTAGCGGGCCTTTCCCTCGGTCTTCGCTTTGTACAGGGCAAGGTCGGCGTCACGGAGCAGCTCGTCGGGCTGGTGCTGGCCGGGCCCGCTGAGGGCGATGCCGATGCTAACGGTGACGAACACCTCCCGGCCATCCTGAAGGGTGAACGGCGTGCTGAGTTCCCGGGCGATCCGCTCGGCGACTCGCGTTGCGTCGCCGACGCCGCTTACGCTTTCGAGCACCAGGGTGAATTCGTCTCCGGCGAAGCGGGCCAGAGTGTCCTCGGGTCGCACGCAAGCCTGGAGCCGGTCGGCCACGGCGATGAGGACCTCATCCCCAGCGTGATGGCCCAGGCTGTCGTTGACAACCTTGAAGTTGTCGAGATCCATGAACATAACTGCCACCGATTCACGGCGCCGGTCTGCCCGGGCCAGGGCTTGACCGAGCCGGTCCATAAAAAGGGCCCGGTTTGGCAGGCTCGACAATGGGTCGTAGAAAGCCTGGTAAGCCAGCTTGTCGAGCTGCATCTCGATTTGTTCTCCAAGACGGTTTATGGCTCCGGCCATATCGTTGAGCTCTCGAATCCCGCACGCCGCCACGCGCCGGTCGTAGCGGCCCTGCGCCATGCTCTCGGTTGCACTGACCATGGCCTTCAGGGGACGAGAGACGTCTCTTATCACCAACAGGCTCACTAACAGGAGGGCCACCAGCAGCCCGATGGGGAGAACCTGCATTATCACTGCTCGCTGCGTGAATGCCGGCATAAGGTCATCAGTGGGTACCAGTGCCACCAGCAGAATGTCGTCATTCAGCGGCCGCACGATAACGTGTAGATTCAAGCCGGCAAGTGCTGCCTGCGCCTTATCGATGCTTTCCGAGGCGGGATCGGTGCGCTCCAAGATGCGCCTTACCTCCCCGTTGGTTGCGGTGGTACTGATCTCACGGCCTTCGCTGAACAGTGCCAGGTCCGCAGTACTGTGTTCCTTACCTGTCTCCAGCAGCCCCGGTCCTGGATCGGCGCGCACCACTATCGCGCCGATAGTGCCTTCCGTCGCCACGACCGGGGCAGCCGCCACTATCACCAGCCCCTCTTCATCTGCTTGTACGGCTGAGCTGGCTTCGCCGGACAAGGCAGCCGCGACGACAGGGCCGATGGCTGAGGGATCAATGGTCTCGCCAGCCGAGAGCAGTTTCCGTCCGTCGGCCCCGTAGGCGGCGACGCCGGTCAATTCCCCGACGGCTGGGGCGGTTGCCAGTGCGGCTGCCAGGCCGACATCATCGCGCTCCGCAATCGCCGGTGCCAGCGCGCTCTCATCGGCTATCACTCGGGCAAGGATCTCCTTGGCCTGTCGTTGCGCGTTCAGCTTTCCCACGAATCGTTCAAGAAGCTCTGTCCCACGTTGGTGGACCAGGGCGTCAGCTTCTTTCTGCGCCATGGTGGTGCCGAAGTAATACTGAGCAGCCGCAGCCAGCAGTACCACAACGATGACAGGTACGAGCAGCCGGGTGCGAAATGCCGGCGGTTGGGAGAAGGCAGCCTTGAAGGGCGATGGCATCAATGAGACCCCTGTTGCACCTCAGACACGTTTCGCGTTCTACATGATGCTTCGGCAGCTTTCGACGTAAACTGAAGGGGACGTTGAGGAAGTCCAGAAGGCGGCAGTCGCCCCGGCAATCCGGGATGAGAAGCGAGGCCCTGAACGCCGGCTCGGGGCACGGTCCTGCTGCCAACCGTGCCCCGAGCCCGGGATGCGAATGCGAGCGTGCTTCTCCGACGAGCTACAGCTCCATACTGCGGGACGCGACGAGACTGGCAGCGCGGTCTGCGAAGTCGGCCAGCGGCTTGGAGCCGAGGTTCTCACCGGACCGCAGGCGTAGCGATACCGTGCCGGCCGCCGCCTCGCGGTCGCCCACGATCAGCATATACGGCACCTTCTGGAGCTGTGCCTCGCGGATCTTGTAGTTCACGTTTTCCCGGCGGGCGTCGACGCTCACGCGCAGGTCCCGCTGCCGTAGCTGCTCGGCCACCTTGTCCGCATACTCGGTATGCCGGTCGGCGATGGGGAGGACCACTACCTGCACCGGTGCCAGCCACGGGGGGAAGGCGCCGGCGTAGTGCTCCACGAGCCCGCCGATGAAGCGCTCCATCGAGCCCAGGAGCGCCCGGTGGACCATCACCGGCCGGCGATGGGTCCCGTCCTCGGCCACGTAGTCGATGTCGAAGCGCTCGGCCAGGGCGAAGTCAACCTGGATGGTCGGGCCCTGCCAGGCCCGGCCCAGCGCGTCGCGGAGCTTGATGTCGATGGCGGGCCCGTAGAACTTGGCCTCGCCCTCCTGCCTTGCGTAGGGTATGCTTTTCCGCTCCAGTGCTCCCACCAGGGCCGACTCAGCGTGCTGCCATCCCTCCTCGCTGCCGGCATATTTCTCGATGTTGGCCGGGTCGCGCAGACTCAGCTCGACGTCGTAGTGCTCGTAGCCGAAGGTCTGCATCAGGAACTGGGCGAGATCGATAGTCCGCACCAGCTCGTCTTCCAGTTGGTCGGGCCGGCAGAATATATGGGCATCGTCCTGGGTGAAGCCGCGCACCCGCAGCAGGCCGTGGAGCACGCCGGAGCGTTCGTAGCGATACACCGTGCCCAGCTCGGCCAGGCGGATGGGCAGCTCTCGGTAAGAGCGCAGCCGCGACTTGTAGATGAGGATGTGGAAGGGACAGTTCATCGGCTTGAGCATATACTGCTGGCCTTCCACCTCCATCGGCGAGTACATATTCTCCCGATACCAGCCCCAATGCCCGCTGGTCTTCCATAGCTCCACCCGGCCGATGTGGGGCGTGTACACGACCTCGTAGCCGCGCCGGCGGTGCTCCTTGCGCCAGAAGTCCTCGATGGTCTCTCGTATGACGCCGCCCTTGGGATGCCAGTGCACCAGGCCCGGGCCAGTCTCCTCCTCGATGGAGAAGAGGTCGAGCTCTTTCCCCAGCCGACGATGGTCCCGCAGGGCAGCCTGCTCCAGACGATAGAGGTACGCGTTCAGCTCATCCTTGCTGGCGAAGGCGGTGCCATAGATGCGCTGGAGCATCGGCCGGTGCTCATCGCCCCGCCAGTAGGCGCCGGCAGTGTGCAGCAGCTTGAAGGCGCCTATCTCCCTGGTATTGGCGACGTGGGGGCCGCGGCAAAGGTCGGTGAAGTTGCCCTGAGTGTACAGGGAGACGACGGGATCAGGCAGGTCGTCGATCAGCTCGACCTTGTAGGCCTGGCCGCGCTCGGCGAAGAAGGCGCGGGCCTCCTCGCGAGCCATCTCCCGTCGCTGGAAGGGCAGCCCCGCCTCGACGATCCTGGCCATCCGCTTCTCGATCTCCGCCAGGTCTTCTGGGGTGAGCGGTCGAGACAGGTCGAAGTCGTAGTAGAAGCCGTCCTCGATGGATGGGCCGATGCCGAACTTCGCATCGGGGAAAAGGGACAGCACTGCCTCGGCCATAACGTGTGCTGCCGAGTGACGGATCGTCTCCAGGTCTGGCATATTCTTCCTCCCAAAAACAAACCCTCGTCCGTTGGGACGAGGGAAGCTCGCGGTTCCACCCACCTTCCCCGCGGCGGGCCGCAGGGCACTCGACGCCGATAACGGTGGCCACCGTGCCCTCGTAGTGCCCTCTGCCGTCGACGGAGGGGTTCCGGGGACAGGCTCACAGGTGGTTTTCCCCGCACCCGTGGCCGAGGGGCTCGCAGCCTGTGGCACCCTCTCTCTTTCGCCCGTGGGACGGGTACTCGTCCTGGTCTTCGCCGCTATGTATTCCTGCTGAAGAGCATTCTACAACCTATCGGCGGTGTGTGTCAAAACCAGCCGAAGACTACCGGCCTGCGGTATGCCCGCCAGGCGAAAAATGCGGCGGCGACCAGGAAGATAGAAGTCAGGAGCGGGCTATAAGCGTTGAACACCCGCACGCCCATAATCACTTCGGTGAGCACAAGGAACAGGCAAATTGCTGACAGCCGTTTTCTTCTGATCCTGAGGCGGACCAGGCGGGGCCGCTCCGCGTCTGGGACGGGCCTGCCCGGAGCCAGTCCGGCCAGGAGCCTCTCGATGCGGGGTTGGATCCCAAAGTGCACGTATGATAGTAACGATACGAGCACCAGGAACACAGCTATCTTGGTGAGGAGGGAAAGGTTTGTTAGCGTGGATGCCAGACTGTAGCCGGCACCCCAGGTCAGCGCAACACCCGTCACGAGGATCACCGCCAGAAAGGCATAGCAGCGCTGAGGCTGGGCCTTGATGATGTTCTCCATATACCGGTCGGTGTCATACCCGGGCGGGATGGCAAACCGGGCGCGCTCGTTGACCACGACCAGCATGTAGAAAGGCGCCGCCATCAAGAGTGTGGATACCAGATGAAGCAGGAGCAGGGGAGCCAGCCATTCGGCAGCCATCGCAGACACCTCCACCACCACCTAGGCAAACGGCGGTGGGCGATACTGGACTCGAACCAGTGACCTCTACGATGTCAACGTAGCGCTCTAGCCGTCTGAGCTAATCGCCCATGCCTAGAGGCATTATAGGTACAGGTAGCCGAAATTGTCAAGCTGCACCTCGATCTGCTGGACGAGGGCGTCATCATCTCCAAGGAAGGACTGGGATGCCTCTCGACGCCGATGGACGAGGCCGAGGTCGATCACTTCGTGGCGGCCCTGTAGCGGGCCGTAGCCAGGCTGCAGGCGGAGGGATAGCAGTCGAGGCGCTCCTCGCATGCGGAACGTAGCAAGCCGGAGCTGGAAAAGCTCCGGCTGCTTGTCCGCTACTGGCGGATCACGATGGTCTGCCGGTGGCAGAGGGCTCCCGACATTTTCATCAGGTGCCGTGTCACCGGAGTATCAGTCGGTGATATCTCCGAGGTTACCGGTGGACGCGTTCACCCAGGTGCCATTCTTCCCGCCGTGGTAGACCCATCCCCACCAGGCGAGGTCGAAACCAGAGGTGGAGCTAAAATATGCATTTACCCAAGAAAACGGCGTGGATCCGTAGCCGTAGTCAAATGTGCCGAGGTTTCCTCGCAGGGAATACCCAGGGCTGGCCTTGAGCGTGCCACTGAAAATGGTGCTTCGATATCCTCCCTCGTAGGTGCCCTTGATCCCAGCCGCTATGCCATCAGGATCCGTGTTTTCTGGGCTGGGGCCGGCGTTGGTCGTGAATGAGCCCACGTACCTTGCCAGGGCGCAGAATTCGCCTGGGCCTACTTGCCACACTTGCACAGTCTTGTTGTAATTGTCGTAAGCCCAGTTGTTTCCGGCCACGCCAGAATCGGCGTCGTTCACAACTTTGTGCGTGACATTGATTACCAGCTTGCCCGCCGGGCATTCCCCGGCGTTGACTTGGCTGCCCCAATTGAGGTGGGGAGCGTCGGGTGCCGCCAGGGCTTGCCCCGCCAACACGGTAAGGCTAAGCATTACGGCCACCGTTACCAGAGCTATCAGTTTCTTCATCGTACCCTTCCCCCTCTGTTTCTATGAACAGGCGTTACTTGTAAGCGCCGTAGCCGGCGGGCCCTGCTTTGGCAAAGAACATATGGCCGGGACCCACATTTGGATCCACACCCTGGTCCATGATGACCTCGAACTGGCCCCAGATACAGTAGCCACCATTTGGCAGCGGCGTATAATCGGCGCCGCAAGAGCCGACCCAGACGATCTTGTAGTGCCAGACTGCTCCCGAACCGCCGGGCACTTTTCCGTTCCATTCGTTGTCTTCCCAGGCGGCGTACGGCGGCCTGGCCCAGCCCTCATCATTGCCGCGGTCCCACTCGGCATTCCACTTCATAACGAGCTTGTCATTGGCGTAAACGCCTAGATAATCTGCTGGAAGTCCTTTGGACAAGCTCCAACTCGACCCCGTGCCGTTGAAGATTCTTGCTGTGTTGTTGTAGCCGTACTGGTCGAACCCGCCGCCCGCCAGCACTGCCGTAGCTGTAGCGCCAAGCAGCACCACCACAGCCGATAAAGACAACAAGGCGATCGCTACGTTTCTTTTCATCACCGTCTCCCTTCCTTCATTCGCGTAGGCTTCTTCTGCTAGGAAACCGTGAGCTACCCGTATAGTCAATCGGTGGAATGCTGCTTAACTTTGGCTGCTCGATAACGTCACAGCATCAAATGGGATAGAAAACAGCATTCTACTCGAGGCGCGTGGAGAGCGGCCACGCATCGCCGTCCGGCCTGCACGCTTGGCTCCGACACCTCCTTCCCGGCACAGCCCGATGCTGCATAATGCTGTCCAGAGTGAAGGGCAGCGTCAGGAGAAAACAAAAGGGCCCCGGGTATGGTGCTGGCTGGGTCAAGAGCCCACAAAGGGTGTCGTGCATCCGTGCAGCGAACAACCCGCTGGCACGCCAGGTGAGGAAGTCCTTTCCCTCGCCTCCTGTTCCGAGATCCTGCCGGGGTGCCGGCATTGACCGCTGAAACAGACCAGATAATGAGAAGCTAGCCTGTATATATGCTATTCGAAAGCCAATGTCAATAGCTTTTGCGGCTGTCTTGCGACGTGTATTGGTGCGATGCCATTAGTCGTTCCACCAGGAGACGCCGCCGCGATTGCGCGGGTCGGCGGCGCCTGCGAGCTTGCCACTGGCCGGGTCGCGCTGCACGGCGTGGACGAGGGCGAAGAACTGGTCGTAGGAGAAGGGGCTCTTCAGCAGCCGGTACCCCTTCGCTTCCAGCTCGTCGCGCACGTTGTAGTACAGTCGCGGCTCCAGGTCGAAGTACTGGCTCTCGCAGTACATCCGGGGGGCGGCCACCGCCTCCACCGGGGTCATGCCGTGGACGAGGATGTTCACGATGACCTGGGCGTTGCCGGTGAGAATCTTCGTGGCGCCGGGCGCGCCCAGCACCAGCACCGGATCCCCGTCCTTGAAGACGACGGTGGGCGACATGCCGGTGGTGCGGGCCTTGCCGGGGGCCATCGAGTTGACATGGCCGGGCCGGGCGTCGAACCCGAACATCGAGTTGTTGAATTGGAAGCCGAGGCCGGGCACCACGGCGCCGGAGCCGGGGCTGCCCAGCGTGTGGGTGATGTTGACGGCGTTCCCCTCCTCGTCCATCGCCGAGACGGTCGTCGTGCTGGGTGGCTCCGCCGGCCCCGTAGGGCACACGTCGAAGCGCTCGCCGGCCTCGATACGCTCCCGCCAGTGGGCGGCCCGCTCCTTGGAGATGAGCATATCGGTAGGCACTTCGCCGAACTCCGGGTCGCAGAGGTAGTCCACCCGGTCGGCAAAGGACGCCCGCTGGGCCAGGCATACCCGCCGCACGTACTCGGCCTCGCCGAAACCCAGGGCCTCCAGGTCCCATCCTTCCAGGATGTTGAGTATCTCAAGTAACTGCGGCCCCGCGCCGGGCGAGGGGTTGGAGGATACAGTGTAGCCGTGGAAGGTGCACTTCACGGGCTGGCTGACGCGTACCCTGTACTGGCGGAAGTCTTCCTCGGTCAGGAGGCCGCCGTGCTCGGCGAAATCGGCGGCGATGCGGCGCGGTATCTCGCCCTCGTAGAGCCACTTCGGCCCGTGCTCGGCGATCTGCTCCAGGCTGTTCGCGTAGTCGGGGTTGCGCAGCACCTCTCCAGGCTTGTACGGCTCGCCGTTCTTGGTGTAGATGGCCGCCATCGCCGGCGTGGCGTTGAGGATTTCCAGGGCGCTCGACTGTCCCGGCTGGGGCGGGGTCGTCACATAGCGGTAAATCTCGCCCGGCACCACGAAGCCTTCCCTGGCCATCCGGATAGCCGGCCCGGCCAGCATCTTCCACGGCATCGTGGCGTACCGGCGGTGCAGCTCCCACAGGCCGAGCATCGTGCCGGGCGTGGTGACCGCCTTGTAGCCCACCTGGTTGATGTGGCCCTTCAGCTCCCACTGGCCGGCGACGCGCAACGGGCCGATGATGTCGTTGACGAACATATCGGGGGTAGCCTTCAGCGGCACCCGGCCGTAGAAGTCGATACACAGGTCCTCTCCGGTGCGGGCCGGGTACACGTGCAAGGTGCCGTTCCCGCCGATGCCGTTCATCATCGGGTCGACAATGCCCTGGGCAAAGGCGGTAGCGATGGCGGCGTCGATGGCATTGCCTCCCTGGGACAGGGCCCAGCGTCCCACCACGGTGGCCTCCGGCTGCGGCGCGGCGATGACTCCTCTCATTCCTGCCCTCCTGCATCAGTGTAGTTCGGTGTGGTCGGCGTCCATCGTAGCACAGGCACGAATTGCTCGCCAGTCGAAGACTCGCCACAGGAGAGTCGAAGACTCGCCGCAGGAGAGTCGAAGACTCGCCGCAGGAGAGTCGAAGACTCGCCGCAGGAGCAGGGCTTATGCGTTCTGGGGATGGGTGGAACTGCGGGATGCACTGCGGTGGTGATTTGTCATTCTGAGGAGCGAAGCGACGAAGAATCTTGGCCCAGCTTTGGCCACCAAGTTCGAGATTCTTCGCTCCCTGCAGTCGCTCAGAATGACACCGCGAGACGAGAGGCAGCGGGTAACTAGAACGCATAAGCCCTGCCGCAGGAGAGCGCCGCGTTGACAAGAAGCATGTGCCGGTGATACATTTTCTTGAGGCCAGCGCGCTCACGGCGGGGCGTTGGCCGTTTTTGCGGGTGAAATGATGCAGGTCCTGGCTATAGATATAGGCACGGGTACGCAGGACATCCTGCTGTTCGACAGCGAGCAGGAGATCGAGAACTGCCCGCAGATGGTGGTGCCCTCTCCCACAGCCATCGTCGCCGAAAGGATAAGGGAGGCCACCCGTCAGCGCCGGGAGCTGGTGCTGCTGGGCGCCAACATGGGCGGCGGGCCGTCCAGTTGGGCGGTGCGGGAGCATCTGCGGGCCGGTCTGCCGGTCCTCGCCACGCCCGAGGCGGCCCAGACCATCGACGACGACATGGCCGTCGTTCGTGAGATGGGCGTGACGCTGGTGAGCGAGGACGAGGTCGACGCCCGGCCTGGCGCCGAGGTGATCGTCCTCGGCGACTACGATGAGGAGAGCATCGCCGATGCGCTGGCCGATTTCGGGGTCGACCTGCGCCCCGATGCCGTGGCCATCGCCGTGCTCGATCACGGAAATGCGCCTCCCGGCACGAGCGACCGCAAGTTTCGCTTCGCCTACCTTGAGGATACGGTCCGCCGCGACAACAGCGTGGCTGCATTCGCCTACCTGCGAGAGGCGATACCGCCGACGATGACGCGGATGCTGGCCGTGGCCAGGAGCGTCCCGGGCAGCACACCTCTGCTGGTGATGGACACGGCTGCGGCAGCCGTCCTGGGGTGTCTGGAGGACCCGCTGGTGCGCCGCCAGCCGAACCTGGTCTGCACGAACCTGGGCAACTCCCATACCCTGGCCTTTCACCTGGTGGATGGCGCCATCGCTGGCCTATTCGAGCACCATACAGGCAGGATGACGGCCGCTAAGTTGGATGGACTGCTTGAGCGTCTGGGGCGTGGCGAGCTGACCAACGCGGAGGTGTTCGACGACGAGGGGCACGGCGCGCTGGTGATCGACCCAAGCGCTGAGCCGCCGGACTTCTGGGCGGCCATCGGCCCGCGACGCGGCCTGCTACGCCCGTCGCGGCTGCCGGTCCATATGGCGGTGCCGCACAGGGTAGATTCCCCTG